>JAHEYG010000002.1 GCA_023251725.1 Sphingobacteriaceae bacterium | reverse complement strand
ATATACAAATCTGCCGCTTTTTAAACCTTTTTTTAGCTTTTTCGGCAGATTTTTATCACACAGTTTTTGAACAAACGTAATGTTATCAATGCTTATAGAGAATATGAGGTTCGACTATTTAGTATTAATGAATAAATATAAATTCATACACTGTAATGATTTAGGAATTAATTTGGATTTGAATAGAGCTTCAAAATACACGCAAATTAATTCTCAATAAAAAAGAACTTCGATTTTTGTGAAAACTTTTCGCGAAAAGTATATAGATTTTACAAATAGGAAATAAAATGGGGGAAAATTTTATTTTATAAGAGTTACATGCCCTGTATATTCATGAGCTTTACTGAATACATCTACTACGTTAATTTTCCAAATATAAATATCGTCTTGCGATAATCTGCCCTGGTAGACTCCATCCCAAGGATGGAAAAAATCTTCAGTATAAAATAATTCTTCCCCCCAACGGTTAAACATCCTTAATGCATATTTAATAATTCCAAATCCTTTTGGTTGAAACACATCGTTTAAACCATCACCGTTTGGCGTAAATGCATTCGGAACAAAAATCCCAAAATCTTCTCCAACAATAATTAATTTTATCGCTGTATCCTTACAGCCGTGATCGCTTATCACCACTAAAGTAATTGGGTATTCGCCGGCTTCTGTATAAATAAAAGTTGGATTTTGTAAATTTGACTGATACTGAGCGTTGCTTATAAAATACCAATTCCATCCTGTAATTGCAGCATTAAAAGAAGCATCAGTAAAAGTTATTCCATCGTTTACAATGGGATGATAAGGATGATAATTAAAATCAGCAATAGGTTTAGGATATACCTGCGCAGTATAAGTAGCAGAGTTTCTACAACCATTAACATCAACAATAGAAGCAGTAATACTATAAATTCCTGTTGAATTAAAACAAGTACCGGCGTTGGAAGGCCCTGTTGATGTTAAACCGTTTCCAAAATTCCAATCGCAACTTTGCAAAGAAGCTGAACTAATACATGTAAACGTAACGCACAACGGCGCACATCCCTTATTGGGACCAGCAATAATGTTTGCAGATGGATTAGGATTAACAATTGTATTAATATTTATACTACCAATGCAACCACCAATTCCAGTTGCTGTAACTGCATAAATTCCACCAACAGAAACAGAAGTAGCAGTAATTGTTGGATTTGGTGAAGTTGATGTAAACCCGCCAGGTCCGGTCCAAGAATAAGAAACACCTCCACTGACAGCTAAATTTAAAATGTCATTAATACAAATTGGACTATTAGTAATAATACTTGGCGTAGGAGCAGGATTAATAATAATATTTGCAACCGCAGAGTTTGTACATGTATTTACATCAGTAACCAAAACAGTATACTGCCCAGTAGCAGCCATTGTTGCACCAATAATAATCGGATTTTGTGAAATAGAAATATATCCACCAGGGCCACTCCAATTATAAGTTACACCGCCATTAGCGCTTAAGTTGGCATTAGCATTTTCGCACACAGTTGTCCCCGTTGCGGAAACGTTAGGTTGCGGATTAACAACAACTCCTGAAGAAATTGAATTAACGCAATTATTTGCATCAGTAACGGTTAAAGTATATTGTCCTGAATTATTTAAAGCCGAAATTGCAATGGTTGGATTTTGAGTAGCGTCAGTAAAACCTGCCGGTCCGCTCCATGAATAAGAAACACCACCACTACCTGTAAAATTAATTGGCATCCCAATACAAACAGGACTGTTACTAACAATTAAAGGGCTTGGCAATGGGTTAATTGAAATTACGCCGGTAATACTGGCTGTACAACTTCCAGAACTTACTAACAGTGTGTAAACACCGGCAGCAGCCAAAGTAACTAAATTAATATTCGGATTTTGAGATTGACTAATAAAATTATTGGGTCCCAACCATCCATAAACAGCACCGCCGCTCCCAGTAAGATTTAATGTATTTCCAACACAAGGTGTATTTGAAGTTATTGCAGGATTTGGTAATGGAAATACGGATACATTGGATACAGCGGTGTTGGTACAGCCTACAGCGCTTGTTACGGTTAAATTATAAACTCCTGTCATACCCACCACTGCATTTGCAATATTTGGATTTTGCAGAATGGAAGTAAAAGCTAAGGGGCCATTCCATAAATAACCGGCTCCGCCATTTGCGGTTAAATTAATAGTTTGATTGACGCAAACAGTAGGATTATTTACAATAATTATTGGTAAAGGATTTACCACCACAATTGTTACCACCGTGTTCTTACAAAGATTAATATCGGTAACCGTTAGTGTGTACGGCCCGGAATTAGTAACAGCTGCAATTGGAATATTTGGGTTTGCGATGGCTGAAATAAAACCTGAAGGACCACTCCAGGAATAATTTAATCCTCCCAAACCGGTAAAATTAATTGCTTGCCCAACACAAATCGGACTGTTACTATTAGCTGTCGGTGTTGGGAGGGCGTTAACAACTACATTTGTTGTTGCTGATGAAGTACAAACACCTGAAGTAACCAATACTGTATAAGTTCCAGCCATTGCAATTGTACAATTTGTTAAGGTTGGATTTTGCAAATTCGAATTGAAAACATTTGGCCCTGACCATGTATAAGAAGTGGCAGCAGGGGTATTTAATTGAATAGTGGTTCCTGCGCAATACGGACCGGTATTACTTGCCGAAGCTGTTGGTGTAGTTAATGAAACAAGCGTTGTATTTGTTCCCGTACAACCATTGAGTGTTGCCGTAACCGTATACACGCCGGCGTTAACTACGGTAGCTGCAACAATTGTTGGACTTTGTAAAGCAGAAACAAATCCGGCAGGACCGGTCCATGAATAAGTGGTACCGCCACCACCTGTTAGAACAATATTTGAACCAATGCATAAAGGACCATTGTTATTAGCCGTAACGGTTGGTTGTGGATTAATAACAATAACTGAATTGGTAGTTGAGGCACAACTTCCGGTTGAAACAGTATGTGTAACAGTGTAAGTTCCGGGTGCGGTAAAACTAACTGGTCCGTAAGGTGTAACAAAACCACTTGCGGGCGAACCTGCAATAGGATTAAAACTGAAAGTGTGTGTTCCGGCAGCTGTTAACGCAGTAAACACAAAACTATTTCCGGTTAAACATTGTGTATATGTTGGAGTGGTAAATGCAGGAGAAACAGCCCCAACTAAAATTACGTTTACCGTTGCAGTTTGCAAACAATTTTTAGAATCAGCGACTGTTACAGTATAAGTTCCGGGAGTTAAATTAGGAGCGTTAGCAGCATTTCCTCCAATGGGCGACCAGGTATAAGTGTATCCTGGTGTTCCGCCGGCAGCCACCACTGAAGCAGAACCGTTAAGTAAACAACTTGCATTTACTGAAGCAGGCACTAAAACAATTACAGGAGGTTGTGTTACTTGTACCGTGTTTGTAGTTGAACATAAGTTTATATCAATTACCTGAACTGTATAAATTCCGGCTACAACATTTGTAATGGTATTCGCTCCAACAGCACCAACAGTTGTAGCGGTGTAACCTGCTGGGCCGGTCCAGTTATAAGTATACGGTCCCGCAGCACCGACAGGAGTGGCAATAGCAGTTCCGGTAGCAGTTCCAAAACATTTTACAGGAATTGAAGACATAATTGGTGGACAACAAGCACCTATAGCTTGAAAAACGGCAGGAGGATCATTGGTACAACCATTATTTGCCCAGGAACCGGATTCTCCATCACCGCTTGTATTAAAAGTTACAGATAAATTACATCCGGGGGTACAAACAGCTTTTGATGTTAGAGTGGCGCAGAAATTCCACATACCTGCAGTAACAACTCCGCTAGGCAAATCGCCAAAATTATTTTTAGGATTGCCGTCGGGCGGATTAAAATCGAAATACCAACCGGCGGTCCAGTTAACGGCATTTTGCACACCTATTCCTGCGGGATAATAAGCCCAAGTTCCGGCGGCACCTGCAGGTGTAGGAATATTTGTAACGAGTGAAGCCGGATTCCAACAGGAACCGAAAGAAAGTTGTACGCCATGTAACCAATTTGTATTAATTGTATTGTATTGTCCAACGTGAAAACAAAATTGTACAGTTGTATTAGGAGGGTAAGCGCCTGCCACGGGCAATGGACTAACTGTGATATTTGAATTGACCAAACAGTTATTGCAATTGATACTATTATTAATATTCATTGTAAAAGTTCCGGATTGTCCTGTTGCGCCGCTTATTTGTAAATAATAAGTTGTGCCCGGCACCAATTGAGTTACTGTTAACGTAACTACACCGCCTGCTCCAACGGCACATCCTCCAATTCCTCCACCGAGTGCGGCACAATTGCCCGAATAAAAAGCAACGTTTGGAGTAGAGAAGGTGGAATTAATAGTAATGTTACATTGATAGCCCGTAGCAACAAATGAATACCAAACATCATTAGCAGGAAAATTCATAGTAGCGGCTGCGCCAGTACAACCGGTTTGATATATATAGGGATTTCCAGGAGTGGCGTTTACATTTGTTCCGTTAACAACAGTATTTGCACCAACTTGGTTTCCTACACCACATGGTGGCGGAGTTGCTAAAGGAATATTAATTGCGCCGGCACAATTGTCATTTAGGGGCGCTTGAGAAAAAAATGAATTGGAAAACAATAAAAATCCAACGAAAAATAAATTATAATATAGTGATTTAATTTTCATTCAATTTTATTTTGTATCGGTAGCGGTTACAGCTTCGGCAGTTATCCATCCTGACTTATTTATTTCAAATAGTGGATATTTATAATTAATTGCTTTTACATTTTCGGGATAACCGTTATAATCAATATTCTGAATTTTATTTTTTACCATTAAATCTTTTGCAGAAAGTAATTCTAAAACAAAACCATTTTTAAATTTCAATATTAATGAAACGGTTTTTAAACGGTATTGTTCAAAATCTGCAGCTTCAATACTTTTGGTATAAAAAGTTAATTGTTCATCACTTAGTTTTCCGTGAATTACAAAACTATTGGGAAGTGTTTTAGCAGCTTGCGCATTTGCAAAATTGAAACCTAAAATAAACAAGTACACCAAAAATGAAATGCGTAATGGGAATGTTTTTTTCATGATTTTAGATTGTACACAGATTAAATTAAAAAGTATCGTTCAAATCTATCCTATATAATTTAGAATGCAAAATTACTCACTCAATATTAGGCGCGTTTGGCTCATATTTTTCAACAATACTTCTACAATGATTATTTACATAAAAATCTAATGCATTTAGGTTGTATTTTGACGAAGGATTTTTATTTTTTTAAATAATTTGAACCGAAATTAATAACCAAAATTGTCATTAAATTGTTTTAACTTTGTGTTAAATAAAAATAATACTATGTATCCAGAAGCGTTAGTAAAACCGATGAAAGCTGAATTAACAGCTGTAGGTTTTGAAGATTTAATCAGTACAGATTCGGTTGAGGCGGCTATTAAACAACAGGGAACTGTTTTGGTGGTTGTAAATTCGGTTTGCGGATGTGCGGCCGGGGCAGCCCGACCGGGAATTAAAATGAGTTTAAGCAATACTAAAAAACCGTCGAAATTAACGGCTGTTTTTGCCGGTTTTGATACTGATGCGGTAAATCAGGCAAGAAAACATTTTGCGCCTTATCCGCCATCTTCGCCGGCAATTGCATTATTTAAAAACGGAGAATTGGTTCATTTTGTGGAGCGCCATAACATTGAAGGAAGAACCGCACAAATGATTTCTGAGCATTTGAAAATGGTGTATGACGAATTCTGTTAATGAATAAAATATCTTAAAATAAAAAAAAGGAGTTAAATTTTTAACTCCTTTTTTTATGAAATGTTTTTTTTAAAAATTATTCAGATAATACAATCACATTATTTTTTAATACCTCAACAACACCGCCTTTAATTTCGAAATTATGTTTTGTGTTGGAATCATCTGTAAGTTCAATCGTTCCTGCTATTAAAGTTGAAATCATTGGCGCATGATTATTTAAAACGCCAAATGAACCCTCACTTCCCGGAAATGTTGCAGATTTTACATTTCCGCTGTAAAGTTTTTTATCGGGAGTGATTATTTCCAGTTTCATAGTGAAAGTTTATAGTTTATTGTTTATTGTTTATAGTTTACATACGGTGTTTTGCCATCAACTATTGACTATAAACCATCAACTTATTTCGACTCTGCTAAAATCTTTTTACCTTTTTCAATGGCTTCTTCAATATTTCCAACCAAATTAAATGCTGCTTCGGGATATTCATCTACCTTACCATCTAAAATCATATTAAATCCTTTAATGGTATCTTCAATACTCACAAAAACTCCTTTTAATCCGGTAAATTGTTCTGCTACGTGAAATGGCTGTGATAAAAAACGCTGAACACGACGGGCACGGTGAACTACTAATTTATCTTCTTCGCTTAATTCATCCATTCCTAAAATAGCAATGATATCCTGTAATTCTTTATAACGCTGCAAAATACTTTTTACACGCTGGCAGCATCCATAATGTGCTTCGCCTAAAACTGCTTGCGATAAAATTCGTGAGGTAGAATCCAATGGATCAACAGCTGGATATATTCCTAACTCGGCAATTTTACGGTTTAATACGGTAGTAGCATCCAAGTGAGCAAAAGTTGTTGCCGGAGCCGGATCGGTTAAATCATCGGCCGGAACATAAACCGCCTGAACCGAAGTAATAGAACCCTTTTTAGTAGAAGTAATTCGCTCTTGCATGGCGCCCATTTCGGTAGCTAATGTTGGTTGATAACCTACCGCACTTGGCATTCGTCCTAATAAAGCCGATACCTCTGAACCTGCTTGCGTAAAACGGAAAATATTATCTATAAAAAATAAAATATCTCTTCCCTGACCGGTTCCATCTCCATCACGGAAATATTCGGCCATTGTTAATCCTGATAAAGCCACACGCGCTCTTGCTCCCGGAGGCTCGTTCATTTGTCCGAACACCAAAGTAGCTTGTGATTTTTCTAATTCTTTAATATCTACTTTCGATAAATCCCATCCGCCTTGCTCCATACTATGTTTAAAAGCATCGCCATATTTAATAACACCCGATTCAATCATCTCCCGCAACAAATCATTTCCTTCGCGCGTACGTTCTCCCACACCGGCAAATACCGATAAACCGGCGTAACCTTTGGCGATATTATTAATCAATTCCATAATCAAAACTGTTTTACCAACGCCGGCACCACCAAACAATCCAATTTTTCCTCCTTTTGCATAAGGCTCAATTAAGTCGATTACTTTAATTCCAGTAAATAAAACTTCGGATGCTGTGGTTAATTCTTCGAATTTAGGAGCCGCACGGTGAATGCTGTATCCGCCTTCACTCGACATGGTATTAATTCCATCAATGGCTTCTCCCACCACATTAAATAAACGCCCTTTAATTTTTTCGCCGGTAGGCATTTTAATCGGACTTCCGGTACCAATCACTTCCATACCGCGATTTAATCCATCGGTACTATCCATGGCCACAGCGCGAATGGTATCTTCGCCCACGTGTTGTTGAACTTCCATGATTAGTTTTTGTCCGTTGGCACGAACAATTTCTAAGGCATCTAAAATATTGGGTAATTTTCCGCCTTCTAAATCAAAGCGTACATCTATTACCGGGCCAATGATTTGGGTTATTTTTCCTGATTGTTTCGACATAAAAAAAGAATTCAAATTTACGGGCGCAAATATAGATGTTTTTTTATAATTAAAATACCAATTTGGGTAATAAATGAGAGATTGTTGAAAGGTTTTTATTTCATCTAAAACATACAGACTTTGGTCGATAAAATCTTTTTAAAATATATCAACTGTTTATTTACTTTTGTTTGAATTTTTTATGGAAATAATTACTGATTTTAAAGACTTGCATTTTGAAGGGCAAGGAATTGTTACCATTGGTACTTTTGACGGGGTGCATTTGGGGCATCAAAAAATTTTAAAGAGATTAGCTGAAGTCAAAGAAAAGAAAGGGGGAAAAACCATAGCGTTTACTTTTGATCCGCATCCGCGAAAAATATTATTTCCTAATCAAAACGATTTACAATTATTAAGTGATTTAAATGAAAAAACCGAATTATTAAGAAAGGCGGGAGTTGATTTTACGGTTGTTTATCCTTTTACCAATGAATTTTCGCAGATTGAGCCTGAAAAATTTATTAAGGAAATTTTAGTTGAAAAATTAAATACAAAAATTTTGGTGATAGGATACGATCATAAATTCGGGAAAAACAGGAGCGGAAATATTGAAACGTTTAAAAATGCTTCTACATTATTTGGATTTGAAGTTGAAGAAATTCCCGCTCAGGAAATTAACGAAATAAATATCAGCTCCACTAAAATACGAAAAGCGCTTTTTGAAGGCGATGTAAAAACGGCCGCGCAATTTTTAGGATATAATTATTTTTTAAGCGGATTGGTTGTGCACGGTAAAAAGCTGGGAAGAACCATTGGAATTCCTACCGCTAATTTAAAAGTTGAAAACCCCGATAAACTAATTCCCTCCAAGGGTGTTTACTTTGTAAAAGTTGAGGTGAATGGGTTTAATGGGCATGGTATGATGAACATCGGCACAAATCCCACAACAGATAATACGCCCGAATTAAAATTAGAAGTAAATATTTTTAACTTTGAACAGGATATTTATAATAAAAACGTAAAAATTGAGTTTATAGAAAGAGTAAGAGACGAGAAAAAATTTAACTCGATTGAAGAATTAATTGAAGCCATTAAAAACGACGAAAAATTTTGCAAAAGTTTAATAAAATAATTTTAAGAGTTTTTAGCAGATCAGTTTTGATTTGCTTTTTATCTTTTGTTTTTTCAAAACAATTAGATGCACAATTATTGGATTCGGTTACCATTTGGAAAATGGAAGCATTTACTAATTTGGATTCGGCTTTAAAAAATCCCGATAAGGTGATTAAATTAAATTTAAAACGAAAACATTTAAAAACTTTCCCGCCCGAAATTTTTAAATTTAAAAATCTGCAGTATTTAGATGTGAGTAAAAACAGCATTAAGGAAATTCCGGAAGGCATAGGCGAATTAATACAACTGCAATATTTTACCTGTAATAAAACCGGACTCGAGCGCCTTCCCAAAGAAATAGGATTATTAAAAAATTTAAGATACATCAACATCAATCAAAACGAATTAGAGGGTTTGCCGCCGCAATTCGGAAATTTAGCAAGTTTAGAAATTGCGGATATGTGGAGCAATAATTTAGCAGATTTTCCGGAAACGCTGATTAATTTAAAAGCTTTAAAAGTATTAGATTTAAGAAATATTTTATTGAGCGATGAGCAGCAAAATCATTTACAGGAACTAATGCCAAAAGCAAAAATTTTCTTCTCGCCTTCTTGCAAATGTAAGTGGTAATTTTTTTTATCAGAAATTAATCCGTAAGATATCGGCAATGCTTGGTCCCCCGCCTTTTTTATGACATTTTACCTATGAAAAAATTTCTTATATTTGAGTAACATTAACGAATGAGACAACGAATATATATAGACACTTCTGTAATTGGCGGCTATTTTGACGAAGAGTTTGAAGTAGTGACAAGGCAACTTTTTGACCGAATTAAAAACAAGGACTTTGAGATTTATTTTTCCGAAGTAAACGAAACCGAATTAAGCTTAGCTCCTCCGCACGTTCAAGACCTTAAATCATTAATTCCTATAGACTGTTATAAATATCTTGAACTTAATGCCGAAGCAAAAAAACTTGCTGAAACCTATGTTAATGAAAAAGCGTTAGGACAATCAAGTATGAACGACGCTTTTCACATTGCACTTGCGTCAGTCAATAGACTTGACTGTTTAGTAAGCTGGAACTTTAAGCACATTGTAAATTTTGACAAAATTAAATTGTTTAACTCAATAAATTTAAAATTGGGTTATCCACTCATTGACATTAGGACACCTTTAGAATTTTTAAAACATGAAGACTAAAAAATCTTTCGACACCGTAGCTTTTTTTAGAGCCATTAAAGAAAAATTAGCCGCTAAAATGGTTGGTATGACTTTAGAGCAACAAAAAGACTTCTTAAAACAAGTTCGGGACGGAAAAATAAAAATTGCTTAGCTGCAGACAGTAAAGCAAAGCCGGTAACACGGGGCAGTTGTGCATTGCGGGTGGACTCTAAGTTTTTTATTTATGCCAAAGGCAAAAATTTTCTTCTCACCTTCCTGCAAATGCAAGTGGTAATTTTTTTTATAGGAATTTAATCCGTAAGTTTATATTACAAATCCATACCCATGAAAAATTTTTATTTTCTTAGTTTAATTATTGCATTTTGTTTTTCGGCCAATGCACAATCGTCTTATAAATTACCGAAAGGAATAAGCCCTTCCGATTATATAAGCAACACTATTATTTTTAAAGTGAAAGACAATTACCGTTCGTTTTGCAATGAAACAGGAATCAATATATCCAATTTGCAAAATAAATTAAACAGCTTAGGATCTGTTTCAATAGCAAAAAAGTTTAAATATGAATTGGCGCCTAATCAAAAATTTAATAAGGATGGATATGCTTACGCCGATTTATCTTTAATTTATGAAATTAAATTTTCAGCCAATTCTCCAATAGAAAAAAACATAAACCTTTTACTTTCAACGGGAGTTTTAGTTTATGCAGAACCGCATTTCATTCCTAAAACCTGTTATTCTCCTAATGATCCTATGTCAACACCCTTGTCGCAATATCACATTGGAAGAATTGATGCTTATAACGGCTGGAATATCAGTAAGGGCGATTCTAATACAATAATTGGAATTACCGATACTGGAACGGAGCCCACCCACCCCGATTTACAAGGAAACATAAAACATAATTATGCCGACCCGATTGATTTAGCAGATAATGACGGTGACGGTTACATTGATAATTTTAGCGGTTGGGATTTAGGAAGCAACGATAATGATCCAACATGGCCTCCGGCTGCAGGTCAAGGTCCGCACGGAATTCATGTTTGCGGTATTGCTGCAGCAAGTACCGATAATAATATTGGCGGCGCCGGAATTGGTTTTAAATGTAAATTTTTACCGGTTAAAATTGCTGACGCTGCCGGAAGTTTAGTGGCGGCTTATGAAGGAATTAAATACGCTGCCGACCATGGTTGCAAAGTAATTAATTGTTCGTGGGGTGGCATTGGTGGCGGACAGTATGGTCAGGATATTTGTACCTACGCCACAATTAACAAAGATGTTTTAGTAGTTTGTGCGGCCGGTAACAATGGTTTGGATCAGGAATTTTTTCCGGCGGCGTACCAATATGTAACAGCAGTAGCGAACACATTAAATACTGATGCCAGAAATTTTACTTCTAATTATGGATATTTTATTGATGTGTGCGCGCCCGGAACAAATATTAATTCGACCTGGACTGGAACAGGGTATAGTTTACAAACAGGAACTTCAATGGCCTCTCCTGTTGTTGCGGGAGCGGCGGCCATTGTAAGAAGTTTTTATCCTGCGTACTCGGCTTTGCAAGTGGGAGAAAGATTAAAACAAACCGCTGATAATATTTATGGAATTGCGGCCAATGCAACGGTGCCAAATAAATTAGGAACCGGAAGAATAAATTTATTTCGTGCACTAACCGATCCTGTTTCCCCTGCAATTGTTTATAGTAACCTTAATATTGTTGATCATAACGATGGAATTTTTGTGGCGGGCGATACCATTTTTATCGGAGGGTTATTTACTAATTATCTGGCGCCAACTTCTGCGTTAAACGCAACGATGGTGGCTTTATCGGCACAAGCACAAATTGTTTCCAATACCATTAATTTGGGAGTAATAAATATGTTGGGAACTAAAACCAATACAGCTACACCTTTTGCATTTAAATTAAGCGGTGTGTTTGCTTCTAATGCTCCAATTGATTTCAGATTAGATTTTAAAGACGGAAGTTACACAGCTTCACAATTTTTTACCATTTATGTAAATGCCGATTATATTAATATTACCATCAACGATATTTTAACCACTTCTACCAGTAAAGGAAAAATTGGCTATAATCAGGATGGACAGATTCAGGGATTAGGATTTGTTTACAATGGAAACAGTATTTTGTATGATGGCGGTTTAATGATTGGTACAGATACCACTAAGGTTTCGGATGTGATACGTGCAGTGGGTGCTACTAATGATGCAGATTTTGGAATACAAAATGCTATTAATAAAGTTTTAGTGGCCCCAAAAAGTGATTTTGATACCTACACTGAATTTGACGATGCGGTGTCAACTACAATAATTGGAGTGGATGTTGTTCAGCGTAATTATGCATGGAACACGGCGCCCAACAGAAAATATGTTATTTGGGAATACGAAATTACAAATACCAATACAGTTAGTTTAACAGGTTTACGTGTGGGAATTTTTGCGGATTGGGATATAAATAATTATGCCAATAATAAATCGGCTTATTCTGCACCCGATTCAATGGGATACAGCTGGTGTACGGATGCGGGTGGCAAATATGCCGGAATAAAATTATTAACGCATTACAGTACTCCATCATTTTACGCCATTGATAATTTGGCGGGTGGCGGAGGAGGTTACGATATAAGTTTAGCCGCAGGATACAGCACCATTTTAAAATATAAAACTTTAAAAAATAACAGGTTCAACGCCGGCGGTGCAGGTATGGGTAATGATGTGTGTAATGTGATGAGTAACGGTCCGTTTACACTGGCGCCAGGGCAGACTATTGTAACCGCCTATGCTTTAATTGGGGGTGATGATTTAGCCGATTTGCAATTGAGTGCCGTTAACGCGCAAATAAAATACAATACGGTAGCTTCAACGGTGGGAGTTAAACAAATAAGTTTGGCCAATAATAAAGTTTTGGTATTTCCCAATCCTGCCACTAATCAGCTTCACATTAATATCAATAATAAATTAAGTAACCAAATTTTTATTTACGATGCTACCGGAAAGTTGGTTTACGAAAATAAGCTGAGTGGTTCTACCATCATCAATTCTTCTAATTGGAGCAGAGGAATTTATTTTTTAAAATTATTTAATGAGGAAGGAACCACAAGTTCAAAAATTATTCTGGAATAATTTTAAATTTTAAATCCAATAAAACAAATATCGTCGGTTTGACTTAAATCGCCGCGCCATTTGTGATGCTCGGCCAACAAAATTTCTTTTTGTTCTTTAACCGATTTATCATTTATTTGAAGCAGTAATTGTTTTAATCTAATTCGGGTAAAACGTTTTTCGGTTTTAAAATGAAACTGATCGGTATAACCATCGGTAGTAAAATACACCACATCGTTTTTTTCGAGGGTAATAACGTGAGTTGTAAAATTAAGGTCCTGAGCGCTCATTTCATTTACTCGTCCAATGGGTTTGCGGTTGCCTTTGTATTCGATTAATTCGTTATTGCGCGCCAGATAAAAATTATGCATGGCCGAAGCAAATAAAAATAAATTGGTTTTAATATTATACACTCCAAACGAAATATCAAGTCCGTCTAAAATTTCATCTTCTTCGCTGTATTTATTTAAAGTGCCTTGCAGCGATTCATTTAAATATTCTAAAATTAATCCTGGGTCAATTAAATTTTTTACTTCCACGGCTTGTTTAATATAATCGGAAGCTAAAATGGTAAGCAGCGAGCCTGATATGCCGTGGCCAGTACAATCGCCCGCGGCTATAAAAATATTATCATCGCGCTGTTCGAACCAATAAAAATCGCCGCCCAATGAGTCGCGCTGACTAAAAATTAAAAACGATTCGGGCAATAATTTATTGAGTAAATCTTCGCTGGGCATTAGGGCGCTTTGAATGCGTTTAGCGTAATTAATATTGTCGGAGATGTCTTTATTTTTTTGGGAGATAATATCTTTAAATTGAATTTGTTCGATTACGGTGGCGGCCGATTCGTTTATTTCGCAAATAATTAATTTTTGACGATCAGTAAAATTGTTGGGAATTTTTGACAATAAATTTACCGAAGCAAATAAATTTCGGTTAATCATTATCGGTAAACTAATAATGGATTTAACATCTTTGGCTTGCCAAAATTTATCTTCGTTGCTTAACTCTTCGGCTTCAAAATTTTGTTTTTCGTAAATGCGACCCTTTAAATGATGCGGTATGTTGGGTACATCTTTGGTGAGAATTATTTTACTTCCAATTTCTTTTGATTCTTCATCCCTAAAAAACAAAGTGCCTAAACCTTTATCTAATTCATGAACCAAAATACTTACACGATAAATATTTTGAATTTTATCATAAAGCAAACCAATCATACCGTAATATAAATCGTTGAGATTATTATAAGTAATAAGTAAAGCTTTTGATTCGTTTAAAATTTCGAGTTGCTCCGAATAATTTTGTATGCGCCTATTGGTTTCTTCAATAATCTGTAGCTGTTCGTACTGTACAAAAAACCCGGCTAAGCTGGTGCAAATATCTTTTACTAAATTATAATGATCCATCTGATACACATTTTCGGCCAGCGAAAAGAAACCTACGAAGCCATAGGTTTTTTTAGAATTAACAATGGGCATTAATACAGCCGATTTATATTTCCCAAAAGGCTGTTGTAATTCACTATATATTTTAATGGCTTCGTTATTACTGCTAACATTTAAAATAAAAGTTTTGTTTTCGGCAACAAAATTTACGTGAGCAGCTTTAACAGGAAAGGAATTTTCGGTAATGTTTTTATCATACGTATCCAAAAAAATAGTTTTTAAAGTATTGCTATTCATCGAAAAAATGCCGAGGCTGAAAAAACTGCTTTTGTCGGAATTAGCACCCAAAAGTTTTAAAATATCCCTGTACATAGTGGCCGCATCATTGGCTCCCAAAATAATTTCTTTTACCTGATTAATTACATTTAAATCGGCATTGTGCTGTTTTAATTTTTGTTCAACAAATACCCGTTCAGTAATATCTCTGCAAATTACCTGTGCGCTGGTAAACTCGCCGGTAACTTCGCTAAATTTGTTTAACACCGATTGTCCCACCCAAAGAATTTTACCCGATTTTGTTTTGCATGGAAATTCAAAATACGATTCGGCACTTTTATTTTTAATTTGAAGTTTATAAAAGTCGGCCACTTTGTTTTTGTAAACTTCATCAACGAGCATCATATAACTTTGGCTCATTAATTCTTCTTTACTAAAACCGGTAAATCTTGTTCCCACTTCATTAATATAATTAATTTTTCCTTTCTCATCGGTGGTGTAAATAATGTCGTTGGCGGTTTCAACCAATTGCCTGAAACGTTGCTCGTACTCGCGGCGTTCGGTAATATCAGTTCCTATCCCAACAAACACACCATTAGATAATTTTGTATTGTTCCATTGTATCCAGCGGTGACTTTTATTTTTAGTTTCTAATAAAACGGTAGCGGTGCTTTCAATTTCGCCCCGTTTAATTTTGTCGTACGGATTATTATCGTTCGAAATAACTTTTCTCACTTTCCACCAGCCTTTTCCTAAGGCGTCTTCTTCAGTAAATCCCAATACTTTTGTAAATGTTTTATTGATATAAATAACATCGCCGGTTTCATTGGCCGCCATTACCAGCGAGCTTCCGTCGTTAATCACCGTATCCGCAAAAATTAATTTATCGGATAAACTTAATCGGATGTAAGTAGAAATTATAGAAACAAATAAAATACAAACTATAGCCAGCAAATATAAAATATTGCTGAAAGCCGGTTGGTTTACCGCAATCGAAATTATTAAAGAGATAAATGTTACGGCAAGCGAGAAAAAAAGATGGTGTTTTGTTTTATCAAAAAGCACCGTTCCCAAACTAATTGAAATAATTTGTGCCAGAATAAAAAACGGATGAAGGGATGAATAATAAACCAGAAACATATAGTAACACACTACTGAGCCGTAAACACACATTAAAATTAACGAAATATGTTCTCTGCTTTTTCTAGATAAATAAGTAAATGCTACTGCAACAAATGTTATGGCTCCTAAAATAAAAGATAATTTTAATTTAATATCGTAGTCTTTATGAATTACCGAAAACGAAAGAGCTGCTATTGGAATTATTAGAGTTCCGAAAAAAAGAAGTAAACGGGCCGATTTAAGATTAATAAAAATAGAATTGGAAGAGTTGTTTAAATTGTTTTTGACAATTCGATTCTTTCTTAAAAAAAACGCAAACGCCAAAATAGTAATCATCAAAAATAAAAAACCCAGTAATTTTATTTCCCATTTAAAAGCAGTTTCCTCATTAAGTATTTTGTTGGATTCTGATTTAATTTGAGAAACCGGTTTAGTAGGTATTGTATCTGTTAAAATTTTAAGCGTATCGGTAATTGCAGGTTTGGTTTTTTTAATATGCTTTTTAACCGGATGAGAAAATTTTAAAATTGAAGATTCTGAAATAAAAGCAGCTGCCCTGTTATTATAAAGGGCACAAAAAATCAGGAAAATATAAATACAATTTTTAATCAAAAAAATAATTCCTCAAAAAGGCTAATCTAAATAAATTAATAATGGCAACTTGTAAGTAAAAAATTAATTATTAAGAGTAAAAAGTTATTTAAGCTTGATAATTATCGGCACTCAGAGTTATTAAGACTCCCTTTTTAATAAGTTCTTGAGTTGCTGTGATATACCGCGTGTAAAAAACAGAACTTTAGTTTCGTGTTATTAACCCTTTATTATGCAAAATAAGTTTACGGTTTCATTGGTATTAATGCTGTTCTTATTGGCGTTTAGTGTGCGGTCGCAATCTAACAAAGACCTCGAAGAGCAGGCCACTTTCTTGTTTAACAATAAAGAATTCAGTAAAGCTTACGTTTTATTTGATAAACTTTTTGCTAAAAACCCTAAAAACCTTGATTTCAAATTTAAATTAGGATACTGTTGCCTGTTTTATCCCGAAAAAAAATTGCGTGCCATCGAAATCTTTGAAGATCTTAAACGCGGTAATCAGGACCATGATAAAGTAGTAGATTATTATTTAGGAAAAGCATATCATATAAATTATCGGTTCGACGAGGCCGTTAGAAGCTTCGAAGCTTTTATTGCAGGAAAAGGAACTAAAATAAATGAAGATGATAAACCGTTAATAGCTGACGCGAATCTCGCCCTTAAAAACTGTAAAAATGGTAAAGAGTTACTCGATAAAAAAGTAGAAGCCGATATCAGTAATATAAGTGGTGCTGTTAATACCGAAGAATCAGAATACGTTCCTATTATTACAGCTGATGAATCGATGCTTATTTTTACTTACGTTGGCAAAAAAAGTATGGGGGGAAAAGAAAATGACGATTTGAAGCCGGATGAAGAAGAAGGTTATTTTCATGAAGATGTTTATATGAGTTTAAAAACTTCCGACTCCACATGGGGCGAACCTATTGGAATAAAATCAATAAATACCAAGGGTAACGATGGTGCCATTGCTATTTCGCCCGACGGACAATTTTTATTTACGTTTAATAGTACCGATAAAGACAAGGGTGATATATACATGTGCACTTTAAATGGTACCGAATGGTCGTCGCCGGTTCATTTAAATAAAAACATTAATACCGATGCCTGGGAAGGAAGCTGCTCACTATCGGCCGACGGCCATTATTTATATTTCGCCAGCGAACGTCCGGGCGGAATAGGAGGACGAGATATTTGGATTTCAGAAAAAATAAATGGCGATTGGGCGCCGGCTACAAATTTAGGTCCTTCTATTAATACAATTTACGACGAAGATGCGCCATTTATTCACCCGGATGGCATCACCATGTTTTTTAGTTCTAAAGGTCATACCAGTATTGGAGATTATGATATTATGTTTTCGGTAAGAAGAGATAACGATTGGACAGAGCCAAAAAATATGGGCATACCGCTCAATACTACGGAAGCCGACCGTTATTACGTAATTAATGCACGTGGCGATAAAGGTTTCTTTTCTTCCGACAGAGGTTCGGCGGGCGGAAAAGGTAAACAAGATATTTATATGGTAACGCCCGGTATTTTGGGCGACCGACCAATTGTTGCTATGCTAAAAGGTACTATTTATGGTGATGATAAACCTATAGAAAGTAAAATTGAAGTTTTTAAAATGAGTACCTCTACTTTAATTGGACCGTATTATTCTAACTCTTCCACCGGAAAATATCTTTTGGCTTTGAGTCCGGGCTCGGTATATAAAATAAAAGTAACTGCTAACGGTTACGATCCGGTAGAAGAAGAATTTGATGTGGAAGGTCTTGCTAAATTTTTAGAAGTAAAAAAAGATATTTATTTGTATTCGGGTAAAACACCAACCGATGTAGTTTCAAATCCAACAAAAACTACAACAACAACTTCAGAAACTGTTGCAACAAATAATCCAAACAATCCCAACAACCCAAATAATCCAAACAATCCCAACAACCCAAATAATCCAAACAATCCAAATAATCCCAACAACCCGAATAATCCCGACAATCCTGTAACAAATGAACCTTGCGATCCGGGCGGACCATTGCCGGATTTTACCGCTTTAAAAGGAAAGTCACTTAACGATCCGGCCATTTATAAAAAATTATTGGCCATTGGCGGAAATTATTGTGCGGGTAAAATGATTTTTAAAGTTCAGATTGCAGCCTATCGTCACCCCGAAAATTATAAATACAATCATTTAATTCAGTATGGTAAACCCGAAGTGGTTGATTATCCCGATGGAATTACACGATTTACACAATTAGAATTTAAAACTATTAAAGACGCCGAGGTGCAAAGACAAAAAGCAATTGCAAAAGGACAAACGGATGCCTGGATTGTAGGATTCATTGATGGCAAACGTTATACTTTAGAAGAATTAATTATGGTTGACTTTTTTGGTAAGTCAGTAAATTAAAAATAGTGTTGGTTGCCTGCCTGCCGTAGCATTAGCTGGCGTAACGGAAGGTAGGTTGGTTACAAAAAAAAGCCGCTCTGTTAGCTGGAGCGGCTTTTTAATTTTATTATAGTTTATAATTTCTTTCGAAAGAAAATGGTAGCTGAACTTGCAGAAACTATTTATTTACAATTAGTTTTTTGGTAGATTTTTTATCGTTGGAAGATACTTCCATAAAATAACTTCCGTTGCTAATGTTGGAAGGCAATTCGTAATTGAAATTATAATTTCCCTCTGCTAAAAAAGTGTTGGGCGAAAGAATAGAAACTTCTTGTCCTAACAAATTAAATAATTTTACACTTACGTTAGAAGAATTAGTTAAGTTGAAGCCAACTTGCACATTATTTTGCGCAGGATTAGGATACAAATTAAACTGATTAATAAATGCAGTGTTTTCAACTACACCGGCGGCGTTAACTGTAATTGAACCTTTCATACCCGAGAGATAATGATTTTGGCATAAATAATAAATGGTACCAACAGTAGCAACAGTAAAAGTGTAGGTTGAAGTTTGAACTCCCCAACCACCGGCCATTGCGGTATTAGAGGGAGCAGCATATGCAGCGGCATCGACCTGAACAAGAGGATGGATTCCGCTGGCTCCGATAGTGATTACATCTCCAACAGTTACTGTTAAACTTGATGGAGAATAAGAGAAACCTGCAATGTTAACAGTAAAGGAAGTTGCTTTTGAATTTAAAAAAGCAACACAAGCAAATAAAATAAAGTAAATTTTTTTCATGAGTTTATAGTTTAGCCGAAGCAAAGCCACGGAATAGTTTGTACAAAAATAATCTTTTTCTTAAAAGAAAGCGCTAAAATATTTTAAGGGCTTGTAATAACTTATATTTTGTTCATTAAATAACAAAACAAAAGCCTTCTTATTTAGTAAATTTAAACCTTCATTTTACCCATAAACTTATGTCACCAATTTCCTATAAAGATCAGCTTACAACAATTGAAACCGCCAAGCAATTAGGTTTGTTGCCCGAAGAGTTTGAAAAAGTAAAATCAATGTTGGGTCGAGTTCCCAATTTTACAGAATTATCCATTTATTCGGTGATGTGGAGCGAACATTGTTCGTACAAAAATTCAATTATCTGGCTAAAAAAATTACCTAAGGATGGTCCGCACATGCTGGCCAAAGCCGGAGAAGAAAATGCAGGATTAGTGGATATTGGTGATGGATTAGCTTGTTGTTTTAAAATAGAATCGCACAATCATCCGAGCGCATTGGAACCTTATCAGGGAGCGGCCACCGGGGTGGGAGGAATTAACAGAGATATTTTCACTATGGGAGCAAGGCCAATTGCACAATTAAATTCGTTACGCTTTGGCGATATCAATTCCGAAAAAACAAAATGGCTTATTAAAGGGGTTGTAAAAGGTATTGGTGATTACGGTAATGCTTTCGGAATTCCAACCGTTGGAGGTGAAGTTTTTTTTGACGACTGTTATAATGTAAATCCTTTGGTAAATGCTATGAGCGTAGGAATTGTACATAAGGGCGAGACCGTTAGTGCCACCTCTTATGGCGAAGGCAACCCTGTGTTTATTGTGGGATCATCTACCGGTAAAGACGGTATTCACGGCGCGGCTTTTGCCTCCAAAGATTTAACCGAAGATTCAGCAAAAGATTTGCCGGCGGTTCAAGTGGGCGATCCGTTTCAGGAAAAATTATTATTGGAAGCTTCTTTAGAAATTATTACTACCGGTGCCGTTATTGGAATGCAGGATATGGGCGCGGCCGGAATCACCTGCAGCACCAGCGAAATGAGTGCTAAGGGCGAACACGGAATGGAAATTTGGTTAGATAAAGTGCCTACCCGACAAAGCGGTATGCATCCTTTCGAAATTTTATTGAGCGAATCACAAGAGCGGATGTTGGTGGTGGTTAAAAAAGGACAAGAAGATAAAATTTTAAAAGTGTTTGATAAGTGGGATTTAAATTGTGTACAAATTGGTGTTGTAACAAAAGGCGATCGAATAAAATATTTTTTTAATAATGAGTTAGTGGCCGATGTTCCGGCGCCATCGTTAGTATTGGGAGGAGACGCCCCGGTGTATCAGCGCGAATATAAAGAGCCCGCTTATTACGCCGAAAATAAGAAATTTAAAATTGAGCAGGTGTCAGAACCAAAAGATTATAAAGCGGTAATGCAGCATTTGGCTAGTCATCCCAACATTGCTTCCAAACGATGGGTATTTAATCAATACGATAGTATGGTGGGCACAATTAATATGAGTACCAACCAACCCAGCGATGCAGCTATTGTAAATATTAAAGGCTCTAAAAAAGCATTGGCTCTAACGGTCGACTGCAACAGTCGTTACGTTAATGCTGATCCAGAAATAGGTTGTGCCATTGCGGTGAGCGAAGCGGCCCGGAATATTGTTTGCAGCGGAGGTGAGCCAAGTGCTGTAACCAATTGTTTAAATTTTGGAAATCCTTATAATCCTGAAGTGTATTGGCAGTTTGTGGGAGCTATTAAAGGAATGAGCAGTGCCTGTACTAAATTTAAAACGCCTGTTACGGGAGGTAATGTTAGTTTTTATAATCAATCGAGTTATGAAGGTCCGGTTTTTCCTACTCCCACAATTGGTATGATTGGAATTGTGGAGGATAAAAAATTTCAGACCACCTTAAATTTTAAGAATGAAGGAGATGTTATTTATTTATTGGGAAAATCACAAAATGATATCGCCTCCTCCGAATATTTATTTTCTTTTCAAAAAATTAAAAATTCGCCGGCGCCCTGTTTTAATTTAGAGGAAGAATTTAATTTACAACATGCCACAAAATCTTTAATCAAAAAAGGATTATTAAACAGTGCGCACGATGTAAGCGAAGGCGGGTTGTTTATTACTTTGCTCGAATCGGCTATCTATAATAATATGGGCTTCGAAATTACTTCCGATAATTTAATAAGAAAAGATGCGTTTTTGTTTGGGGAATCTCAAAGTAGAATTGTTGTTAGCGTTAGCAATGTTAATGCCGAAAAATTGGAAACGCTTCTTAAAGCAGAAGGTGTAAGCTACTTTAATTTGGGATCAGTAAAAGGCGATTCGTTAATAATAGATTCGATTAATTACGGCAAAGTAAATGAATACGCTAATCTTTACAACACAAGTATCGAACAAAAATTAAATTAGGCTGCAACAGCCTTAGCCACTGAGGCAGAAAATTATTTTCCTAAATCTTCAAAATTTACATCTTCATTATTACCGCTCTCCTCAGGTTCAGTATTTGAAATTACGGGAGCGGTTTCGCGAATATTAGCCACCGCTTCATTCATACCGTCTAAAAATTTATCAAAATCTTCTTTATATAAAAATATTTTGTGTTTTTCATAAGTAAATTTACCGTCTTCCCCAAACCGTTTCTTACTTTCAGTAATGGTTAAATAGTAATCGTTACCGCGTGTTGATTTCACATCAAAAAAATAAGTACGCTTTCCCGCTCTTACTGCTTTTGAAAACAAATCGTCTCTGTCATTTCTTTCATACTTTTCTGATTCTTCTCCCATAATTTCTATTTTATCTCAACAAATATTGATAAAAAATTAGCAGTAAAAAACTTCTGTTAATAATTAAGTGTTTTTTGTTAATTAAACAGTCAAATATCATTTTAACAAAAAACCCGTTACAATTACTCGTAACGGGTTTTTTTTATTGTTTAAAATTAATTATTCAATAATTAATTTTTTAGTTACCACTGAGTTATCAGTTTTAACCAAGTAAAAATACATACCCGAATTTAATTTGCTTAAATCCACAAATACATCATTAAGTCCAGGCTTACCATTAATTTTGATGGTGGCAATAACTTGTTGCCCGATAGAATTATAAAGACTTATATCAAAATCTTTAGCATCTTTTAAACCAACCGAAATGGTAGCGGCATGGCTGGCTGGGTTAGGATAAATATTAACTTCGGTTGAAGGCGAAGTATTACTAATTGCTGTAACTCCAGTTGGTCTGAATGGTGTTATGGTGAAAGCATTTGCACAAATGGTTTGTCCTTTTAAATAATAATGATCAACTGGAATATCACCATTATTTGTAACATTATTAGAGGCTGTAAATGGCATATCAACACAAGCAGTGCTCGAGCCAATAGCTCTGTCGCACATGTAATGCCAAAAAGCCAACCCGTCAACTCCGGTAAAGCCCGGACAAGTACTTCCGTCGGTTACAGAATAGGTTGGAGTTACTTTATCAATAAGCACATCATAACCTCTAACGCGAATATTAGGAAAAACGTTCCAGTTATTACCGGCAACCGAAGGTTCAGAAGCAGTCCAGCTATAATATATTTTTTTAGCATCTGCTGTACGGCTAATTTGAATTCGCGCATCTAAATAAAGTTTTGCTGTACCACTTGTCCATGGATTAGCAGCGTAACCGGGTTGTCCAGATGCTCCGGAAGGTCCTTCACTCAACATAGAATCAACAATCATATAATTCCATCCACCACCCGACATTGTATAAAAATCATAAATAGTTGGATAACCATAAGTAGCGTAATCGTAACTATAATTTTCTCCGCCAATAGCAAACTGAAAAGCATAACCTAAAGAATCGGTATCGCTGCTATAACTTCCAACAACAGTTGTAACAATATGAAGATTACCGTTAACATCAACAGTTGCATCCCATCCTTCTCCATTCGAAAATTGAGGAACAATTACATTAGTATTGCTGGCCGTTGGATAGATTCTATCTGTTAAACCTCTAAACGAAGGGCCCGTAAAATCTTGACTAGGCAACAATGCCCAGCTGGCTCCGCTATTAGTAGTTTTATAAACTATAGGTTGATATCCTTTTTGAGAAGTAGGAACACCTGCTCTGCAACCGTAAAGAATAACATAACCGGTAACACCGTTTGCATCCCAGGCTTGTAAAGGAGTAGCTTGAACATTTTTTACACCGGCAGTAGTAACTGATACCGGAGGTGCAAAAGAATCTGTGGTCCATGTAAAACTTCCTGCAGTAAATAAACCTTTTGCCATCATGCCACCGCGTGCACCATAAGCTGCTCCACCGGCAGGATCATTAAGTAATCCGGCCATTGATCTAACATAACCGCCATCAATAGAAGAAAAAGCATACCGTGAAAAATGATGAACTTTTACGCCACCCGGTAAACTTGTGTTTAACATCGATTGCTGATCGGTACCCGGTGTGTTATTACCCGGTGAAGTAATTTTTTTACTGGCGTACCAGTTACCAAACCAACCACCGGCTGTTTGTGTATAAGGCCCCATACCTACAACATAAGCGTTAGTATAAGTTGTATTTCCTGCAGGATTGTACACGCCACCTTGCGGATAACGTGCCCAATCGGTTGCATTTGCCCAATGACAAGTTGAATCCCAAGTGGCACCGAGGTTATTCGAAAGCATAAATACTTGTGAACCGGAGTTACCGTTTGCAGCAGGTGTGTAAGTAGGACTTTTACGGTGTGCAAACGAAATAATGTTTGGCCCGGGATTATAACAAAGCGAATTGGCAGCAGAAACTAATAAACCAATTGCATTCATTGATCCTGTAAAACGCATACAAGTAATGGCTGTTGTTTTTGCATTAGATTTAATTGTATTTTTTTTAGAACGAGCGATGGTTATTGAAAGGGGATTGTTTTGTACTTCCTTTTCAATCGCAATTTCTCTTTCAATTTGTTTATTAATAAAACCGGAAGGTTTGGTTTGTTTTCCGTTTTGTGAATAGGCGCCTATAGTTACTATAAACGCAGACCCTAAGAGTAGAAGTTTATTCATTTTTTTTTATGGTTTAAGTTTTTTAATAATTATTAATTTAATATAAAAATACAATTTAAATGTGTAGAAACAAAAAATAATTGTAAGATAAAAACCGGAATATTTTAAGGCCTAATAAGAAACATTTTTTTAAACATTAAATTTTTTAAACAAAACGTCCCACTTTTTTAGGGTGGGACGTTTAAGTTTAATTTAGAAATTAATTATTCAATAATTAATTTTTTAGTTACCACTGAGTTATCAGTTTTAACCGAGTAAAAATACACACCTGAATTTAATTTACTTAAATCAACAAATACATCATTAAGTCCTGGTTTACCATTAATTTTTACGGTTGAAAGAACTTGTTGTCCGATAGAATTATAAAGACTTATTTCAAAATCTTTAACATCTTTTAAACCAACCGAAATTGTTGCCGCTTGGCTCGCAGGATTAGGATAAATATTAACATCCGTAGAAGGAGTAGTATTGCTGATTGAAGCAACACCTAACGGTTTCCATGGAGTTAAAGTAAATGCTGCAGCACAAATTTGTTGACCTTTAATATAATAATGGTCAACTGCAATATTACCGTTATTAGTAGCATTATTTGATGCAGTAAATGGCATATCAACACAAGCTGTACTTGAACCAATAGCTCTATCACTCATATAATGCCAATAAGCTAATCCGTCAACACCTGTAAACCCAGGACACAAAAGACCATCAGTAACAGAATAAGTAGGAGTTACTTTATTCATAACAACATCCAAACCTTTAACACGGATATTCGGATAAATGTTCCAATTGTTACCTGCAATTGCCGGGTCAGAAGAAGTCCAACTGTAATATAATTTTTTTCCATCATCAGTACGGCTCATTTGAATACGTGAGTCAATTCCAACCGCTCCCGGATTAGACCAAGGATTAGCTGCAAAGCCGGGTTGTCCGGTTGTTCCTGAAGGACCTTCACCTGCCATTGAATCAACTAGAAAGTAATCCCAACCACCGCCAGACATTGTAAAAAAGTCATAAACTATTGGTTTGCCATATAATGGAGAGTAATCGAAACCGTAATTCTCACCACCGATCGCAAACTGGAAAGCATATTCTAATGAGTCGTTATTTTGACTAGAAGAACCAACAACAGTGATTGCAATATGTAAATTTCCATTAACGTCAACAGCAGCATCATAACCTTCAGATTGTGAAAATTGAGGGATAAGTATATTACTATTAGTATTAATTCCATAAATACGATCTGTTAAACCCTTAAAATTAGGTGTTGTAAAATCGTTGCTTGGTAATAAAACCCAACTGGCACCGCCGGTAGTAGTTTTATAAACAATAGGCTGATATCCTTTTTGAGCAGTTGGGGCACCCGAGCGGCAACCATTCATAACTACATATCCAATTGATGGGGTAGGACTCCAAACACATAATGGCGAATTAGCATTAATTTGTTTTGAACCATCACCTCTTGCAATAACAGGAGGAATAAAGGAATCAGTTGTCCAGCTAAATGTTCCGGCTGTAAATAAACCTTTAGTCATCATTGCTCCACGAGGACCATAAGCCACGTTTGTTGCACCGGCAGGGTCGTTTAATACAGTAGACATTGATCTAACATAACTACCATCGATAGAAGAAAAAGAGTAACGAGAAAAATGGTGAACTTTAACTCCTGCAGGTAAAGCGGCGTTGTTCATTGATTGCTGATCAACACCTGAAGCATTGGTACCCGGCAAGGTAATTTTTTTACTACAATACCAGTTACCTGTCCAGTTTGTACCATTGGTAATAGGCCCCATACTTACAACGTAGGCGTTGGTATAAGTTGTATTACCAAGCGGATTATAAACTCCACCCTGAGGATAACGTGCTAAATCGGTAGCATTAGTCCAAGTACAGGTCGAATCCCAAGTAGTGGTTACGCTATTAGCGTTACTAGAAAGCATAGTCACTTGTGAGCCCGAATTGCCATTTGCCGCAGGAGTATAAGTAGGGCTTTTGCGGTGAGCAAAAGATACAATGTTTGGTCCTTTACTATAACAAAGCGAATTTGCTTCAGAAATCAATAAACCAAAAACGTTCATTGAACCTGTAAAACGCATACAAGTATTAGCATTTGCTTTCGCATTTGGATTAGCTTTTGAAGCGTGTTTAACAGGCGCTGTTGTTGAAATAGTAGTACTATTTTGTACTTCTTTCTCAAAATCTGAGTATTTCCTGGCTTGTTCATTAATAATTCCGGTAGGCTTTACCTGTTTGCCGGCTTGCGGATACGCGCTGATAGCTACTAAAAGCGCTGATCCTAGGAGTAGATGTTTATTCATTTTATTATTTGGTTTAATTGTTATTTTTTTAATTAAGCACATAAAAGTAGTAAAAAATCACATATAGTAACAAAAACATTTTAACAAAATTGGGGTTTTAACAATTAAATAAGATGGAGGGGATAACATCTAAGTAACTATCACGGGAATGATAAATCAAAGCTAGTAAAAAAAAAGCAATCTTCCAAATTTTTTTTAAAAGCAAAAAGTCCCGCTTTTTTTCGAGGCGGGACTTTTTATACATTATTAAAAGATTTTTATTCGATAATTAATTTTTTTGTAACTACTGAATTATCTGTTTTTACAGAATAAAAATATAATCCCGAATTTAATTTGCTTAAATCAACAAATACATCATTAACTCCCGGCTTACCGTTAATTTTCATTGTAGTAATCACTTGTTGCCCAATCGAATTATAAAGACTTATTTCGAAATCTTTCACATCTTTTAAACCAACCGATATTGTTGCTGCCTCGCTGGCAGGATTAGGATAAATATTAACTTCTGTTGAGGTTTCAGAATTAGCAACTTCTGTAACTCCAAGTGGTCTCCAAGGTGTAAGTGTAAAAGCAGTTGCGCAAATAGATTGCCCTTTAATAAAATAATGATCAACATCAACGTTACCGTCAGCAGCAGCATTATTAGTTGAAGTAAATAACATATCAACACATGCGGTACCTGAACCAACAGCTTTATCACACATATAATGAAAAAAAGCTGAACCATCCACCCCATATAAACCCAGAGGAGTTGTAACACTGCCATCAGTAACTGAATAAGTAGGTGTTACTTTATCTGTAAGAACATCAAATCCTTTAACCCGAATATTTGGAAAAATATTCCAATTATTACCTGCAACTGCCGGATCTGTACTGGTCCAGCTATAATATATTTTTTTACCGTCAGCAGTTCTGCTGATTTGAATTCGTGCATCAATTGATAATTGAGCTGCGGCTGCCCAAGGATTTGCTGCAACTCCGGGTTGGCCGGCATTACCTGAAGGACCAACACTTCCCATAGTATCCACAATAAAATAATTCCATCCACCACCACTCAAAGTATAAAAATCATAAATAGTTGGTTTACCATAATATTTTGCAAAATCGTAATTATAGATTTCTCCTCCAACTGTAAACTGGTAATTATAATCTAAAGAATCTACGTCTGCACTAGAGGTGCCAAGAACAGTGGTAACTATATGTAAATTACCATTAACGTCTACTGCGGCATCGTAACCCTCAAGCGTTGTAAACATTGGGATAACTACATTGCTGTTAGTGTTAATTCCTTTAATACGATCCTTCAATCCTTTAAACGCAGGTGTGGTAAAATCATTATTAGGCAATAATACCCAACTGGCGCCGCTGTTAGTAGTTTTATAAACTATGGGCTGATAACCTTTTTGAGCTGTTGGTGCACCAAGTCGGCTGCCATACATTACAACATATCCGATGGTTCCCGCTTCGTTCCATGCAGTTAAAGGAGCGTTAATATTAATTTGTTTCGATCCATCTGTTCTTAATGTTGTTGGAGGGGCAAAAGAGTCAGTAGTCCAAGAAAACGATCCTGCAGTATATAAACCTTTTGTCATCATTGCACCTCTCGGGCCAAATGCTACATTGGTAGCTCCAGCATCGTCGTTACAAATTAATGACATTGATCTAACATAACCACCGTCAATTGAGCTGAAAGCGTTACTAGAAAGGTGATGCACATTAACTCCCGGTGGTAAAGCTGCATTATCAATAGCCTGACAATCCGTTCCGGAGGCATTAGTGCCCGGTAAAGTAATTTTTTTACTCGCATACCAGTTACCTGCCCAAGGGCCTCCATTATGAAAAGGTCCCATTCCTACAACAGTAGCGTTTGTATAAGTTGTGTTTCCGATGGGATTATAAATCCCCCCCTGAGGATAACGTGCGAAGCTAGCGGCACTTGTCCACAAACAAGTTGAATCCCATGTAGTACCGATATTAGTTGAAAGCATGGCTACCATGGTACCTGAATTTCCATTGGCTGCAGGGGTGTAGGTACTACTTTTGCGATGTATAAAGGATACAATATTTGGACCCGGACTATAACAAAGTGAATTGGATTCGTCTGTTAAAACGCCAAACGCATTTATTGAGCCTGATAAACGCGTAACTGTAATAGCCGCCACCTTGGCATTGAGATTACTTTTTGAAAAAGGTTTAATTTTATTAATTGGAGAAACTGTTGTTGGTAAAGTGTTTTGAACTTCTTTTTCAGCAATAATGTTTTTTCTGAATTGCTGTTTAACCACACCAGTAGGAATTGATTGTTTGTTGTTTTGCGGAAAGGCGCTTATAGCTACTAAAAGTGCGGTTCCAAGTAATAAATGTTTTTTCATGTTTTAATTTTTTTTTTGTAAAATTAATAAAATAAATTATTTAAGAACAATTCGTCAATTTATTTTATCGAAGTGTATATTTATTATAGAAAACACTTTAATTAATAATAAAATGAAAAAATACGGGGAAGTGGAACAAAGATAATAAAATTATTTTATCTCACTAAAACTACTTACTGCAATAATTTGAATTTTACGTTCGGCTGCTGCAAAAGGACTGTACACCGAATTTTTTACATCCTTCACATTATCGCTCACTTTACTTATGGGTAACTCTCCAATATCTTCATCCGTAAAAACAATTTTACCTTGAGTTGAATCCGGGTTTTCTACGTATTTTACAAATATCCCGGCTTTATATTCTAAAAAATAATTTCGCAAACTGCTTATTCGGCGTTTTGCCAAATTAACATTGTAATCGGTACTGGCCAATGGGCTACAATATCCCTTCATGGTAATTTTTACTTTTTCGCCACGTAATAAAACTTCTTCCAATAAAACGGCAAATTTATCCAGGTCATGCATTCCGGCATCAACGCTGTCTTCAAAAAAATTATTAATTCGGTTTTCTGCTTGTTCTTTTTCTTTGTCTTTTAATCCGCCCGGATATTCTAATAAATACTTTGGTTTAAGAATTGTATAATCTTCATATGTTTTTTTATAATTCTTTTTTGTAACTATAACTTTTGAACGAGGCTCGGGCTCATCGTTATGAAAATACAGTGTAAGAGGCACCAATACTTTTAATTGGTCCATTATAAATTTTGTAGTATCAATGGTTACAGGTTTTTGAGGTTCAGTTAAAGGTTCAATAGCGAAACTGTAAATGTCGTTACAGCAACTTTGTTTTTCCTCGAAGTAAGAACCAATTCGGTTGGAAGAAATGTAGGCTTTATTTTTTTTAGAATTTACACTGTAATAAATATCATTGTAGCTGCTGTTAATGGGATAACCTAAATTTTGCGGCTCGGCAAATTGATGGTCTTTTAACTCACTTTTAAAAATGTCGAAACCACCTAATCCTTTGTGCCAGGTACTGCTAAAAAATAGCGAATTGGTTTCTTTTACAAACCAAGGTGTAATTTCATTTTCGGAAGTGTTCACATTTTTCCCGGCATTAACCGGCATTTCAAATTTTAATAGGCTGTCGAAAAAACAATACCAAATATCCATACCGCCCAGGCCTCCCCCACGATTACTACTGAAAAATAAAACATCTTTACCATTTAATTTGGTGGCGCAAGGTTGGGTGGTATTTGAATTGTAAAGATTAATAGGCGGTGGCAATGCTTTTAAAACCGACCAGTTTTTATTTTTATATTCCGAATAAAAAATCTGACAGGTATAATCCACAGAATTAACAGCGGTGCATCGCGAAACAAATATTTTTGTAAAATCTTCATTGAAAGAGGTGTTGGCATTATGAATATTGCTCGAGTTAAACAAACTATCCAAAGCTTTTGCTTTTTGCCATAATTCTTCTTTTTTACTCGACGAAAATAATTTATTAAATCCTACATTATTGATATCGCGTTTTTTTTTGCCGGTGTTGCGCAGCGAAGAAAAAAACAAAACGGTATCTAATTCAAAGGGCGCATATTCACTTACCTTGCTATTAATGTTGCTGTCGAGATGATTTACGATTACGTTTACAGGATTGCTAATGAGAATAAGAGAAAGATCGCAGGCATCAATTTCCTGTTTTGCTTTATTGGTTAGTTGAACTCTTTGCTTGTCTTTATTTATTTTTTGTTTCTTATAAAACTTATCAAATAATTTTTTCGCCTCCTTATATTGGGCTTTGCTTTTTAAAATAGTGGCCATCCAAAAAGGAGTTTCGGGATACATTTTTGCGTTATCTTCTTTCATTACCTTATCGTACCAATAATAAGAAATATCAAAATCATAATTTAAGCGCGACGCTTCGGCGTATTTGTATTGATAAATAATCTGACTTGAATCGAGTAAAATTAATTGACTAAAATATTGGGCGGCCGCAAAATAATCTTTAGCATCGATGCTTTTTTGGCCATCGGCATAAAGTGTTTTTTTGGATTGAGAAGAAAGTTTATTGGGAAGAATTAATAATCCAACAATTATAAAAAAAATATGTAGCGCAGTTTTGGTGTTCACAAATAATTACATAAAGACCGGACAAACCCGTTTCTTAGGAATAAAAGGACGGATTCTTTTGATGATGTGTGTTACGTAAATTTCGAACGCACCTCTGTTGTTGGTAGCCGCCATAAATTTACTGGTATTTATGTCGTAACTTACTCCTGCAGTTGTTGATTTAAAGGTATATCCCAATCGGCTAATAACCGCATCATCGGTTCGATAATAAATACCAAGCGATACAGTATGGTTTTTATCACCATCCATAACAAATTTTAAATTGGCACCCGGAACAAACTCATTATACTTTCCCTGATTCAAGAAAATTAATTCGGGGATGACGTAAAATTTTTTGCCGAGCGGAGTCGAAAAACTAATGAAGTTAACCGATTTTGAATCGAGTTTGCTGTTTGAATTATTTTGGTAAGATATTGTGGGATTCGCAAAATGACTATAAGAAAAACCATAAACGATTTTTGTAAATTGAGAAAAAGAATACTGGGCAGCTAATCCAATACTAAAATCGAAGTAAGTTGTTTGAGTTTGAGAAAAATTTTCGCCGGTTCCGAATGAACTATTATAAGCGTACCCGTCGTACTGATTATCAAAAGTCATTTTATTATAATTAAATCCCAAACTGCTAATTCCCATTGTTAAACCGGCGCTAATGAGTAAACTGGAATCTTTAAGAATTTTATGAATAAATGAACCGCTAAGATAAACCTGATTAATAGAGTAAGCTGCGTCACCTGCCACATCGTTGTTAAATAAAATTCCAGCGCCAATGCAATCGCTTTTCATAGTTTTAGGTTTAAACCGCGCATCACCTGCAATTGAAAAAGTTTTATAAGGTACAGGTACATTTTGCCATTGGCTTCGGTAAATTGCGCCGATTCGGTAATCGCCGTCAAAAAAACCGGTGAAGGCAGGACTCATATTTAATACTGAACCATTGTATTGCGAAAAATGTATATCCTGACTTTTAACCGAAGTAAAAAGACCGGAAACCAAAAATAAAAAAAGAAAGTATGTTTTCTTAAAAATCATCCATAACAAATATAATTATTTACAACCGAATTTATACTATGATTAAATGATTAAATGATTTTTCAACGGTGTAAATTGTTAAATTAGTACATTTGCTAAAATTTTAAACTATAAACGTTATCCGTTATCCGTTATCCGTTATAACGTTAATGGTTTAAAAATAACCGATAACCGATAACTTTATAACGTATAACCGATAACCCTTAAAAAAATGGCAACAGATAATTTTCAGGCGCACGACTATTTTCAAATGGATGAATTATTGTCGGACGAACATAAATTAATACGCGAAACTACAAGGGCTTGGGTAAAAAAAGAAGTTTCGCCTATTGTAGAAGAGGCTTGTCAAAACGCAAAATTCCCTAAACAATGGATTAAAGGTTTGGCTGAGGTGGGCGCATTTGGTCCGTATATACCGGTAGAATATGGCGGTGCCGGTTTAGATCAGATATCATACGGTATTATAATGCAGGAGTTAGAACGTGGTGATAGCGGATTGCGTTCTACGGCTTCCGTACAAAGTTCTTTGGTGATGTTTCCTATTTTTACTTATGGGAGTGAAGAACAAAAGAAAAAGTATTTACCAAAATTAGCTTCCGGCGATTTAATGGGATGTTTTGGATTAACAGAACCTGATTTTGGTTCTAATCCCAGTGGAATGATTACGAACATAAAAGATAAAGGCGACCACTATTTATTGAATGGTGCTAAAATGTGGATTAGTAATTCGCCCTTTGCGGATATTGCTGTAGTGTGGGCCAAAGATGAATCCGGAGAAATTAAAGGATTGGTTGTTGAGCGCGGGATGGCCGGATTTACTACACCCGAAACTCATGGTAAATGGAGCTTGCGTGCCAGTGCAACGGGGGAGTTAGTTTTTGATAATGTAAAAATTCCCAAGCAAAATATTTTTCCGAATGTAAAAGGATTAAAGGGCCCGCTTGGTTGTTTAAACAGTGCGCGCTACGGAATTGCCTGGGGTGCCATTGGTGCGGCCATGGATTGTTACGACAGCGCTTTGCGTTACAGTAAAGAGCGTATTCAGTTTGGTAAGCCTATTGGCGGATTTCAGTTAACGCAAAAAAAATTAGCGGAAATGATTACTGAAATTACCAAAGCACAATTATTAACATGGCGTTTGGGAGTTTTGAAAAACGAGGGACGTGCAAATCCTTCACAAATTTCGATGGCAAAACGTAACAATGTAAACATGGCTTTGCAAATTGCAAGAGAAGCGCGGCAGATACACGGCGCGATGGGCATTACTGGAGAGTATCCAATTATGCGCCACATGATGAATTTAGAATCGGTTATTACTTATGAAGGCACTAACGATATACATTTATTAATTACCGGAATGGATGTAACCGGAATTAATGCTTTTAATTAAATAAACATGAAAATAAAAAAGCAGATCGGAATTATTTTTTTCGTTCTGCTTTTTTTATTTTGTAATTGTTCGCAGAATCTCGAAACTATAGAAGAAAAAATAAGATTACAAGATTCCGTTGCCGGGAAGAAAAACGATTCAGTAATTCCAACCCTGGAAGATAAAATAATGAACGTGGTGATGAGTTTGCCGGAGGTAAAAAAAGCAAATGCGTACATTGATTCCATTTCAAAGCACAAAAAAGGAATTGCAGCAATAATAAATGAACCCGAAAACGGGGAAACCGATTATGGCGTAAGAGTAGGGTATAATGGAGATGAGCGATTTGAAGTATATTATTTCTTTTATGTTGACCCGAAAAATTTTCAAATTAAAATATTAAACATTATTACCGATTCAGTTATTTCGGTGGAAGAATGGCGGAAATTGAAAAGTAGTGAAAACTAAGCGTATGATTTTATTTATTTTTTATGAAATTTGTTTGCTAATTAATCCAAATATAAAAACATGTCGTATTTAATTGCCCCCTCCATTTTATCAGCCGATTTCGGAAATTTACAGCGCGATATTGAAATGATTAATCAAAGCAGTGCCGATTGGTTTCATATAGATATTATGGATGGTGTTTTTGTTCCGAATATTTCTTTTGGATTTCCGGTTTTAAAAACCATTCAAAAACACGCCAAAAAACCTTTGGACGTTCATTTAATGATTGTTGATCCGGATAGATACACGCAAGCTTTTAAAGATGTTGGTGCCGAAATTTTAACTGTGCATTACGAAGCTTGTACACATTTACACAGAAGTATTCAGAACATTAAAAATTGTGGGATGAAAGCTGGCGTAGCAATAAATCCTCACACGTCAATTAATTTATTGGAAGATACGATTCACGATATTGATTTGGTGTGTGTGATGAGCGTGAACCCGGGATTTGGTGGACAAAAATTTATTGAAAATACCTACCACAAAGTTTCGCTCTTAAAACAATTAATAAAATCCAAAAATTCAAAAGCATTAATTGAAATTGACGGAGGAGTAGATTTAAATAATTACAAAAAATTATTGCAGAGCGGGGCAGATGTTTTGGTGGCAGGAAACACCGTTTTTTCGAGTGATAATCCAATTGACACTATAAAAAAATTAAAAGTAATTTAATCTATTTTCAGTAATTTTTGTTTCGAAATCATTTCTTTATTGGTGTTGGTTACTTCAACCATATAAACCCCGGGGCTTAGTTCGTTAATATTAAATGTAATCTGACTAACTCCTTTTCCTATATCCTGCGAAAGCGATTTTACCATTTTTCCAAACGAATCGTAAATATTAATTGTGGCAGAGGTTACTATTTTTGAATCGACGGCAACTATAAAAGAATTATTTGTTGGGTTGGGATAAATTCCGAAAACAGTTACTTCACCTTCATTAGCTCCCAAAGGATAAATAAAAGTACTGGTTCGCTGATTGTTTTTTTCAACGGAAGTAATACGATAATAATTAATTACACCGGGCATAGAAGTTTTATCGGCAAATTGATATTTAGAAGGCGTATTGTTAGGTTTAATAATTGCAATTTCTGAAAAATGAATTGCGTCAGTTGACCGCTCCACCCTAAACGATTGAATGTTTTCTTCTAATCCTGTTTCCCAAAACAAATGATTTACTCTATCGATTCTCTGCGCATAAAAAGCAGTGAAATTAATTGGTAAAACCAAACACGTAGCACCGGCACCACATGTTGTGGTAAATCTATACGCTGTGTTTGTCATGTTCCACTGGTTATAAGGTCCCGGAGAAGCCACCGCATTATGTATTATTGCATTTACGGCAGGAGTATAAATTGTACCATTGTAATTATGTAAACCTAAAACTGCCTGACCATTGTTCCAACCCGGACAAACACCTTTGTTTTTAACGTGAATTTCAATGGTATTACTGGTTTCAAATATTTTTATTTGAGCCGAATAATAAATAGATGGACTGCTCGTATTGCACGAAAACATAGGAACACTTTCATAAGATACAATGAACCTTCTGTTTGGCGCAATACCAAGTGTTGTATATTGAATTAAACCTCCGCCCGGAGGATACACATCGTGCCAAGGCGCTAAAATCGCATTTCGTGGTATAGTTGTAGTTGCGGTTGGGGCAGGGTTTGTTATTGACCAACCTGTGGCGATTCCTGGTCCAACATAAGTATTTGTCATAATGTTAGGATTACATGGTATGGCATCAAAAATGTACGCGCCATTAGAAGCAATGTATCCCTGAGAGTACTGCATCCCGTCAAAACAAAAAGGGAAACCAATAGTTGCGGCCGCTGCAGAAACAGCATCGTCACCAACCACACCAATAGAAGTTCCTACAAAAACTTCAAAATTGTAAACTATGGAAGAAGCACTATATATTAGGTTACAGGTTGGAGTGGCAATAGGGGCTGAAATAGAAACATCGTACCCGTTGCAAGTAGGAGCAGGCCAAGAATCAATTACTAAATAATATGGTAAGCCCGTTGTTACAGAAGCGCATAAGGTTTGATTTCCCGAAAAACTAGATATACCCTGTAAATTCGCTACACAAGTTCCTCCTGAAATGGGGCAACCCTGATATAACATAATCCCAGCCGAACTTCCGCTTGTGGAATAGGTGATAGAGATTTGACCGGTAGTACTCGGTGTGAAAGAATAAACAGCATCTTCGCCTCCGTAATAAGAACCACTACCGCAAACATTAGTAACATTAAGCGAGGTTACATCATCTATAGAACCACAAGTGGTTTGCCCTGTATTGGAGTAAGGTAGAGTGACCCCAATTACGTTACATATTCCGCATGCCCCTACAGAAGTTAAACTTGCTGTGGCAGGAGTACTGGCAGCAGTAGAAGCCCCACAAGCGAGGACACACCGGTAATACGTTGTGGCGGTAACTGTAGGGGCAGCAGTATTAGAGGTTGCTCCGCCTATATTAGTCCATGGCCCTACCCCCGACGGACCGGATTGCCACTGGTAAGTTAATCCACAAGCAGAAGTCGTACCAACTAATGACAACGATGTTGTATAAGTTGTACACCTTATTGTAGGAGATGCTACTGCAGTACCTGGTGTTGGCGCACCGGCACATAAAATGGGATCCCAACGATAAATTTGTCCGGTAGCAGGTTTTGTTACCAAGCTAGTAGTTTCAACAAGTTTTGAGGCAGAAGGCGCTCCGCCGGTTCCGTTAAGCGAATAAAAATCGCCGGAAGCTGTTCCTGAAATTCCTATGGAAGCGCCGTTAACAACGATTGCTCCCGGCTCCTGACGATAAACGAATTCAATCCTGTTACTGGTTTCGTAAAGAATTGCTTGAAATGAAATTGCAGGGCTAGCTGCAGTATAAGCCCAGAGCATATTTAACCATTCAACCTTAAGAACTCGGTTTGGATTAACTCCAGTAAGTTCGTATCTTACATTACCGGTACCGGAGGTTTTTAAATCATCCCATAAAGGCGCAATTGCAGGCCGGTCGCTACTGGTGTTAAGATTATTAAAAGCATTTGAAAAGGCACCAGCGGTTCCTAAAAACAAAACTCCATTTGAACTCGCTTGAAAAGAAGTATAATTTACACAGCCGAATTGAAAAGTAAATCCTATGGGTGTAGAAACAGCGATAGCGTCATCAATAAGAGATCCGTGTAAAGTGGTGGCGGCGCCTGAAACTGTAACAAAAGCACCTGCAACAGGGGTAAAATTATATCCAATTTGAGCTTGACACCAATTGGCTGCTAAAAAAAGTATAACAATGATTTTATAAATGTGTTTCATAATAAAATTATTTTCCTAAACTATTTTTAATGGAAGTGTTATCGCTCGGGTCAGTGGCATCACAAAATGGGATTAAGTTTATTAAAGGCCCGTCTTTCAAAATAATTCTGGAAGAGTAAGTAGGTGTTGCTTTTTGCAAAGCCAATAAGAAATCGTTTTTTGTAAGATACACATTTCTATCAATATAAACCATAAAAACAGCGTGGTTTGTACAGTAAGAAAGATAGATAGTGCCGCTTAAAGATTTGATAATTGTTTTGATGGAAACGTAAGCATCGTAATCGTGCCCGCTAATGGAAACAAAAAGTTCTAAAGAATCAAATGACGGGGAAATGAGTTTATTTTGTAAACAAGTGGAATTAACTGAAACTAATTTTATGGATAAAATTAATAAAACTAAAAGTAATTTTTTTTTCATTCTAAAAAATTTTAAACGATTTAATACTTACTTTGTTAAAAACAATCACTAAACTTATTAAAATGAAGGAACATACATTTAAAATTAGTAAGCCCATTTTTGTTACCGTAAATTTATGGAATAATTATTAAAAAACAAACGAAATGCAGTTTTTAGAAAAACGCTTTATTTTTAGATGAAAACCACTTTTTACTCGATAAATAAAACTTCTTTTTTAAAGTTTGATCAATGCCCAAAAGCTTTTTTCCTACATAAAAAATCGCCCCAATTAAAAGATCCTATTTCAAAAGAAAAACAAATGACATTTAAAAGGGGCCACGAAGTGGGTAATTTGGCGCAACATCTTTTTCCGGGCGGAATAAATGTTTCTTTGGAAACAAAAAATTTGGAAGAAGCGTATTATTTAACGCAACAACTTATCGAAAAAAAACAATCTGTAATTTATGAAGCCACGTTTGTATTTAAACAAACCCTTGTAATGGTTGATATCTTAAATTTTAATGGAAAATTTTGGGAGGCCTACGAAGTAAAAAGTTCTCTTAAAATTAGTGATGTTTATATAAAAGATGCCTGCCTTCAGTATTATGTTTTAAAGAATTCGTTAGCCGAATTTAATGATTTTTACCTGGTAACATTAAACGCAGATTATGAATTAAAGGAAGAATTAAATGTGATGGAATTATTTAAAAAAAGAAGCATTAGGAAGGACGCTGAAAAGAATTTGATATTTTGCGAATCTAAAATAGAAAAAGCCTTACTTACATTGGAAGAAAATAAAGTTCCGAATTTACCTATTGGAAAACATTGTTTCTCGCCTTACAGTTGCGACTTTTTAGGAACTTGTTGGGAAAACACAGTCCATAAAAAATCAATTTTTAATATCGGTAAAACCGACAGAGAACAATTATTTAATTGGTACAACAATGGAATTACCACGGTTGATAAAATTCCTGAACAAATGGGATTGCATAAAAACATTCAAATTCAAATCGAAAGTATTAGCAAAGAAAAAGAATATGTAGATGAGACTAACATTAAAAATTTTATTAATTCGGTAAAAACGCAATATTGTTTTTTAGATATGGAAGTGTGGCAGGCTGCCATTCCAAAATATTATAATACAAAACCATTTGAACAAATTCCGTTTTTATATTCAATGTGTTATGAAATAAATAACGAAATAGTGTTTGAAAATTATTTGAAGCCAATTGAAAGCGATAACCGTGAAATGTTTTTAAAACAGATTTTACTGAGTACAGCTAAGTTTGAAACCATAATTGTATATGATAAAAATCTGGAAGTAAATATTTTAAATAATTTGAAAAAACTTTTTCCGGAGTATTCCGCGAAAGCACAGGAATTAATTTTTAAACTTACCGATTTATCAATTATCATTCAGAACTTTTATTATTATCATCCGAAGTTGAAAAGTAATTTTTCGTTAAAAGCTATTGCTGAAATAGTGAGTGAGGATTCAAATTATAATAACGAAGCTATTTCGAGCGGCCTTGTGGCAATGAATGTTTACGAATCGTTGTGGAACGAATCTAATCCAATAATTAAAGAAACAATTTATGATCAATTAAAAAGTTATTGTAATATGGATACTTTAATCAGTTTAAAATTTTTCAACCTGCTTAAACAAAAAGTTAAGGATTAGGAACTGTTTCTGTTTTAGATTCTTTATTTTGACTCTTAAAGGCATCGAAGTCGAACGTTAAAGTAAAACGAAGTGTGTTTTGAAGAGGGTTTCTTAAAGTGGTGGGAATAAGGTAAGCCATATCTAAACCAAAAACGCTGTATCTTACTCCTAATCCCACAGTAAAAAACTGGCGGCCCCCTTTAGTTTCATTTTCATAAAAATAACCTGCTCTTACACCAAATTGCTTGGCGTACCAATATTCGAGACCTGCGGCAATATTTATTTCTTTTAACTCTTCGCCAAACCCACCGGGCGCATCTCCAAAAGATTGAAAAATTCCTTGCGCCACCGGCACATTAGGATCGCGACCCGAGCTAATAATTTTTGAGCCGGTTGAAAAATTAATAGAGTCATTTCCGGTTGAAGTTTTTAAATATATAGGTGGGGTAGGCACTAAAAGTTTGTTTAAATCGGCATATAAACCAAATGTATTAAAATCATCTATATCAACTTTTAAACCTCCTCCTAGCCGAAGATTAATTGGAATAAAATTTTGAACGGTTGTATAAGAAATTTTAGTACCAATATTAGTAAAGGCTAAACCAAATGTAACAGTTGATTTTTTACCGGCAATTTGAATCTTGTTTTTTTTGCTTTTGTAAAACATCGAAATATCAACCGCCACAGCTTCTCCGGCTCTTGTAGGCTGACCGCTACTTAACGAAACGCCGCCGGTTAAATTAGAATTTATGTAACGAACGGCAATTCCGGCAGAAACTGTTTCAGATAATTTTTGAGAAAAGGCAACATCAATTGCAAATTCATTTGGTTTGAATTGTCCGGTGGTATTACCAAGAATATCTGTAAAAGTAATATTTCCCAAAGAGAAATACCTCAACGATGCTCCCACAACGCTGGTTTTAGTAATCTTACGATATCCGCTAACATACATAAGACTTATATCCGGTACTAGTTGCCGGAGCCAAGGGGTATAAGAAATTCCAATACCCATAGTTTTATCTGAAAATGCCAGTTTAGAGCCATTCCAATGGATAGAATTAACATCGGGCATAGTTGCGGCACCTACTTCTCCCATTCCTCCCGAACGCGAGTCAGGAGCAATTAAAAGAAAAGGTACAGAAGTTGTAATAGGATTGATAGCGCCTGATAATTGGCCGGTATTTATTTGAGCCTTCCCAACAACATAAAATAGAGTACTAAAAACAAAACTATATACTAAAACTTTTTTGCTCATATAAAAATCGCTCACAAAAAATGAGTTCCAAATGTACTAATTTAATATTACTAATTTTTCGGTTTTCTCGGCTTTTTTATTTTCCGGATCGCTGATGCTTAATTTATAAATGTAAACTCCTTTAGCCAATTTATCACCAAAGTCGTCTTTACCATCCCAATCAATTCCATCCGATCGGAAGCCTTCGTTTTTTAAAGTTAAACTTATTGTTTTAACCGCTTTGCCGGTTATAGTATATATCTGAACGTTTACTTTTATGGTTGTACAGCACTGATTATTTTCAAAATAAAATTTAGTATGCGTTGTAAATGGATTGGGATAATTTAATACATGTGTTAGAGCCATTTCGGCTGATTGAGCTACTACAAAATCGGTATAAACAATATTCGAGTTATTTTGAACATCCCATACTTTCAAACTTAATCGATGATTTCCCTCCGTTAACTGATCAAATGGATATTTTATTTTTCCTTTTTGATAATTATTTAAATCGGCCTCGTAATAATCATTTAAAATAATTGGTTTGCCCGAGTTACCATCTAAAATGGCATTTATATCGTGACCAATTCCGGTACCTACTGTATTAATACCGCTTGAGTCGGCTACCTCGGCATATAAATTAGGTTTTTGATTGGTTGTACCACCCGAAACAAATTTTTTATCATTTAAATACATTGCTATTGAAGGCCCAACATTATCAGAAACAATATTATTGGAAGCACCTCCTATATAAAAATTTTTATTATAACCGATAGCATCTGTTTGTCCGTTATGGGAGTAATAACTTATTTTTCCAAAATCATAATTATAGGCAATGTCTTTCGGTACGATAAAACTAAAACTAAAGTCACCATTAACAACTTGTACTTTTCCTTTATAAATAATGTTTTTTTGAAGTAAAAATTGAAACGGACCCGAAGCTGTTAGGGAAGCAGCATCATTACCGAGGCAAGTAATTTTTTGTTCTTTATCAAATACCGTGGGATATAAAATGCCGTTAAAATCCACCATTTTTTTTGTCTTAGTACCTTCCGTACTTCCAACAAATCCTTTAATGGTAACTTTTGATAAAGCTCGAAGAGTATCTGTTTTACTCGGATCCACCAACTTCCCATTAATTTCTGTTGTAAAAACCTGCTTTTGCGGATAAGCCAATCGTAACGCAGGGTCTCCCAATAAATGAAAATTTAAATAATAAAAACTTAAGCCGGCTTTTTGCTTGGTAAGTTTTGAAATATCGCCCAAAGACGGCATTTTACCATCATTCATTGGTTCAAAAGCTACATCATACAAATTACTGTTTAAAACAAAATTGGTATTAGAAAATGCCAATCTAACTGTGGTTAACAAACCAATTGCAGCCCCTTCGGGGTTTAAGAAACATAATTCGCCTGCCGAAGTTCTTTCCGGGTCATCAAAACGACTAAATTCACAAGTGGCTGTAATAAAAAGCGGCATGTTATTAATGTTTTTATAAGCTTGTATCTGGGAGTTTTCGAGATATCTTTCATGACCAAGTCCAACTTCACCACCATGACCGGTATAATTTAAAATTAAACTTCCTTTATCTACTCTGTGATCAATAGCCGAATTTGCATCCGGGTAACGGTCTCCTCCCGGGGTCGTATATTGTATATAGGAATCGGCATAAATTTTATCAATATTTATTTCGGGATGCGCGGTTTTTACTTTTTTAGCGAGGTTATCGGCATCGTTCATGTGGGTTTGATAATCTTCATCGTCGGCTATAAAACAAACCCAAGTACGCCAATCTCCCAAAGGAAAACTAACAGCGCTGGTACATAAATTTTCATTATCGGTAGCCGAAAACGAATAATTTTTTTTGTAATAAGCTTCTACTTTTGCAACTGCTGCAGATGCTTCTGAAGAATTCTTCACCGGAAAACGACCCACTCCAACGTCTACTAAACTCGAACTCCAATCTGCGCCCTCACTGGGGTCTAACCATCCAAAAAAATCGTCACTTACTGTAGAAAGTGTTGGAGAATAAGAATTTTCATTTTCGTAAACGGGAATAAAAGAGGTGTTAGAAGAAATGTTACGGTCTTTCACTTTGTATGAACCATCACCTATAAGAAGTACGTACTTAAGTGGTTTTGCTGAATTTAAATTGCGGTTATAAATCATTCTTTCAAAATCTCTTATTCCGCTTATGTCAGGTTTACCACTCGAAAATTCATTATACACTTGTTCGGTAGTAACTACAGTTACATTTAACGAATCGTGTTGCTGATGAATCTGTGCTACTTGTTGTGCTTGAGATAAAAATTCGGGGTGAGTAACAATAATAAAATCGGCTTGTGTAACCGAGTGAAGGTTTTGGTTGGCCACTTTTGATACAAAGACAGGAATTAAAAAATCGGTTCCGCTAAATGTGGCGAATTCATTTAGAGAATCGTTATTAATAGTAAAATCTAATTGCGACCCTGTTAAATTGTAAGCCTGATTCTTCACATTTAACGGATCACTAACATTCCACACGCTAATATTGGAATAATTATTTGTACTCATCATAAATTTGGTAGTTGTAAGCAATGGATCAGCATCAGGTGTACCAATTCCTTTAATGTTTAAATGTCCTGATGTACGAAGATCTCTAAAGAAAAATTGAGAATTATTAAACACCAGATTTCTTCGGGCATTAAACATAATGTAATCGAGCCATCCAATACAAGAAGCAGTTTGTTTGGTAATGGTAAAATTTAAAATGAACGAACTGTTGCAAAGGGTTTTTGAACAGTTGGTGGTGATAGAAACAAAATCACCCAAGTAATCATTAATATTAACAGCTGTAGTGCTAAAGTTAACTGAACTGCCACTATATGATAAATTATAATTTGTAGCAGTGGCACCCCGTGCTGCAACACTTACTAAGGCACTAACACTGTCGCCTATAACTAGGTTATTGATAGGATAGGAAAAACTAAAAGAAGGAACTAGGTCAAAATATTCTCCATAAAATTGCCTTCCCGATTTAATAAAGTTGGTACCGTTTTGTTCATGAAAATCGTAATAATCGTAAGATGAACACACATTGGTTGGAGCAACTCCCAGTGAAGCAACAGTATTAATTCTTTTCCCCGCACCCAAATCAGTTGTGATATAATAATAACTGGTATCAGAATAGTAATTTAGTTGGTGATGAAAGTTAAGACATGACAAATAATGATTTTGATCTTGTTTCCATTCGTCTGTCCCCACTCCGTAAAAAAGTACATAATCAGTATTATCTAAAACATTATCTGCTTCGCCAAGTACTTCAATCGAATTTTCTTCCAAATCATCGTATCTGAAAACATAATTTGCTTCCGGAACCATGTGCCCGCCGTTACCGTATATTCGAATATCTTTAGGATTTATTGTATTAACATCAAGGCCAATGTTTTTTAAAAATGTTTTATCCAGTTTATAGATACCTGTTTTTGCAATGCCAATTTTATACCAGTTTCCACTGGCTAAAACGGAAGTGTTTTTAAAATTAGTGATTGGGTTTTTTTGTTTAAGTGAGGCCTCGTTTGCCATAACTTCCCAATCCACATCATAAGTAATCAGTTCTTCAATATTATTTTGATCGTTTAAACGGTATGGAGTTATTTTGAGATAAGCTATTTGAACATTACCATTTTGTGCGTATTGAATATCAAGATTAAATTCGTTACTAATTTGTGTTTTGAAAAAGCCGGTAATTTTTTTTGAAATATCAGGAGATAGGACAACCGTTTGAACGTTTTTTAAATTCGCTTTTACAAAATTATTTTTAGAAATAGATTTAGATGTTAAAAAATAGGGGAAATTGTTTTTATCAACATCGTATTGAGCGCCTTCTAAATTTAACGGAACTTGTGGAGTTTCGTTAAAAACGGTTTTAGAAACCGGATTTACACCAATTATTGAGTTGTTTTGATTGAGAATTTCCTTGTTTTTCTGACTAAATAGCAACCCAAAGGTAAAAGTCAACGTAACAAGGTATAGTTTTTTATTTATTTTCATGGATATCATCACAAAAATAACGATTGATAAACAAAAATATTGTTCAAATAATTTTTTTGTTATTAAAAATAGATTATTAAATTTGTATAATCATAAGGTTACTCTAATCTTGTTTATGGCTAAAAAATTAGGCTTATTTTTTATTGTTGTGTTGGGCATTGCTATTGATGTAAAAGGGCAGGATCCTCAATTTACGCAATTTTACGCTAACCCTACTTACTTGAACCCTGCGTTTGCCGGTACCGCTCGTTGTCCGCGAATCTGCTTAAATTACCGAAATCAATGGCCCAACTTATCTGGTACGTATGTAACTTACAGTGCCTCTTACGACCAGCATTTTGATGCTTTGGCAGGAGGAATCGGGATTCTAATAACTACTGATGATCAGGCAAAAGGAACTCTTAAAACAACTACGGCCAGTTTCATATATTCTTATCATTTACCTGTTAACCGCGAATTTTCATTAAAACTGGGTTTGCAGGCCACCTATTTCCAAAAGACCTTAGATCGAACAAAACTTAATTTTGGCGATATGATTGATCCCAGACGCGGTTTCGTTTGGAATACAAACGAAATTGTACCTAATCAATTTAAGCAAAATGCTGACTTTTCGGCCGGAATCATTGGATATAGTAAACGTTATTTCTTTGGTTTTGCCGCCAACCATATCACTCAGCCTGACGAAGGGTTGTTGGGAGTATCAAAATTACCGGCAAAATTTACTGTTCATGGTGGGGCTATAATTGAATTGGAAAAAGGCGGGGCTACCTACCTTTCGCCTAATATCTTATTTCAGGCACAACAGCAATTTTTGCAACTTAATTTAGGTCTTTATTTTGTTAAGGACGCTTTTGTCGCAGGTTTATGGTATCGTAACAGTGATGCCGTAATTGCATTAATAGGAATTCAAACAAGAAGCTTTAAATTTGGTTACAGTTATGATGTAACTATTTCAAAATTAGCAGGTAACACTGCAGGTTCGCACGAAATTTCATTACAAGTTCAGTTCGAATGTAAACCTAAGAAAAAGAAATACAGAACCATTAGTTGCCCATCTTTCTAAATTTTTATTGTAACCTTTATATAATATTTACGTTATAGCGATAATTAACTCTTAGTAATTATGAGAATAAATCCGATAAAGAACCGCAAAACCTTAACAGCTGCAATTGTGTCGCTTTTTATGGTTTCATGTATAAATGAGCGTTCGCCTGTTTCAGGTTGGGCCTATAACATGTCTGAAAACGGTGGTTTTGAAAAAGTACCTTATGAGGAGCAAGAAACCGGACCTGGACTTGTTTTAATTGAAGGTGGTACCTTTACCATGGGCCGTATTGAACACGATGTAACTTATGAGTGGAACAATGTTCCGCGCCGTGTTACTATTTCTTCATTTTATATGGATGAGACGGAAGTTAGCAATTTCTCTTATTTAGAATATTTATTTTGGACCGGAAGAGTTTTCGGTCCCACTTTCCCGGATATATTTTATAAGGCTTTACCGGATACATTGGTTTGGCGCGAAAAATTAGCTTATAATGAACCTTATGTTGAGTATTATTTGCGTCACCCTGCTTACCGCGATTATCCGGTTGTAGGCGTAAACTGGTTACAGGCAAATGATTTTTGTGCCTGGAGAACCGATAGGGTAAACGAATTTATTTTAATTCGTGAAGGTTTAATTGACCACGTTCCAAATCCTTCCGACCAAGATTATTTTAGCACAGAAGCGTATTTAGCCGGAAAATGGCAAGGTCAATTAAAACAAAAATTACCTTCTTTTGATGAACAAAACCCCGAGCGTGATGTTCGCATGGAAGATGGTATCTTTTTACCTAAATACCGTTTGCCAACTGAAGCCGAGTGGGAATACGCCTCTTACGGTTTAATTGGTAACACAATTGGTGAGCGAATTACAGATCGTAGAATTTATCCTTGGAACGGGCATGGTGTTCGTAACGCTACTGATAAATATATCGGACAAATCAATGCCAACTTTGTGCGCGGTGCTGGTGATTACATGGGTACTGCAGGGTTCTTAAATGATAATGCTGATGTAACTTCCCCTGTATATTCTTATTGGCCTAACGATTATGGTTTATACAATATGGCAGGTAACGTGTCGGAATGGTGTATGGATGTTTATCGTCCTAATACAGTTACCGATGCTGATGAGTTCCGTCCTTTCCGTGGTAACGTTTTCACTACACAAAAACGCGATAGTACAACTTTAATAGGCGGATTAGGCGGCGAAATTTTAACCAACGTAGACGGACCGCTATATCAGAAATTTAAACATAAAGTTAACCCTCCTTCGCCACATGGTGTAAGCGGTGAAACTGCTGAATCAACAGATAGTGTACTTACTATTTTAACGGTTGATGCCAACGGTAATAATAACGCAGGTTCTGAGGGTAAATCAGATATTCCGGGCCGTGTTCAATGGAGAGAAGTTTCTTCGGCTGTTGCTGCTGATAATTTAGATGAGAGAAGAAATTATAAATCGGCAGATTATATCAGTTACCTTGATGGTGATGTAACTTCCAGTATTTATTACGATCAGGGCGAAGACGCTTATGCGGATAAATCAGATAAATTAATGTATGAATACGCAAAAACATCTTTAATTAATGATAAATCGCGGGTTTATAAAGGGGGAAGCTGGAGAGATCGTGCCTATTTCTTAAATCCGGGTACTCGTCGTTTCTTAGACCAAAGGCAAGCTACTGCTCATATCGGTTTCCGTTGTGCAATGGTAAGAGTTGGTAGTCCTGTTGGATTAGGTGGTAAATAATAGTGTTCATAAATAATATTCAAACCCTCCCCAATATTCGGGGAGGGTTTTTTATTTTGCAGTATGTCTGATTTCACTTCAACTGAAAAACTTTACGCTTTATTTATTGAGTGCGAACAAAAAGTTTGTACCGATACACGAAAATTAATTAAAGGTTCTTTATTTTTTTCGTTAAGCGGAGATAATTTTAATGCGAATGAATTTGCACCAAAAGCAATTGAAGGTGGTTGTGCTTATGCGATTGTGGATGAAGAAAAGTTTTTAGTGAATAATAATATTTTTTTGGTAAAGGATGTATTACAGGCGCTTCAGGATTTAAGTAATCATCATCGCAGGCAATTAAAAATTCCCATTCTTGCTATTACCGGAAGCAATGGCAAAACGACCAACAAAGAATTAATTAACGCGGTGCTTTCCAAAAAATATAAAACTTTAGCTACCGTTGGAAATTTAAATAATCACATCGGCGTTCCTTTAACTTTATTATCCATTACCAAACAACACCAGATGGCGGTTATTGAAATGGGCGCGAATCATCAGGGAGAAATTGAAATGCTTTGTAAAATTGCTGAACCTGATTTCGGATTAATTACCAATATTGGAAAAGCCCATCTCGAAGGTTTTGGAGGGATAGAAGGTGTGAAAAAAGGCAAAAGCGAAATGTATCGTTTCATTGAAAAGAAAACCGGGAAAATTTTCGTGAATGGCGATGATGAGGTGCTAAATGAATTGGCGAAAGCAAATAATAAAATTAGTTACGGAATTTCAGAATCGTGCAGTTGCGTTGGAAAAGAGTTTAATGATAATGAATTTGTAAGTTTTAAATGGACGACCGGTAACAATGAAAACGACTGGAATAAATTACCTGTTATAAAAACTAAAATTATAGGCCATTATAATTTTATTAATTTATTATGCGCCGTTTGTATTGGAAATTATTTTAAGGTGGAAGATAAATTGATTAATGAAGCGCTTAGCGAATATGTTCCGGCAATGAATCGTTCGCAGTTAGAAAAAACGGAACATAACACTTTAATACTGGATGCTTATAATGCTAATCCGTCGAGTATGAAAGTAGCAATTGAAAATTTTGCCGGGCTTATGGCGGATAATAAATTAATTATTTTGGGAGATATGTTTGAACTGGGCGAATATTCGAACGAAGAACATAAAAAAGTAATATCGTTTCTTACAGAAAATAAATTAAACGAAGTTATTTTAATTGGCTCTGAATTTATAAAAGCAAACGTTCCCAAATACAAAACATTTTCTAATACAAATGAGTGTTTGAATTATTTAAAAGAGCAAAAAATAAAAAACAAAACCATTCTCATTAAAGGTTCGCGCGGCATGAAACTGGAAATATTAAAAGAAGCATTATAAAATAAAAATAAATGATTGCAAATATTTTTCACAAAGAAAATGAGTTTCAGGTTGATTTTTCTAAACCCATTGATATTTCAATTCCTTTGCATAGTCATACCAACTGCGTAAGTGCGTGGTACGTAAAGCCAATGAGTTTAGAACCGGTTCGTAACGGCGATTGGATTGGCGATGTAAGTAAAGGCGGCTCAGTAAATTTTAGAAATATTTTATTTAATCCGCATGGCAACGGAACGCATACCGAATGTGTTGGACACATCAGCAAAGAATTCATCACCATTAATCATTGCCTTAAACGTTTTATGTTTTTAGCAGAACTCATCTCTATAAGACCTGAGCAATTGGCAAATGGTGATTTTGTAATTTCTAAAAAACAAATTGAATTGGCTTTAACGCATGATAACGCAGAAGCTTTAATTATAAGAACACTTGATAATACTGGCGATAAATTAAGTCATCAATATTCCAATTCAAACCCTATATATATTACCGAAGAGGCGATGGCGTTTTTAAATAAAACAAAAGTCGAACATTTATTGTTCGACATGCCAAGCGTAGATAAAGAAATTGATGGCGGGATTTTAGCAGCGCATCATATGTTTTGGCAATATCCGCACAACACACAATTTCAAAAAACAATTACCGAATTAATTTACGTTGCCAACGAAATTACAGATGGAACTTATTTTTTAAACCTGCAAATTGCCAGTTTCGAAAATGATGCGAGTCCGAGTAAGCCGGTGTTGTATAAAATAAATTAAGAATGTAGAATTAAAAATGAAGAATTAGAGAAGCAGAACGAGGGCGTACCATTTCGGAAATCTGCAATCTTTGGAGTGATTCAAAATCTATTCAATAAAATTCTAAACGTTGTTCCTTTATTTGTTTCGCTGCTTAAAACAAATATTTTTCCTTTGTGATAATTTTCGATGATGCGTTTGCATAAGGATAAACCTAATCCCCAGCCGCGTTGTTTGGTGGTGAAGCCCGGTTCAAAAACAGTTTTAAATTTTGATTTTGGAATTCCTTTTCCGGTATCGCTTATATCCACTGCAATTCCTTCCGGTACTTCCATTACTTTTATTTTAAGCATGCCTTTTCCATCCATGGCATCCACAGCATTCTTACATAAATTTTCTATCACCCATTCAAATAAAGCAATCGACATTTGCACATGAACTTCTTTCATGGGAAGAATTAATTCGTAGGCCACATTTTTTGAAGTACGTTTTTTTAAATAGTCCACCGAATTATTTATAACTGCGCAAACATCTTCATCCAGCAAAGTGGGTTGCGAACCAATTTTAGAAAAACGTTCGGTAATAGTTTGCAATCGTTTTATATCTCGTGTCATTTCATCCACTACACTTTCATCCACGTTAATTGAACGCAAATGTTCGTTCCATCCCATTAAAGAAGATAGCGGCGTGCCTAATTGATGTGCGGTTTCTTTGCTCATTCCCACCCAAACCTGATCTTGTTCTGCTTTGCGCGCGGTGCTGAATAAAATATACGCAATCAATAAAAATAATCCAATTACACCAAATTGTACGTAGGGATAATATTTTAATTGCGAGAGTAGGGTCGATTCCTCATAAAAAATATATCCTTTACTTCCTTCGCCCAAATCAATTTCTATCGGCGTATTTTGCTGTGCCAAACGCGATAATTCTTTTTGTAATTTTTCCTGACTACCAACTTTTGATGTATCAATTTTATTACTGCGTTCAATTATTTTTGTTTTACTCGAATCGGTATAAATTACCGGAACGGCGGCTGTGTTTATGGCAACATCATTCATAAATTGTTTTGTTAAACTATCAAATACTAATTTTATGTCGGTAAAAACTTTGCTGTCTTTATAATATAAAAAATTATTGAAATTTTTATACCCCTTAATTACAACCGGGGCATATTTTTCTTTCATGATATTTAACTCTTCCCGCAAATAAACCGTGTCTTTCGATTTAAGCGAGTCTAAATTACGGTTGGCAGTTATTTCGCCTTTTTGATTGGTAAGAATTACCGGCACAGTGGTATTGTCTTGCAAAACTTTTAAAACAAAGCTTATATCTGCATCGTTACTTAGGTTAGCAAATTGTTTGGCAGCTTCGGCGTAGAGCTCGGCCTTTTTACGCTCTTCAATTTTTATTTTGGTAAATAATACATTGGTAAATTTTATAAGCTTCGCTTTGTTCTGAACCGCTTCGGCCCACAATTTGGCTTTGGTACGTTCATCGTTGGCAATTCGCTTTACTAAATTATTGGTGTACCACAGCGAAGTAATAATAATGAGAATGGCAATAATAAATAAAGCCCATTTCCATTGCTGTTTTTTTGAGTAGATGTTCACCTTTATAATTGCTTATTTATTAAACGTAAAAAATTAAATAATATTTTACAATGCAATTTAAATATAAAAATCCGATTTTGGTACTGCCCCTGTACCGTAACCGTTATTTACCATTACTTTGCCGTTTTCATAACTAATTCCGCTAAAAGGATCGTATTTTAAAAGGGTAGGCGCGTCTAAATCTACATAATCGCCGTAATCCATAAATTGCACCATTGCTGAAGCAGCGCAGGAACTTTCGGCCATACAACCCAATAAAATTTTTAATCCTTTTTGTTTCGCGTAAGTAATCATTTTAAAAGCTTCCTGCATTCCTGTGCATTTCATCAACTTAATATTTATTCCCGAAAAACATCCTGCAATTTTATCAATATCAGTAAAACGTTTTATGTTTTCGTCGGCTATTGTTGGCAACGGACTTTGCGCCGTAACCCAAGCCATTTCTTCTAACATTGTAATTGGCATGGGCTGTTCCACTAAAATAACATTTTGTTCTTTCATCCAGTGTAACATATCCAGCACAAAAAATTTATCTTTCCATCCCTGGTTTACATCAATGTAAATTGGTTTATCAGAATATTTTCTAATCTCTGTAATTAATTTTTTATCATCGGCCGTTCCTGCTTTTATTTTTAGAACAGAAAACTGTTTTGCTTCTTCAATTTTTTTTGCGGTTTGTTTTTCGTCGTCGATTCCAATTGTGTAGGAAGTTATTTGTGACGATGGGTTTTTGAACCCGAGTAATTGAGCAACAGTTTTATTTTGAGATTTTGCAATTAAATCGTGCAGCGCAATATCTATGGAAGCTTTGGCGGCGTTATTTCCATTAGAGATTTTGTCAATTTCATATAAAATGTTGATTGTGGGATAGGAAATATTTTGTAAAATTATTTTTGCTTTTTCTAAAAATAAAATAGTTTCTCCCTGTGTTTCACCTAAATATTTTGGCAAACAAGCTTCTCCGTATCCAACAAAACCATTGTGTTGTAATTTCGTAAAAACGGCAGGTGTATGAGTTCGTGTATTGGAAGAAACTCCGAATGGATATTTAAATTCTAATTGAAAAGGTTTGAAAGTTAAAATCATTTATTTTCCACCAATGAAATCTGCGTAAATCCGCAAAATCCGCGTTCTATTTTGTTGAGCGGAGTAACCTGCTTTAAATTTTCTCAATCAATTCCTGACTTATTCCCGTTGTGCTGTAACCGCCGTCGTGATACAAATTTTGCATGGTAACCATTTTAGTTAAATCAGAAAACATGGCTACGCAAAAATTTGCGCAATCATCGGCGCTTGCATTTCCCAAGGGTGATTGCAATTGAGCAAATTCATAAAATTCGGCAAAGCCTTTTATACCACCGCCCGCGCTTGTTTTTGTTGGCGATTGTGAAATGGTATTAATCCGAACTTTTTTTGATTTCCCATAATGGTAACCAAATGTACGGGCAATACTTTCTAACATCGCTTTTATATCGGCCATGTCGGTATAAAACGGATAAGCACGTTGCGCCGCAATGTAACTTAAGGCAACAACAGAAGCATGTTCATTTAAAGCATCTAATTTGTGAGCAGTGGCCAGCATTTTATGAAACGACAAAGCCGAAATATCAATTCCTTTATTATAAAAATCGTAATTCAAAGCGGTATAAGGAATGTTTTTACGAATGTTTACACTCATGCCAATCGAATGTAAAACAAAATCAATTTTACCGCCCATCACATCCATGCTCTCGGTATAAAGTTTAGTGAGATCATCAACTAAAGTGGCGTCGGCAGGAATAATTGTAGAACCGGTTTGCTCAGCCAGTTTTTTTATTTCGCCCATGCGCAAGGCTATCGGCGCATTTGTGAGCGTAAAAGTGGCGCCTTCTTCGTGACATTTTTGCGCTACTTTCCACGCAATAGAATGTTCATCCAATGCACCGGTAATTATTCCGCGTTTTCCTTTTAATAACTGATACGACATATTGTTTGTTTTAGCCGAAGGCTTCCTCCAAGGGAGTCCTTTGGACCTTCGGGATAAGTATACAAATATAATTTATTTATTGTAATAATTCTTATGTATTAAAAATCTCGCTGCTTCAATAATGGCATTGGCGTTGTAATCCATACTGTCGGAAAAACTTTTTTTAGTTTCATAAAACTCAGTTTTATCCAATACAATTCCATTTTTTAAATGTTTTTCGTCGGTAGCAACCACTTTAAAATAATAATTTCCGTTAGCATGCATAATACCATATTCTTCATCGCTGCTAAAAAAAATGTAAGAATGTTTTTGGTTTAAAATATCTACACCAAAACCATTGTTTACATAATTAATTTTTAATAAACTCATTACCGTTGCCGGGATATCGGGTTGGTAAGAAGGATTAGAAATAGTATCGGGGTTTAATTTGGAAGGCTGATGAATTACCAATGGTATATTATGAAAACTTAAAGGCAATTCGTAGGTGTGTTCTGAATACACCCCATGGTCTCCTAAAAAAATAAATATAGTATTGTTGTACCAGGTTTGTTGTTTTGCTTTTTTCATGAATTCTCCAATACACCAATCGGCGTATTGTGTGGATCTGTCTTTTTGGTCGGAGGCTGTTGGTTTAAAAGAAATATTATCCGGCACAAACCATGGACCATGATCGCTCGAAGTTAAAACCATTGCGTGAAATGGTTTTGTAAGATGATCTTTGTTTATTTGTTTGATGACTTTGTCGAATAAAACATGATCGGGCACACCGAGTGTACTCACAATATCTGAAAGGGGAAAATCACTTTCTCCTATGATATGTTGGTATCCGTTTAGTTTAAAAAAGCCTGCCATGTTATCGTAATTAGGGTCGTGAGAAGTAAAAAAATAATTTTCGTAATTATTTTTATTGAGAATAGAACCGATGCTGTTAAAGGATTGCGCGGTGTAATTATGTAAACTGTTTTCGGTGTAAATGGCAGGGAAACCCGTTTCGGTGGAGAACAAACCATTAAACGTGTGCATTCCCGAAGAATAAAAACGATCGAAAAAAACGGATTCTTTAATTAGTGAATTAAAATTGGGACAAAGATTTTTTCCCTGCAAATAACCCAATTTATACATGGCCATGCTCTCCATTACTACAATCACTACATTTTGTTTAGTTGGCGGTTCATTTCCGAAACTTATGTTTCTATCAATGGATAATGGTTGCGGATTTGTAATTCCTAAATAATTTTTGACGTTTTTAAAATATTCGGTTATAACAAAAGGTATTTTATAATTGTAAGCAGGATTTTCTTCCACAAAACTTTTTATAAAAACAAAACACGGATTTAATCCTAAACTGTTTATGAATTTACTGTTTGAAATACTTGCGAAGCCCTGATGAATGGTTGTTTTGCGTGAAGCGGTTCCTCTAATTCCCAAAAAAATAAATCCCCCCACAATAATAAAAGCGCCTATTTTAAAACCCAATTTTACAGGTTTGTCTTCCTCAAGATCTTCTTTAGCCTGTCGAAATAATTTTTTAAGAAGTACAAACGAGATAAAATAAAATCCAAAAAATAAAATCAAATAACCCCAATAGCTGAAACTCGAAAAAATTAGTCCGAACATTAAACCGGGCGATTGTCCCCATAAAAATGCGTTTTTAGAAATAATAGCACCAAATTGATGAAAGTACGGAATGTTAGAGCAAATAATAAGTTCTACAATGGCAAACTCTGCGCAGAAAATGACGAAACTTAAGGTGATTAATTTTTTTCGGGTTTTTAAAAATGTACCTGCGCTTAATAAAATAAACGGAATAAATAACGAATAACAAATAATTACATTATCAAACCTGAAGCCGATAAAAAATGCTTCGGTACTAAACGAAGCTTCATCTGAGTTTATCGCTGAGTTGTTTACGAAATAAAAAACGCATCGTAAAATAAAAAATAAAATTAAATGGTAGAGCCAAACTTTAAATAAAAATTTTAAGGGCGATTGTAAGAGATAATTTATAAACTGCATAAATTAATTACGGCTTAATAAATCTTCTGCATTTTTAATGGCCGATGGAGTAGGACTTCCGGTGCTGAGCATTTTTGCAATTTCAACTACGCGCTCGTCGGCATTTAATTCTTTAATGTGAGAAATAGTTTTGCTTTTGTTGTCTTGTTTGTAAACAAATAAATGAAATTGTCCTTTGCAGGCAATTTGGGGTAAATGAGTAATGCTTATCACTTGCATTTTTTCGCCCATGCGCAATAAGATTTGTCCGATTTTGTTGGCTACTTCGCCGCTTACGCCCGTATCAATTTCATCAAAAATAATTGTGGGCAATGATTTTTTAGCTGCTAAGAGCGATTTTAAACTCAGCATGAGTCGCGATAACTCGCCGCCCGAAGCAATTTTATGCAGTTCTTTAAAATCGTTGCCCTTGTTAGGAGAAAATAAAAATTTAATGGTATCAAATCCTGTTGAACTTAATTCTGTTAAATTAGAAAGCGCAATTTTAAAATGGGCGTTGGGCATTGACAAATCGGTAAGCATTTGTTCTACTTCTTTTTCAATTTTAGAAGCGTTTGCTTTTCTTTTTGTGCTTAAATCGTTTGCAGTTTGTGATAATTCTTTAGTAGCGTTTAAAATTTCTTTATTTAATTTTTCAATTTGGTTTTCGAGCGAACCAAATTGACTGAGTTTATTTTCAATATCCGATTTAATAATTTGCAATTCTTCTTCGCTTTTTACATTATGTTTTTTTAAGAGGCGGTTAATACGATCGAACTGCGAATTAATTTCTTCGAGACGATGCGGCTCAGCAATTATTTTTGTTTCGGCATCTTCGAGTTCGTTGGCTAAATCTTTCGCTTCAATATATAAAGCGTTGGCGCGTTCAGAAAAAGTTTTGTATGAGTCGCCAAACTTAATTAAGGTTTGTAACTGTTGTTTTATTTTTGTTAGATTCGATAATAAATTCATTTCTCCATCATGAATTAAATTGGCCGATCCCAATAAATTAGATTTTATAAATCCGGAATTTTCTAAAGTGGCGCTTTCTTCTTCTAATTGTTTTAATTCCCCCGGTTTTAAATTAGCTTCTTCCAATTCACTAAATAAAAACTGATAGTAGTCTAAATCTTTTTTTGCCTGCAATTCCTGCGCCAGTAATTCTGCTAATTCTTTTTTCTTTAAATTAAATAATGCAAATTGTTTTTTGTAATGCGAAAATAAAATTTGTGTTCCGGCATAAGAATCTAAAATATCAAACTGAAATGCAGTTTCGTTAAGCATTAATGTTTCGTGTTGCGAATGAATATCCACCAATTTTTCTCCCAAATTTTTTAAAACCGTTAATCCCACGGGCGAATCATTTATAAATGCCCGCGATTTACCTTCCGGATTAATTTCTCTTCTTAAAATAGTATGGTCTTCAAAATCCAATTCATTCTCGGTAAAAAAATCTTTCAATCCATAATTCTTCAAATTAAATTCGGCCTCAACAATACATTTTTTGGTTTTATCCTGTAAAGTATTCGAATCGGCTCTGGCTCCCAAAACCAAGGATAAGGCTTCTAAAAAAATAGATTTGCCCGCACCGGTTTCTCCCGTTACAACGGTAAGTTTAGCCGGAAAACCAACATTAACCTGCTCAATAAGGGCGTAATTATTTATATGCAAACGTTTTAACATCTACCGCCTAATTTCAGAATAATTGTCGACTTAAAATGCCTCTTTATTTTGTAAATTTTCAACAAAGTGTTATTCATTCACTCATTTGTTAAGCCATTTCACTCAAAATATTTAAAACCTACCCTAAAGTCTGTAACCGATCATGGCTTTTAACGTAATATATAGATTAAAACTTACATTATGCGCCAGCTAAAAATAACCAAACAAATTACCAATCGCGAAACCGCATCGTTAGACATGTATCTTCAAGATATTGGTAAAGTTGAATTGATTAACGCCGAAGAGGAAGTTGATTTGGCTCGTAAAATAAAAACGGGTGATCAACGTGCGTTGGATAAATTGGTAAAATCTAATTTACGTTTTGTGGTTTCGGTTTCAAAGCAATACCAAAATCAGGGTTTAAGTTTACCCGATTTAATTAATGAAGGAAATTTAGGTTTAATAAAAGCGGCGCAACGTTTTGATGAAACGCGCGGATTTAAATTTATTTCGTACGCTGTGTGGTGGATTCGGCAGAGTATTTTACAAGCATTAGCTGAGCAATCGCGTATTGTGCGTTTACCTTTAAATAAAATTGGTGCCATCAATAAAATAAATAAAACATTTTCGAAACTCGAGCAATTTTTAGAGCGCGAACCAAGCTATGATGAGTTAGCCGATGCCCTGGATGTTTTGCCGGAAGATATTTCAGACACACTTAAAAATAATAATCGTCACGTTAGTATGGATGCACCTTTATCTACGAGCGAAGAAGGCGGTAACATGTACGATTTGTTAGAGAACAAAGATGTTATTAGTCCGGATAGAGAATTACTCACCGATAGTTTAAGATTAGAAATAGAGCGCTCATTATCGACCTTAACGGGAAGGGAAGCGGACGTGGTAAGATTATATTTTGGATTAAGCGGAGGACACGCTCATTCGTTAGAGGAAATTGGCGAAAAATTTGATTTAACACGAGAGCGGGTGCGTCAAATAAAAGAAAAAGGTGTTCGAAGATTGAAACACGGTTCGAGAAGTAAGTTGTTGAAAGCGTACTTAGGATAATTTTTTGCTATCTTTTTTTTCCAACCATCTAACCATCTAACCATCTAACCATTCAACTCATTCAATTTCCTCTCAATATATTTTTCACTCGTAATCAAAGCCGTCTGAATCTTTTGCGCGTAACGAATCGAATCCATTACTTCCTTGTTTTTCTCATGTAACTTTTCAAAAGCATCGTCCACAATTATTTTTTGTTCTTCAATTATTTTTTTCTGTTTTTGAGTTACTCGAAAACGATTAACCACAAAAATAAAACCCAGAACTAGAAACCCGAAACCGGTAACCAGAAACCAAAACTGAGTTTTCTCCTGTTTCAATTTTGCTTCCTGCGCAATTAGTTTTGCATCCTGCACTCTTATTTCTTCCTGATTTTTAATAGAATCAGTGGCAGCCTTTTTTTCGTATTCGTATTTGAGTTGAGATTTGATGCTGGCTTTTTTTGTGGCTTCATTGGCAATGCTATCTCGCATTAAAACGTATAGCTCATAATTTTGCAAAGCGTTTTTGTAGTCTTTTTTTATTTTGTATATCTTGTTAAGATAAAAAGCCGCATCTTCTATGTTTTCGGGAAAACCAAGGCTTTTGCTAAGAGCTAAAGCTTTTAATGTATACTCTAAGGCCTTATCGTAATTTTTCTGCATAAAAAAAACACTTCCAATATTGTTTAATGAATAAGTAATGCCTTTTTTATCTCCGATAATTTCTTTAATCTTCAGGCTTTCTCGATAATATTCCAAGGCAATTACAAGGTTGCCCCTGTTGAAATAAATAAGTCCGATGTTGTTAAGTGTATTGGCGATCCCATTTTTATCACCAATCATTTCTTTAATCTTCAAACTTTTTCGGTAATACTCTAAAGTTTTAATTGTATCTCCAATGAGATAATAAATACCTCCAATATTGTTAAGTAAATAAGCCATTCCGTTTTTATCACCTACCCCTTCCTGTATTTTCAAACTTTTGTTGTAGTATTCGAGCGCTTTTACTAATTCGTTTTGTTTTTGATAAATAAATCCGATGTTGTTCAGCGAACCCGCAATACCTTTCTTATCACCAATTGCTTCGCGTATTTTAAGACTTTTGGCATGACATTCTAAAGCTTTGGGTATGTCGCCGCGACTGTAATAAATAAGTGCGATGTTATTAAGGGAAATAGCGGTTCCTTGTTTATCACCAATCTCCTCGTATATTTTCAAACTTTTATTATAAAACTCTAATGATTTAAATATGTCGCCTTGTTTATTGTAAACAAGCCCAATGTTGTTAAGGCTGGTGGAGATTCCAAGTTTATCTCCAATATCTTCCTGTATTTTTAAACTTTTATCATAATATTCTAAAGCTTTTTTTAAATCGCTTTTCTGTACGGCGAGAAAGCCGATGTTGTTTAATGAAGATGCCAGATATTTTAAATAGAATTTATGTAAGGATTGAGATATTTCTTTTGATTGGTTATTTTTTTCAGAAAGTTTTTTCAATTCATCGTTGTAAATTGGCCAAACTGCATCATCGCCTTCCGCTTCTATCATCGCGTTTAAAATAGTGCAACGGGTGGTATCGTGTTTAGCATTTTTAAGAGCGAGTTTTAAGGAATCGATGGTTCTATCTTGAGAAAATAAAAAAGTAGGCAGTAGCAGTAGGCAGTAGGCAATATGCAGTAGGCGGCTGCAATCGGCAACAAATAAATATTTAATAAACACCTTCAAATTTTCAAATCATTATTTATTAAAGGATTTAATTTTTTCCTAAATCCTAAATCCTAAATCCTAAATCCTAAATCCTAAATCCTAAATCCTAAAATTGCCAACTGTTCCCTGCTACTGCCAACTGCTTCCTGCTACTGCCAACTGCTTCCTGCTTCTGCCAACTGTTCTTTATCAACTTATCAAAGCATTCAATTTCCTCTCAATATATTTCTCACTCGTAATTAAAGCCGTTTGAATTCTTTTTGCATATTGTATCGAATCCATTACTTCTTTATTTTTTTCGTGCAGTTTCTCGAAAGCATCATCCACAATAATTTTTTGTTCTTCAATTATTTTTTTCTGCTTCTGAGTAAGTCTGAAACGATTAACCACAAATATAAAACCCGAAACCAGAAACCCGAAACCCGAAATAAGAAACCAGAATTGTGTTTTCTCTTGTTTCAATTTCGCATCCTGCGCAATTAATTTGGCATCCTGCACTCTAATTTCTTCCTGATTTTTTATGGAGTCGGTAGCCGCCTTTTTTTCGTATTCGTATTTTAGTTGGGATTTTATAGCGGCTTTTTTTGTGACTTCGTTGGAAATACTATCGCGCATTAAAATATAAAGTTCATAATTGGCTAATGCGTTTTTATAATCTCCCCTTATTTTGTAAACCGTATTTAACTGGATAGCCGCGTTTCGAATACTTTCGGGAAAACCTATTTCCTTACTAATTAACAACGATTTTAATGTGTATTTTAAGGCCTTGTTATAATCTTTTTGTGCTAAATAAATGCTTCCAATATTATTATAGGAATAAGTGATTCCTTTTTTATAGCCAACTTCTAGGTGGATTAGTAAACTTTTGTTATAAAATTCTAATGCTTTTTTTAAATCTCCAAGTTTTTTATAAATACTTCCTAAATTATTAAGAGTAATTGAAATACCTGTTTTATCTCCTATAGCTTCTCTTATTTTATAAGCTTTCATATTGTATTCAAGCGCTTTCCCAAAATCGCCTTGAAAAAAATATAGGTCTCCGATATTGTGAAAGCAACTTGAAATGGCGCTTTTATCATTTAATTCTTCCGATATTTTCAGGCTTTTATTAAGGTATTCTAAAGAGGCTTTCAATTCGCCCTGTATTTTATAAATAGTGCTTATGAACCTTAGCGAATTTGCAATTCCAGGTTTATTCCCCGCTTCTTCAGAAATTTTCAATCCTTTTATTAAATACTCTAATGATTTCTCAAAATTACCTAGGTTGCCCTGTAAAATTGCCATTCCGTTAAATATATCCGCAAGCCTGCTAACATAGCCGGCCTCAATTTCAATTTTGAGTGCTTTATCATAATATTCTAATGATTTAAGGGCATTGCCCTTATCAAGATACAATTCTCCAATATTGATCAGGCTACCAACCAAGCCTTTTTTATACATTAATTCTTCAGATATCTTCAAACTTTTAAGGAAAAATTCTAAAGCTATTTCAAAATTTCCTTCCCACTTTGCCAGAATTCCTTTATTATTATATGAGGTTGAGAGATGAATTAAAAACACCTTATGCAAAGGATGCGAAAGTGGATACAGGATGCTATTTTTTTCAGCGATATTTTTTAATTCATCATTAAACTTTGGCAATTCTTCATTTGAAACTATTTCCGTTAAATAAGATAAAATATTGCAGTGTAAGGTATCATACTTCGCGACAGCCTCGGCGCTTCCGGCTGGAAGTTTTTTAAGCTCCAGTTTTAATGAATCAATGCTTTTGTTTTGGGAAAAATAAAAAGTAGGCAGTAGCAGTATGCAGACAGTAAGCAGTTGGCAGAGGCAGTTGGCAGTAAAAGAGTATGTATTTATTTTTATCAATTTAATCATTTAGCCATTTAACCATTTAACCACTTAACCATTTAACCACTTAACCATTCAACCATTTAACCATTCAACTGATTCAATTTCCTCTCAATATATTTCTCACTCGTAATTAAAGCCGTTTGAATTCTTTTTGCATACGTTATCGAATCCATTACTTCTTTATTTTTTTCGTTCAGTTTTTCAAAAGCTTCATCCACTTTTATTTTTTGCTCTTCAATAATTTTTTTCTGCTTTTGAGTTACACGAAAACGATTAATGACAAATATAAAACCCGAAACCAGAAACGCGAAACCCGTAATAAGAAACCAGAATTGTGTTTTTTCTTGTTTTAATTTTGCTTCCTGCGCAATTAGTTTTGCATCCTGCACTCTTATTTCTTCCTGATTTTTTATGGAGTCGGTAGCGGCCTTTTTTTCGTACTCGTATTTAAGTTGAGATTTAATACTTGCTTTTTTTGTTTCTGTATTACTGATGCTGTCTCGCATTAAAATAAAAAGCTCGTAGTTTTCTAAAGCTAGTTCGTGATTACCCATTTCTTTGTAAATATTGCTTAACTGCTTTGCTGCATTCCTAATGTTTTGAGGATATCGTATTTCTTTGCTGACATTCAAAGACTTTTTTGAAAATTCTAAAGCTTTATTATAGTTTTTGAGCTTTAAATAAATAGCCCCGATGTTGTTAAGCGAAAAAGCAATGCCTTCTTTCTCATCAATTTCTTCCCTTATTTTCAAACTGCGTTCATAATAACTTAAAGCTATATTATTGTCGCCTTGATTCTCAAAAATATATCCCAGGCTGTTTAGTGCGGTTGCGATACCATCTTTATGCCCAATTTCTTCCCAAATTTTCAAACTACGTTCACAGTAATTTAATGCTTTTTGAATGTCGCCATTCTCCCTATATATAATGCCGATTGAGTTGAGCGAATTAGCTATATCAGATTTATCTCCAATATCTTCTCTAATTTTCAGACTTCTTTCGTCGTAATTTAGAGCCATTTGAATATCGCCTTGATTTTTATAAATACTTCCAATGTTGTGAAGCGAAGTTGCCATCCCTTTTTTATTCCCAATATCTTCACTAATTTTCATTCCGCGTTGATACCTATTTAAAGCCTTTTGGATGTCACCATAGTTTTGATATACTAGCCCAATGTTGACTAGCGAAAAGGCGACATGAATTTTATCGCCAATATCTTCACTAATTTTTAAACTACGTTCATAATAATTTAAACTGTTTTTAATGTCGCCACGGTTCTGATAAACAAACCCGATGTTGTTAAGAGAAGTAGCGATACCGGATTTATCTCCAATCTCTTCCTGAATTTTCATGCTTTGGTTGTAATAATTTAAAGCTTTTGGAATATCGCCATTTTGTTCTGCGAGATATCCAACATTGTTAAAAGCAGATGCCAAGTGTTTTAAAAAGATTATATGAAGCGGGTGTGAAGCTATGCAGGTTTTTAGATTGGTTTCGGCAAGAGTTTTTAAATTCTCATTAAACTTCGGCCACTCTTCATCAGAAGACGTTTCGGCGAGCTGCGATAAAATATTACATCGAGTTGTATCGTGCTTTGCGTTTTTAACAGCGAGTTTTAAGGAATCAATTATTTTATTCTGGGAAAATGAAAAAGTAGGCAGTAGCAGTAAGCAGTAGGCAGTAAGCAGTAGGCGGCGGCAGTCGGCAACAAATAAATATTTAATAAACATCTTCAAATTTTCGAATCATAATTAATTTTTTCTAAATCCTACAACTGCCAACTGCTACAGCCAACTGCCAACAGCTACTGCCAAAATTCTCTAACAACTTAATTTTCATTCAACAAATTCAACTTCCTCTCAATATATTTCTCATTAGTAATCAAAGCCGTTTGAATTCTTTTTGCATATTGTATCGAATCCAGTACTTCTTTATTTTTTTCGTGTAACTTCTCAAAAGCATCATCCACAATAATTTTTTGTTCTTCAATTATTTTTTTCTGTTTTTGAGTAAGTCGGAAACGGTTGATTACGAAAATTAAACCTGCAACCAGAAACCCGAAACCTGTAACCAGAAACCAGAACTGTGTTTTCTCTTGTTTTAATTTTGCTTCCTGTGCAATTAGTTTCGCATCCTGCACTCTGATTTCTTCCTGATTTTTGATTGAATCAGTAGCCGCCTTTTTTTCGTATTCGTATTTAAGCTGCGATTTGATACTTGCTTTTTTGGTTTCTTGGTTAGAAATGCTATCGCGCGTTAAAATATATAACTCATAATAATGTAATGCGTTTTTATAATCTGATTTTGATTTGTAGATTCTGCTTAATTGCTCAGAAGAGCTCGCAAAAGTCTCGGCGTTACCAATTTCTCTACTCACTTTCAAAGCATTTAATGTATAAGGTAAAGCTGCGGTATAATTTTTAAGCAATAAGAAAACATGGCCAATATTACGAAATGAGTGGATAATTCCTCGTTTGTCTTCAATTTCTTTTTGAATTTTCAGACTTTTAGTGAAGTATGCTAAAGCCTGCGATAAGTCGCCTTTTTTCTCAGAAATGGCTCCAAGGTTGTTAATAGTTAAAGCAATTCCCAGTTTATCACCACTCTTTTCCTGTATTTTTAAACTTTTAAGAAAAAACACTGAAGACTTAATTATCTCCCCTTGTCCATAATAAATAGTACCAATGTTATTTAGTGCTGTAGTGATTCCATCTGTGTTTAGAGCTTCTTGATTTTTTTTCAAACTTTTTTCGTAAAATTCTAAAGATTTCGCAATATCTCCCTGCTTTTGATAAAGAACGCCAAGGTTGTTCAGAGAAGTGGCAATTCCTTGTTTATCTTCAATTTCCTCTTGCATTCTTAAACATGTTGAATAATATTCTATCGCTTGCCGTATATTTCCGTTTTCCATTGCAATTATTCCCATATTATTTATAGCGTCTGATAAATACATTTTATAAATTTTAAACAAGGAATTCCCTGGAACGCAAATTTTTAGGCATTTGTCTGCAATATTTTTTAATTGCTCGTTATATTTTGACCAAATTACGTTATCACTTTCAGCTTCTATCATTTCGTTTAAAATATTGCATCGCGTTGTATCATGTTTGGCGATTTTAAGAGCGAATTTTAAAGAATCAATGGTTCGACTTTGCTCACCACTGGTTGTTTTGTTTTGAGAAAATAAAAAAGTAGGCAGTAGCAGTAAGCAGTAGGCAGTAAGCGGCGGCAGTTAGCAACAAATAAATATTTAATAAACATCTTCAAATTTTCGAATCATAATTAATTTTTTCTAAATCCTAAATCCTAAATCATCTAACCATTCAACAAATTCAATTTCCTCTCAATATATTTCTCATTAGTAATCAAAGCCGTTTGAATTCTTTTTGCATATTGTATCGAATCCATTACTTCTTTATTTTTTTCATGTAATTTTTCAAAAGCTTCATCCACAATAATTTTTTGTTCTTCAATTATTTTTTTCTGCTTCTGAGTTACGCGAAAACGATTAACCACAAATATAAAACCCGAAACCAGAAACGCGAAACCCGAAATAAGAAACCAGAATTGTGTTTTCTCTTGTTTTAGTTTCGCTTCCTGCGCAATTAACTTCGCGTCTTGTACTTTAATCTCTTCCTGATTTTTAATGGAATCAGTCGCCGCCTTTTTTTCGTATTCGTATTTAAGTTGCGATTTGACGCTGGCTTTTTTTGTTTCTGTATTACTGATGCTGTCTCGCATTAAAATAAAAAGCTCGTAATTTTCTAAAGCTGATTTATGATTGCCCATTTGCTTATAAATTAAACTTAGTAGCCATGCAGCATTCCTTATGTTTTCGGTATGACCTATTTCCCTGCTTATATCTAAAGACTTTTTTGAAAATTCTAAAGCCTTGTAATGGTTATGGAGTTTAACATAAATAACTCCGACCATGTTAAACGAAACAGCGATATTTTTTTTATCCCCAACCTCCTTTCTTATTTTCAAACTGCGCTCAAAGTAAGATAAGGCCTTTTGCAAGTTGCCTTGTTTTACGTAAATACCCGCTATGTTGTCATTAGAAGAAGCAATACAGTCTTTATCCCCAATTTCTTCACTAATTTTTAAACTACGTTCAAAATAATTTAAAGCCTTTTGAATGCCAGCATTACGAGCGTCTTTTTTAGAAGTTGTTAAATCGGGAGCGATATGGTTTTCATAAAAAAGCCCTAAATTGTTAAGCAAGTAAGCGATGCCTTTTTTATTCCCAATCTCTTCACTAATTTTCAATCCGCGTTCATAATAGATTAAAGCGTTTGCAAATTCGCCTTGGCTTTCATAAATAATCCCAATATTGTTTAACGACATTGCGATATCGAGTTTATCCCCAATCTCTTCTCGAATTTTCAAACTGCGTTCATAGCAATTTAATACCTTTTGGATGTCGCCATAATTATAATAAATAACCCCGATGTTGTTCAGCGAACCTGCGATACCTTTCTTATCATTAATTGCCTCACGTATTTTAAGACTTTTGGCATAACATTCTAAAGCTTTAGGTATATCACCGCGGCTGTAATAAATTAAACCGATGTTATTAAGGGAAACAGCGGTTCCTTGTTTATCTCCTATTTCTTCGTATATTTTCAAACTTTTATTATAAAACTCCAATGATTTAAATATGTCTCCTTGTTTCTTGTAAACAAGTCCCATGTTATTAAGGCTGGTTGAGATTCCAAGTTTATCTCCAATCTCTTCCTGTATTTTTAAACTTTTATGATAATATTCTAAAGCTTTTTTTAAATCGCTTTTCTGTAGTGCGAAATAGCCGATGTTGTTTAATGAAGATGCCAGATGTTTTAAATAGAATTTATGTAAGGATTGAGATATTGTTTTTGATTGATTATTTTTTTCAGAAAGTTTTTTTAATTCATCGTTGTAAATCGGCCAAACCGCATCGTCGTTTTCCGCTTCAATCATGGCGTTTAAAATATTACATCGCGTAGTATCGTGCTTAACATTTTTAAGAGCGAGTTTTAAAGAATCAATAGTTCGACTTTGCTCACCACCGGTGGTTTTGTTTTGGGAAAATAAAAAAGTAGACAGTAGGAATAAGCAGACAGTAAGCAGTCGGCAAGAAGCTTTGGCAGTAAATGTGTATGTAATTATTATTTTCATTTTAGAACCATTCAACCATTCAACCATTTAACCGTTTAACCGATTCAATTTCATCTCAATATATTTCTCACTCGTAATTAAAGCGGTTTGAATTCTTTTAGCATATGTAATCGAATCCATTACTTCTTTATTTTTTTCGTGTAACCTCTCAAAAGCTTCATCCACAATAATTTTTTGTTCTTCAATTATTTTTTTTTGTTTTTGCGTAAGTCGGAACCGATTAACCACAAATATAAAACCCAGAACAAGGAACCCGAAACCCGTAATAAGAAACCAGAATTGTGTTTTCTCTTGTTTCAATTTTGCTTCCTGCGCAATTAGTTTTGCATCCTGCACTCTAATTTCTTCCATATTTTTTATGGAGTCAGTCGCCGCCTTTTTTTCGTATTCGTATTTAAGTTGAGATTTGATACTTGCCTTTTTTGTATCAACATTACTAAGACTGTCGCGCATTTGGATGAAAAGTTCAAAGTTATGAAGCGCTAGTTTGTGCTCACCCAGAATTTTATATATTTCAAATAATTTGCCGGCTGCATTCCGGATGTTAAGTGCATTTTTTATTTCCTTACTTATTTTCATTGATTTTACGGCATATTTCAGCGCCAAATCATAATTTTTAAGTTTATGATATGTTGTACTCAAATTTATCAACGAAGAAGTAATTCCTGATTTATCCTGTACTTCTTCATTGATTTTCAGACTCGCTGTGAAATTCTTAATCGCTTCTTCATAATTATTTTGAATTAGGTAAATAATGCCAATGTTATTTAAACAAGTAGCCTCACCACTTTTGTCTCCAACTTGCTTATAGATTTCAAGACTTTCGCCATAATAAGTTAATGCCTTGGGCAGTTCTAATTTTATTCTATATAATGAGCCGATATTATTTAATGCAGTGGCAAGTTCGGTAATGCGTTTTTGCTGCTCAAGGATTTTCAAACTTTTATTGTAGCACTCAATTGCATTAATTAAATCACCTTGAGATTTGTAAATAAATCCGAGATTATTAAAAGAACGGGCAATTCCTAATTGATCTCCGATTTGTTCGCGAATTTTTAAGCTTTGCAAGTTAGATTCGAGAGATTTATTAATATTTCCTTGGTATAAATAAGATGACGCGAGGTTGTTATAGGCATCTGCAATTCCGGTTTTGTGGTTAAATTTTAAATAAAGTTTAAGGCATTTATCAAAATAGGTAATAGCTTCATTAATATTTCCTTTCTGCTTATTTAGAAAACCAATATTATTTATGGATGAGGCTAAGTAAAGTGAATAAAATTTGTAGAGTGCGCTACCGGAATCACATTTGGACAAATTATATTCAGAAATTTCTTTAATTTTTATGTTATAATCTGGCCATATATTATCGTTTAACTCAATTTCAGTCATCGCAGTTAATATTTTACATTTCGAAGTATCGTGCTTCGCATTTTTAAGAGCAAGTTTAAGGGAGTCGATTGTTTTATTTTGGGAAAAATAAAAAGTAGGAAGTAACAGTAAGCAGTAGGCAGTAAGCAGTAGACGGCGGAAGTTAGCAACAAATAAATATTTAAGAAACATCTTCAAATTTTCGAATCATAATTAATTTTTTCTAAATCCTAAATCCTAAATCCTAATCATAAACCATTCAACCATCTAACCATTCAACATTCTTCATTCTTAACCATTAAGCCTTACTGCCAACTGCTACTGCCTACTTTTCTACTCCCTCTCCTTACTGTCAACAAACACCGTCACCGGCCCAGCATTAATTAATTCTACTTTCATATCTGCACCAAAAACTCCCGTCTTACATTGTTTGCCCAATTCTAAATTACATTTTTTTATAAAATATTCGTAAAGAGGAATCGCTTTTTCCGGTCGGGCCGCTTTTATAAACGACGGACGGTTTCCTTTTTTAACAGCGGCATGCAAGGTAAACTGACTCACTACCAAAACTTCGCCATTAATTTCTTTTACACTCAAATTCATTTTACCTTCTGAGTCTGAAAAAATTCTCATATTAATTAGTTTAACCGCCAGCCAACCCGCATCACTTTCATCATCGGCTTCTTCAATTCCCACCAAAACTAAGAATCCCATGCCAATAGCCGAATGCACCAAATTATCAATAGTTACCGAAGCTTTGCTAACACGCTGTATCACCAATCTCATTTCAAATAATTTTCTTAAATTTACATTATATTTATCCCAAAGGGAAGCCTTTGGCTAAAAAATACTAAATGAAAAAATTAATTTTATCTGCTTTTGTTTTAAGCACAATTATTGCCGTTATCATTGTATCTTGTACTAAAGACACTAAACCTGTGGATCCGCCTCCAACCACACCAACGGTTACTTGTCCGCCTGCAACCTGCATAAACCCTGATACAATCTGGACTCCAACCGGTACCGGACCGCGATTAATTTTTAAATTACAATTTGATTCCACACAGGTACGTTTAAATAATTTAGGTTTAGCAGCAACAATTCCAACTAATAACGCCGCATTTTCGCCGGTGTTTCATCGTATGAGTTCTCATTATATCGAAATGGATCAAACCGATTTAACTCAATTTGGTGCAGGCGCCGTTTTGTATCGTGCGGCCGAAACAACTTGTAAAGGTGCAAACGCATTAGTGTATTGCCAATCGGTTGAAGTGCGCGAGGGCGTAACTTTTTTTTCGATTCCAATTGCTTCTGTTACTCCGGGAACTTATAAATGGCTTCGCGTTTCTTTAGCTTATCAAAATTATGATATTCCGTTTTTAGCATCATCTACCGGAAGTTTTACTCAATGGGGAACAGTGGCTTCTTTTGTGGGATATAATACTTACGTAAATCAGTATAAAATAAAAACGCTCAACGCGGTTCCAACAGCAAGTGCCGGTGGTCCGGGAAATCATTTGCAGGGCTATTGGGGTTTTGAAACAAAAATTTTAGGAACCACATATTTTGCCGACGGACAATCTGCCGCAACAACAGTGGTTAATCCTAATCCAAGTTCACCAATTCCTGCCGGTTCATGTTTAGTAACCGGATTGTTTAACACTGGTGGAATTAATACACCTATCACTATTACAGGAAGCGAAACCAGTGATATTATCATTACAGTTTCTTTATCCACCAATAAAAGTTTCGAGTGGCGCGAACAAGCACCTTACGATGGTTATTACAAACCCGAAGCCGGAGAATTTCCGGTGGATATGGGATTGCGTGGTGTGATTGCGAAATACTAATGCCTCGACTACCTCGACAGGCTCGGGGCAGGCTAACTCAGCATCCGATTTCATTAAATAAAAAAACCCTGAACTAATCATTCAGGATTTTTTTATAAGTAAAAAATATAATTATTTATGACAAGACGTCCTGTACATATTCGAGGGGGCGTTTGTATAGAGAATTTACCTCAACACCTCCAAATTTTTCTTAATAATATAATTCCCCTCCACAATTAATTGCTTCATTACTTTTTTCCCATTAATAATTATTTCGTTGGTGTTTTGCTTATTAATTTTAAAATCATATTCGTTGGTGTCGTGCGTTTTGTTTTCGATGGCTGCAAAAACCAAAACATCGTGTTCGGGCAACACCGTATCTTTTTCTAATTTAAAATTCCAGTATTTTTTTTCCATTAATTTAAGATAGGGGAATTTGGCATTGGGAAATTCGATAAGGCTCGAAGAAAAATATTTCAATTTATAATTTCCATTATTATTAAACACAACATATTTTGAAGTAATGGTGTATTTTTGAACCTTACCGGTAATTTTTTCGCCGCTCGCGGTAATTAATTGCTGAGTCGCTTCCTCAACATGACATTGAAAGTAAATTAAAGAATCGTTCGCTTTTAATTCGGCAATACTGGTTTTTATAAAATGTGCCGGAAATGAAATAGTTTTAGTTTCCTGCGCTCCTAACGCAAAAACAAGAAAAAAGAAACAAAAAATAATAAATAATTTATTCACCTTATTCAGATTCAATACTAATTTGTCGGGCTAACTCTATGGCCCTTTTTGTAATGATATTGATATCACTTCCTACTTTATCGTGTGTTAAAACAACCGCCATGCGTCGGTACGGTCGCGTAGTGGGCTTGCCAAATATTCTCACTTCGGTATTGGGTTTTGTTAAAACATTTTCTACACCTATAAACTTCTTAACTTTTCCGTTCTGTGTGGCCAATACAACAGCCGATGCACCCACTTTTTCTAAATCAATATTTGCAATCGGTAATCCTAAAATGGCGCGGGCGTGTAATTCAAATTCGTTTAAATTTTGTGTGCCGGCCAAGGTTACCATACCTGTGTCGTGCGGCCTTGGCGATAATTCCGAAAAATAAACACCCTGGTCGGTTAAGAAAAATTCTACGCCCCAAATACCTTCTCCGCCTAAAGAGCGTGTAACGGTTTGGGCCATGTGCTGCGCTTCTTTTAAATCAGATTCTTTGATGATACAAGGCTGCCAGCTCTCCTGATAATCGCCGCGCTCCTGACGATGACCAATGGGCGGACAAAATAAAGTAACGCCCGATTTTTGTGTAACCGTTAGTAAAGTTATTTCAGTGTGAAAGCGAATTAATTTTTCTACAATCACTTCTTTATAATCTCCACGTGATCCTTCCATGGCGTAGGTCCAAGCTTTATCAATATCTTTTTCCGATTTAATTACACTTTGCCCTTTTCCGCTGCTGCTCATTAAGGGTTTAACTACGCAGGGAATTCCTATATCTGAAACGGCTTTTAAAAATTCGTCTTTTGTTTCGGCGTAAACATATTTCGCCGTTTTTAAACTTAATTCTTTGGAAGCCAAATCGCGAATAGCCTTTCGGTTCATTGTGAAATTTGCCGCTTTGGCGCTTGGTACAACTGTAATTCCTTGCTTTTCGTAATCGTAAAAACGTTCGGTACGAATGGCTTCAATTTCCGGCACAATTAAATCGGGTTTATGTTTGGCAACAATTTTGTCTAAAGCATCACCATCTAACATATTAATAACTTCGCACTCGTGTGATACCTGCATGGCCGGTGCGTTTTCGTAACTGTCAACCGCAATTACATATTGACCGATACGTTGTAAAGCAATGACTAATTCCTTTCCTAATTCACCGCTTCCCAATAATAAAATTTTCTTACGCATAAACTTATTTAGAAATAATTATTTAAATTGAAACGCATTTGGATCTTCGAGCAAACCTTTTATTAAAGCAAAATACAATCCGTATCCAATGGCTAAACCAATGCTGCCGCCTAATAAAGATTTTATTTTTCGTTTATAACGCGCCGTTCTTTCGTAACCTAAAATATAAGCATCGCTATCAATGTAATTTGGATCGGAAACTGTGTTATGACGAATTCTCACTTTTGTGATTCCGCTCAGGCCCATAAATCCGTAAGGTAAAATCGGACCGAAAAAAGTGCCACTGGCGCCTCCTAACAGTCCGAACACACCGGCAGTTATCATAGCGCCGTTAGCTTTAAATCCTTTTCTGCCATCAGCCTCACCTTTTGTAAACATAAACATTTCGTCGCGCGTGAACCAGTTTCCTTTTAAAGTATCTTGCGAGTAATAATAATCTTTAAATCCTTTGGAGTAATGAACACAAAATAATTCATCGTATTCGTAATGAATCAACCGCCCTTGTTTTTTTACATTGCGAATGCTAACAGCGCCCAATAATGTGTCAATTACCTTTTCTACAACAATATTTCCATTCATTAAAATAATAGTGTCTTTTGCAGGCTCCTGCCCAATTAAGCCGGAAACACAAAAACAAAAAGTAAAAACAAAAATAACAGGTGATTTAAACATTAAATTAATTTAGATAAGCCCAAAGATACAAAAACCCTAGTTGAGATTACATTTTTGTTAAGATAAATGCAAAGAATTATCGCTTTGAGCTATTGACTTTTTGAAATTATTTTCTTTACTTTAGATGAATTAATTTATCATTATGAATAAAATTATACTAGCAACAATAGGCTTTTTTGTTTTAAATAACATTTCGGCACAGCAAATAAAAGGTACAAAAGTTTTTTATCAAAAATGTACAGGCTTTGCTATTTCCAAACCATTGAGCGATTTGCCGGCTGTTAGTAGCGATGATGATAAAGATATTTCAGAAAAAAAAGAAGTAGAGAAACGACGTACCATTCCACCCTCTGTAAATAATAAAAAAGCGCAACCGGCCTTAGATCCCATTATGCAAAATGTGATGGGAACAAAATTAATGGCCGGGCCTATTGCTAATTGGCAAGCGCAAAGTGGAAATGCATTTCCTCCCGATCCGTCGGGCGCGGCCGGAACAAATCATTATTACCAAGCCGTAAATTGCAAACACATGATTTATAATAAAATTGGCGGAACCATTGCGGGTCCGTTTAATTTAAATAGTTTGTGGGCCGGAAGTACCAATGATGGCGACCCTGTAGTGTTGTACGATAAATATGCCGACCGCTGGTTCATGACGCAATTTAATGGCGCTGATGAAATTTTAGTAGCGGTTTCTACAACTTCAAATCCTGCCGGTGCATACTACACTTACACATTTGTTCCCGCCGCCGGAACTTTTCCTGACTATCCAAAATATTCGGTGTGGGCCGACGGTTATTATTGTACTGCAAATTTAGGAACGCCCGAAAATGTGGCTGTGTTCGAAAGAGCAAAAATGATTTTAGGAAATCCTTCTGCAGGAATGATTTCGTTAACTTTACCGAACACGCCTAACAATGGTTTTTATTGTCCGTTACCCGGCGACGCTGACGGTGTTCTTCCACCGTATGGAACGCCTTGTCCGCTTTTTTCTTATGAAGATGATACCTGGAGTGGTGGCGGAGTGGATCAGTTACATGTTTTCGAATTTAAAGCCGATTGGATTACTCCTGTAAATTCTACTTTAACACAAGTGGCGGCTTTGCCTAACAGTCCTATTAATGTAAATTTTACTTTGAGTTGGAATGATGTTCCGCAGCCGGGCACCTCACAAAAACTGGATGCAATTTCGGGAGTATTAAATTTCAGAGCGCAATACCGCAGATGGGTAGGATATAATTCGGTGGTTTTAAATCACGCGGTAATTGTAAACGCCGGAACCAAACAAGTGGGAATAAGATGGTACGAATTGCGACAAAATACCGGAACTAATGTTTGGAGTATTTACCAGCAAGGAACTTACGCGCCCGATTTACATAGCAGATGGATGGGAAGTATTGCAATGGATGATAACGGAAGTATTGCTTTGGCCTACGCAATTTCGAGTTCAACCATTTCGCCTTCTTTAAATTATACCGGGAGATTAGCAACAGATCCACTAGGACAAATGACATTTACCGAAACGGTGGCTATAGCAGGAACCGGAGCGCAAGCAGGATTTAATCGTTTTGGAGATTATTCGCAAACTTCAATGGATCCCGATGGAATTACATTTTGGCACACCGGCGAATATTTAAGCGGAGGCGGCGCGCGTACAAGAGTTTATTCTTTTCAATTACCCTTAGCGCCATTGGGAATAAATGAAATTGCGATGAGTACAAATTTATTTGCTTACCAAAACGAATCTTCTTTAATTATTAAAGGAAATAAATTACCGAACAATGAAGAAACGCAAGTTGATTTATTTGATATTATGGGAAAACAAATTGCTACAAAAAAAATTATACCAATAGAAAATTCAATCGAAACAAGTATTGATATTTCTGGGTTATCAAAAGCAACGTATTTGGTAAGGGTGGGAAATTATAAATTTCAGAAAGTGATTAAGGTAATAATTAATTAATTTGATGATTTTACAATTCGGCAATTTGAATTAAATGAATTAGTCGAATCAATTTATTTTAAAAACCTGAAACCCGAAACCCGAAACCCGAAACAAAAAAATGCGAATTCATCTCTTCACGATATTTCTTTTCATTCTAATTCTTCATTCCAAAGCAAACATTTTCAATCTCAATTCTCAATACTCACATCTCAATACTCAATTCTCATATCTCAATACTCGTTTCACAAAAGATTCTCTACTTCCTCCAAAGCACAACGGTAAAGTCTCCCATCAATTCAAAGCCAAAGGATGCGCGTCGGTAATAATAATTAAACAGGTTGAAGGCGATATTATTTTAATTCCTAAAACGCCGCTGCCAAAAGCGCTTGATAAAAATAATCTTGAAATAAAATTTGATTACCGTATTTTGCGAATGCCAAACCCTAAAGGTTGCGAAAAAGGTCAGCCAGCCGAGATTACGAATTGTTCGAAGAAGTAAAAGATTTTTTGTTTGGAAAATTATTTTAAAACACTTATTTTTTTAGTAGTGATAAATTCTTTTGTTTTAAAACAAACATAATAAATTCCGTTAGCTAAATTTTCTATTGAAATTTCTTTTTTAGTTAAATCAAAATTTAAATATTCAAAAACAGTTTGTCCTAATTGATTTCTAATAATGATATCGGGATTATTAGTCAAATTAATTTTTGATTCTATTTTTAAGAAACCCGAAGAAGGATTCGGGCTTAAAGAAAATATATTTTCGTTCAAATTATTTTCTTCAATTCCCGCAAGGCAATTAATTGTTGGGAAAGTTAAGGATGTACATGTAGTTGTAATTATTGGAGCAAGAGATTGATTAATAATAATTGCGAGTGGTTCTTTTTTAACTCTAATTACCGTTGAACCAGCTTTAAGTATTAACGTTGCGTTATCTTTTACATAATATGCGCCAAACGATCCCGGACAAGATGTTCTTTTAAGATAAAGGGTAGAGCCTGGATTTAAAAGTGCAGAACGACAATTACCAGTACATGTTGTGTCGTAAACTATTGTGTTGGTTCCGCATAGATACAAAGTGTCATAGCCTGCTAAACAATTTGTGTAATTTGAAACTGAATTCGGGTAATAAACTACCTGCGGTATGCTTGTTGCTAAATTACAACCGGTTTGCGAATAAATAAAAACTGGGAATAAAATAATGAATAATATTATTTTGGCTTGTTTCATCTTATAGTAAATGTACTAAATAATTCTCAGTAAAAAAATCGTGAAACTGTAAAAAAGTTAAATTTCATAATTCCTCCAGTTCTTAATTTGTATTTTATCTTTTCTCATCAGTTCCTTTTCGCCGTCGTAGAGAAATAAACCGCCTTGTTTATTACTGAACTCATTCCATTGCTGCATGGGTTTTAAATAACTTTCTTGAAATGTTTGAGAAGATTTAATTTCTATTGGAAAAAGTTTGTTTCCTTTATCTAATAATACATCTATTTCTACACCTTTGTTATCACGCCAGAAAAAAAGATTTGTTGAGACGCCGGTATTAAATTTTTGTTTCAGCATTTCGCTCACAACATAATTTTCAAATAAAGCCCCTCTGAAATGCGAATTACTTAGCTCTTTAGTTTGCCTTATTCCCAATAAATTACAAGCTAGTCCACTGTCAATAAAATAAAGTTTAGGTGTTTTAACCACACGTTTATTAAAATTTTTATGATGAGGTTGTAAAAGATAAATAATATAACTGCTTTGCAAAATACCTAACCATGAGTTAACGGTTTTTACTTCAATGCCACATTCGTTACTCAGTGCTGATACATTTAATTGCTGTCCTATTCGTCCTGCACAAAGCTGAAGAAACCGATTAAACAAAAGTGTATTATCAATATTTCGTAATTGTTTTACATCCCGTTCAACATAAGTACGTATATAGGCCGGGTACCAAATTCCGGGTTTTCTTTTTTTATCATATATTTCGGGATAACAGCCAGTGAGTATAAGTTCATTTGTACTTAGTTTGGTATTGCCGAAATAATTAATTTCTTTTAAACTGAGTGGAAGCAGATCGACATAACCAATTCTTCCTGCCAGCGATTGACTAATTGATTTTTGAAGCAGAAAATTATTACTGCCGGTAAGAATAAATAAACCTTCTTTGTTTGTTTCATCCAATATTTGTTGAAGATAATTGAATAAAGTAGGCACGCGCTGTGCTTCATCAATTATGGCGCCATTACGAAATCGACTTAAAAATTCTCTGGGGTCGTTATCAGCAAGAAGACGTTCGTCGGGATTTTCGAGCGAAACATAAGGTTTGCGTGGAAAAACTTTGCGCACCAATGTTGTTTTACCGCTTTGCCTTGGCCCAACCACCGCCAACGCCCTGAATTGACGGCTGTATTTTTTTATTAATTTTTCAGCAAGACGGTGAACCATGATTTTTATTAGGTACAAATATAGTCATTAATAACCATATTTGTACTAATTGATTTAAATAATTTAACCTGAAACATCGAAAAAGGTTTTTCACAGTTCAAAAAAGGTTAAAAAAAGAGTAAAATCTTCCATTTTTCTCTATAAAGAAGCCTTGTTTTTACTAAATTTGATGCTCTCTTAAAAAGCACATTATGGATACATTTGTTTCCCGTCACAACGGTCCGCGCCAAAATGAAATTAATGAAATGCTCAAAAAAATTGGTGTTTCAAGTATTGATGAATTAATTGATCAAACCGTTCCGCATGGTATTCGATTAAAAAAACCATTGAAGATTGCACCAGCCATGAGCGAGTTCCAATATTTAAAACATTTAAAAGCGCTCGGTAAAAAAAATAAAGTATTTCGTTCTTATATTGGTTTAGGATATTACGGTAACATTATTCCTCCTGTAATTCAGCGCAACGTTTTAGAAAATCCGGGTTGGTACACAGCATACACGCCTTATCAGGCGGAAGTGGCGCAGGGAAGATTAGAAGCGCTTTTGAATTTTCAAACTGTAGTGGTTGATTTAACTGCATTGCCAATAGCCAATGCTTCTTTGTTAGATGAAGCAACCGCTGCGGCCGAAGCAGTATTTATGTTTCATAATAATCGCAGTAAACAAAAACAAAACGCGCGTAAATTTTTTATTTCTAAAACTGTTTTCCCGCAAACCATTGATGTTATTAAAACACGCAGCGCTCCAATAGGAATTGAATTGGTAATTGGCGACGTGAATGAAATTAATTTTGATGATTCTTTTTTCGGCGCACTCATTCAGTATCCCGATATAAACGGAGAAGTAAATAATTATAAATCGTTTATCGATAAAGCAAAATTAAAAGAAGTACAAGTGGCAGTGGCGAGTGATTTATTAGCACTCGCCTTATTAACACCTCCCGGCGAATGGGGAGCAGATTGTGTGGTAGGAAATTCGCAGCGATTTGGTGTGCCATTAGGTTACGGCGGACCGCACGCTGCATTTTTTGCTTGTAAAGAAGATTACAAAAGATTAATTCCAGGAAGAATTATTGGAGTGAGTGTTGATGCCGAAGGAAACCCTGCTTTGCGAATGGCTTTGCAAACACGAGAGCAACATATTAAGCGAGATAAAGCAACGTCGAATATTTGTACAGCGCAAGCATTGCTAGCAATTATGGCGAGTATGTATGCGGTGTACCATGGTCCGGCCGGAATTAAAGATATTGCCAATCATGTACACGGATTAACCAATTACCTTGCGGGCGAATTAAAAAACATGGGTTACACCTTAAAAAATAATTTATTTTTTGATACGCTCACAGTTTCTCTTCCCAAAAATGTAAAAGCTGCTGTTATAAAAGAAGCGGCCGAAAAAAATGAAATTAATTTTAGATATGTTGATGATTCAACCATTAGTTTTTCTTTAGATCAAACTGCTGCGCTCGAAGATATTTTGGATGTGTTAAGTATTTTTTTGGTTGCAGCCGGAAACCCTAAATTAAAATCAGATTCTATTCCTGATTTCGCTTCCAAAATAAAAGGAAGTTTTGCCGAACGTAAATCAAACTATTTACAGCATCCTGTTTTTAATTCGTATCACAGTGAAACGGAAATGATGCGATATATAAAACGATTGGAAAATAAAGATTTGTCGTTAGTACACAGCATGATTGCTTTAGGTTCTTGCACTATGAAATTAAATGCAGCAGCCGAATTGCTTCATCTAACATGGCCCGAATTTGCGAACATACATCCGTTTGTTCCGGTTGAACAAGCAAAAGGTTATTTGCAAATTATAAAAGAATTGGATAAAGATCTTTCAAACATTACCGGATTTTCTAAAATGAGTATGCAGCCCAACTCCGGTGCGCAAGGCGAGTACGCCGGCTTAATGGTTATTCGCGCGTATCATATTTCGCAAGGGCACACGCATCGCAACGTAGCTTTAATTCCGCAATCTGCTCATGGAACAAATCCGGCGAGTGCTGCTATGGCTGGTATGAATATTATTATTGTGAAATGCGATAACAAAGGAAATATTGATATTAAAGATTTAAAAGAAAAAGCAGAAAGCAATAAAGAAAATTTATCGTGTTTAATGGTAACGTATCCGAGTACACACGGCGTTTACGAAGAAGGAATTAAAAAAATTACAAAAATAATTCACGAGAACGGCGGTTTGGTTTATATGGATGGCGCCAACATGAACGCGCAAGTAGGATTAACTTCGCCCGGAAATATTGGCGCTGATGTTTGTCATTTAAATTTGCACAAAACATTTTCTATTCCGCATGGCGGTGGTGGTCCGGGTATGGGTCCGATTGGTGTGGTGGATAAATTGGTTCCGTTTTTACCATCGCATCCTATTATTCAAACGAGTGGAGAAAAAGGTATTTCAGCTGTGTCGGCGGCACCTTTCGGGAGTTCATTAATATTATTGATTTCTTATGGTTATATAAAAATGTTGGGAAGAGATGGCGTAACCGAAGCAACAAAGATAGCCATATTGAATGCCAATTACATGAAAGAAATTTTAAAAGACCATTACAAAATTTTGTATACCGGTAAAAGCGGAAGATGCGCACATGAAATGATTTTAGATTGCAACGATTTTAAAATGGCGAGTGGTGTTGAAGTGGCAGATATTGCGAAGAGGTTAATGGACTACGGTTTCCATGCACCGACAGTTGCTTTTCCGGTAGTGAATACATTAATGGTAGAGCCAACTGAATCTGAATCAAAAGCGGAATTGGATCGTTTTTGCGAAGCGATGATTTCTATCAGAAAAGAAATTCAGGAAATTATTGATGGGAAATTTGATAAGACAGATAACGTAATTAAAAACGCGCCGCATACTATAAAATTAGTGGTGAGCGATAATTGGTCAAAACCGTATCCTCGCGAAAAAGCGGCGTTCCCATTAAAATGGGTTAAAGCAAATAAATTTTGGCCAAGTGTGGCGCGTGTAGATAATGCGTTTGGCGATAGAAACTTGGTTTGTTCGTGCGCACCCATTGAGGCGTATATGGAAGAACCGGTGAATGCATAATATTTTCAGCACTAATTTTAAAATGAGAAAACTTTTTATTTTATTTTTGTTCTTAGTAGTAGCAATTCACTGCCATTCTAATACATTGCTTTTCGATACCGCAAAAGTAAAAGCGCAACCTAAAAAAACCATTGTGATAAATGACGCGCCGCTTACTAATGCTGCAAAGAACTGTGAAAAAATTGACGCTGTTATAACTATTATTGAAGAAGCTATTGATGTAGGTGCGCCCACTTATAACGACCGAAATTATTTGGGATGTTATAAAATTTACGAAGGCGCCGCTTATAAAGTAATTCACAAGTATGGTGCCAAATGCAAACAAATAAATAATATTTTAGAAGCTGCCTTAGAAAAATCTTACGGCAATTATTCTGTTACCGAAAAAGCCTGGATTCTGCGAATGGCTTTTGACAGCATTTTGGGAGTGCCTACTACTACAAAATAATTTTCTCATATTAATTTTAGTAATTGTTTTTCTGAGGGAATTATTAACTTAGAGCTTTAGTATGAAAACAAAAAAAATATTTCTCATAAAATTTTGTTGCCTGTTTTTGTTTTCTATTTCCCAGACAAATGAAATTTCTGAGCTATTAGATAAACTAAAAATTCAAAAAGAAGATTCAACCATGGTGATAATGCTTAATAAAATCGCCTCTGCATATAGGGAGAACGATAATCAAAAAGCGGTTGAATACGGTAAACAGGCTTACGAATTGGCTGTAAAAATAAATTACGTCAAGGGGGCTTGGTATGGTGCCAATAATATTGGTTCATCAATTAAATTTTTGGGAAAAACCGAAGAAGCCATTCAGTGGAATCAGAAGGCGCTAGATATTGCCGAAAAAAATAATATGGAAATTGAAAAGGGCCATTCCTATAACAATCTTGCTTTGATGCTAAAATTTACTGGAAATAATAAAGGCGCGCGCTACTATTATGAAAAGTCGCTGGAAGCCTATAAAAAAACTAATTACAAAAGGGGGTATTATTCGAGTTATAATAATATGGGAAATCTTTTTTATGACGAGGCCAATTATTATGGAGCTTATCACAATTACATTGAGGGGTATAAAAATGCCGAGGAGCGAAAAGATACGGCTCGAATAGCGCAAAGTTTAAATAATATTGGAAATGTAACTTATAATCTAAGAAGAAAAGATTCAGCTTTTTTGTGTTACGGTAAAGCCTATTTTTTAGCGAAACAACATGCCAGTAAACGCGAAATTGTAAATAGTGGGACAAATTTTGCCAATATGTTTTTTGAAAGAAAACAATTTGATAAAGCGGAGAAATTATTCCTCGAAATGTTATCAATAGTTCGTGAAATAAACGACCAGCACGAAATAACACATGTATTG
>JAHEYG010000068.1 GCA_023251725.1 Sphingobacteriaceae bacterium | reverse complement strand
CACAAGGTCGCAGGCTTCTTTTAATGATAAACATTTGTATTCCATTAAACACGAAATATCATAAGCAACAACCGAGCGAATAAAAAATTCTCCGTGTCCCGTACACGAAATCGCGCAGGTGTTATTGTTGGCGTAAGTTCCCGCGCCTATCATGGGGCTGTCGCCAACTCTTCCTAATTTTTTATTGGTCATACCGCCGGTGGAAGTTCCTGCTGCTAAATTTCCGTGAATGTCTAATGCCACAGCACCAACAGTTCCGAATTTTTTTTCATTGTCAACTGTATGATCTAAAACTATAGTGTCGCTTTCTTTTGCTTGTTGTAATTGGTCGTAACGCATTTGTACAAAAAAATATTCATCGGGTTCAAATTGCGCGCCCACTTTTTTTGCAAATTCTATGGCGCCTGCACCCGATAAAAAAACGTGTTCCGATTTTTGCATCACTGCTTTTGCCAATGAAATAGGGTTTTTAATATTGCTGATTCCGGTTACTGCGCCTGCCATTAAGGTTTTTCCTTCCATGATGCTCGCATCCATTTCATTTTTTCCTTCGTGTGTAAACACCGCGCCTTTGCCTGCGTTGAACAATGGATTGTCTTCTAGTTTTTTTATGGCCGCTTCCACTGCGTCTAATGATGTTCCGCCCGATGATAAAATTTTTTCTCCGGCAATAATGGCTTCTTCTAATCCGTTTTTATAAGATTTTTCTTTTTCGGAGGTCATGGTCGTGCGAAGAATGGTTCCTGCGCCTCCGTGTATGGCAATAGCAAATGAGTTCATTTAATAAATGTAAAGAATTTTTTTTAAGAAGCCTAATGTCTATAGTAAAATGGAACGCAGATCACGCGGATTTAGCGGATTTTCGCGGATCTCATCATCCTTAATTAATAAATTTCGAAGCAAAAAAGATTAAATGAAGAACGCCGGAATCCGCCCTTATCCGTCCAATCCGCGTCATCCGCGTTCTATTCAACATAATTTTTTATCTTTAACAAAAGCTATTTTTATGTCAGATTTTTTTATTGATCCCAATATCGCCAAAGCAAAAACTATTGCTACCGAGTTTTATACCAGCGAAAAATATTTTAAATTATCCAAAGAAAAAATATTTTCGCCTTCGTGGCAATTAATAGGTGATGAAGATATGGTGAAAGAACCAGGTTCGGCGCAACCGTTTATTTTACTGGAAAATTATTTAAACGAACCACTACTCTTAACAAAAGATAAGGAAAATAAATTGCATTGCTTAAGTAATGTTTGCACACATCGTGGAAATTTATTGGTATATGAAAAATGCAAATTACAACATCTCACTTGTAAATATCACGGAAGAAGATTTTCGCTCGACGGGAAATTTGTTTCGATGCCCGAATTTAGGGAAGTCGAAAATTTTCCGACGGAAGATGATAATTTGCATCCGCTGTCTGTTTTCCATTGGGGAAAATTAATTTTTACCAGTTTAAATCCAAAAATTGCTGCCAAAGAAATTTATGGCGACATACAAAAACGCATGGAATGGTTTCCGATGGATAAATTAAAATTGCGCGAAGATTTATCCAAAGATTATATTGTAAAAGCCAACTGGGCTTTGTATTGCGAAAATTATTTAGAAGGTTTTCATATTCCGTTTGTACACCCAAGTTTAAATGATGTTTTAGATTTTGGCGATTACACCACCGAATTATTTCGTTACAGTAATTTGCAAGTAGGAATTGCAAAAGAAGGCGATAATTGTTTTCAATTACCAAAATCTTCTCCCGATTACGGAAAAAATATTGCAGGATATTATTTCTGGGCTTTTCCCAATGTCATGCTTAATTTTTATCCATGGGGAATTTCAGTTAATTTAATAAAACCAATAAGTGAAAGCGAAACAAAAGTTTCTTTTTTGATTTACGTTTGTGATGAAAGTAAATTAAACACCGGTGCAGGCGGCGATTTAAATTCGGTTGAAATGGAAGATGAAGAAGTGGTTCAAAATGTACAGAAAGGAATTCGTTCGCGGTTTTATAAACACGGTCGCTATTCGGTAACGCGCGAACAGGGCACGCATCATTTTCATTCTCTCATTGCTGAATTTATCGGATGAGTAGTTCTAAAAAATTTAAACGCAGAGGGCGCAAAGGTGGCGCAGAGTTCGCCAAGAATTTTCTCTGCGTTCTTTGCGAATTTTTCTTTGCGCGCTTTGCTGTTAAAACTTTCATAGAATGAACAATTTCAAAAGAACCATCGGATTAAGTACCGCAATTTCCATTGTTGTTGGCGGTGTAATTGGTTCAGGTATTTTTATGAAACCTGCATTGATGGCTTCGCAATTAGGTTCACCGCTTTTATTATTGAGCGTTTGGTTAGTCGCCGGCTGCATAACTTTTTTCGGTGCGTTGTGTTATTCCGAATTGGCAACCATGTTTCCGGAGACGGGCGGACAATATGTTTTCTACAAAAAAATGTACGGCAATGCATTTTCATTTGTGTATGGCTGGGCTTCGTTTGCAGTAACAAATACAGCGGGAAACGCTTCCATCGCTTATGTGTTTTCGCAATACACTAATTATTTTATTGACTTGCCGCGATTTTCGGAAGCGATTGAACAATCTGTTATGTTTCACATTCCTTTTATTGGAAACATTCATCCGCTTGAAAATATTGGTGTAAAATGTTTAACCATATTTTTAATTTTATTTTTAAGCTGGGTAAATTATCGCAGTGTAAAAAGCGGTGGTGCATTACAAAGAGTTTTAACGGTATTAAAAGCAATTGCAATAATTTTATTAATTGGCGGAATATTTTTTTCGGGAAGTGGTTCAGTACAAAATATTATTTCTGCGTCACCCGAAATGCTGCAGGGCTGGGCATTAGTTAGCGCGTACATGGCAGCGATAGCAGGGGCGTTCTGGGCTTACGACGGTTGGAGCAATGTTACTTTTGTAGGAGGAGAAATTGAAAATCCTAAAAAAAATATTCCGCTAAGTTTATTTTCCGGATTATTTTTCTGCATTATTATTTACGGATTAATAAATCTCGCTTACGTTTATGTTTTACCAATACAAACATTATCGGTTTCAAAATTTGTTGCTTCGGATGTTGCTACCATAGCTTGGGGAAGCATTGGCGGCGCCATTATTGCAGTGATTGTAATTGTTTCAACTTTGGGAACAACCAATGCAAATGTTCTCGCCACATCGCGCGTAACATTTGCCATTGGCGAAGAAAATAAATGGTTTGCCTGGGCCGGAAAAATTCATCCTAAAAATGAAACACCGGGCAATGCACTTTTTTTAAATGCAGGATGGAGCACCATTTTAATTTTAAGCGGTTCATTCGACATGTTAACTGATATGCTCATTTTTGTGAGCTGGTTTTTTTACGGAATGAGTGTGTTAGGCGTGTTTATTCTCAGAAAAAAAATGAAAGAAGTGGAACGTCCGTATAAAGTTTGGGGATATCCATTTGTTCCGCTCTTATTTATAATATTTGTCGCGTTCTTTTTAATTACCACTGTGTATGGCGATATTAAAGATTACGAGAGCGGAAAAACACACGTTGTTAATTCCTTGCTTGGAATAGTTATAACATTAATTGGCATTCCGGTTTATTATTTGTCGCGAAGGAAAAGCTAAATTTGATTTATGATTTTTAAAAATTATATTTACAATTAGCAATTCGGTTAATAATGTTCAAAAAATTCCTGATACTTTTATTTATTTCCCCTTTTATTTATTTTTCCCAAAATAAAAAAGTTCTCGATTCTTTAAACCTCGTCTTAAAAAACGCGAAGCACGATACAACACGAATTAAAGTTTATTTTGAATTAGCCGATAATACCCTGGATGAACGTCAGTGGCCATTGCTTAATAAAAAGGGTATTGATATGGCTGTAAAACTATTAAATGATCGTGATAGCTCTATTCGTTATCTAGCCTTAAAAGGTTACGCCACTGGTTTAAATAATATTGGGTATTTATTTAATACAACAGGTCATTACGATTCTGCGTTTTATTATTACATGCGGGCAAAAGATTTAATGCTAAAAGCACGCGAAAAACAAGGGGCAGGAATTGTAATCGCAAATTTGGGGCAAATACTATATGATAAAGGTGATTATGTGACTGCTCTCGAATATTTTTACAGAGCCCTCGATATTTTCGAATCTATAAAGGACGAACATGGTTTAGCACAAGTTTATAATAATATGGGTTCGATTTATAATTATTTAGGCAATGTAAAAAAAGCTTTCGAATATTTTTATAAAAGTTTAGCCTTTAAGAAAAAATTGAAAAACGAATTCGGTATAGCCAACTCATACAACAATCTTGCTGCTTTATTTGATTTGCAAGGAAAAGAAGACAGCTCGTTTTATTATTACAAAAAATGCGTCAGCATACGGGAAAGAATAAATGATGTAAGAGGCATGTCAAATATTTATAACAACCTTGGCGGATTTTATAATCACAGAAATTTGTTCGACAGCGCAAAAGTGTATTTAAATAAGTCACTCTCCATAGCTGAAAAATTAAATAATGAAGAATTTATTGCGCAAAGTAATTTAAGTTTAGGCGCCTATTTTATAAAATTAAAAGATTTTATAAAAGCAGAAAATTGTTTTAATAGATCCTATAAAATTTCTGTTAAAAATAATATAACTAAAAATGTAATTACGTATTATAAGGATATGAGTTACTTAAATGAACTGAAAGGCAATACCAAAAATGCTTTTATGTTTTACAAAATATATAAGCATATGAATGATAGTTTGTTTAATAAGGAGAATCAACGGGCAGTAGCTATTTTGCAAATTAAAAACGATTATGAAAAGGAGCAATTCGCTGATAGTTTGCAGCGATCTAAAATTGAGTTGGAAAAAGAATTGGTTTACGAAAAAAAAATTAATCGTCAACGTTCGTTCACCTATATAGGTGTAGCCGCTTTTATTTTAATGTTACTTATAGCTATTTTCATTTACAACCGCTACCGTATTAAACGACGTAATAATCAATTACTCGAAGAAAAAAATGCAATAATTATTTCGCAAAAAGATAAAGTAGAACATCAAAAGGAAGTTATTGAGGAAAAAAATAAAGAAATAGTTGACAGTATTAATTACGCCCAACGTATACAAAAAGCTTTGTTGGCAAGCGATAAATTACTAAGTAAAAATTTACCGGAATATTTTGTTTTGTTTAAACCGAAAGATATTGTAAGCGGTGATTTTTACTGGGCCACCCCTGTGGGTGATAATTTTATTATCATAACGGCCGACTGTACTGGACACGGCGTTCCCGGAGCGTTTATGAGTTTGTTAAACATCAGCAAAATTGCAGAAGCCATAAAAGAAAAGAAAATTACTTCGCCTGATAAAATATTAAATTTTCTAAGAGACGAAATTATTTTGGCGCTAAACCCTGAGGGAAGTGATTTAGATGGACAAGATGGAATGGATTGCGTAGTTATTTCATTTAATAAAAATTTAACCAATTTGGATTATTCGGCAGCCAATAATGCATTTTATATTGTTAGAAACAAAAAATTATTAGTTTTTAAAGGAGATCATATGCCGGTTGGTAAATCTCCTAAAGAAAACGAGCTTTTTACCAAAAACTCGGTGTCGCTTAAAAAAGGAGATATTATTTACACTTTAACAGATGGTTACGCTGATCAATTTGGCGGACCTAAATCGCATGATGGAGGAAAGAAATTTAAATATAAACAATTAGAAGAACTACTAATAACTATTTCGGAATTACCAATGGCAAAACAAAATGAAATTCTTCATCAGAGGTTTGGTGAGTGGAAAGAAGCACTGGAGCAGGTTGATGATGTATTAATAATGGGAATAAAGGTTTGATTTTATGGATATTTTACTTCTCATATCAATTCTAATCGCACTATGTGCGGTATTTTCTTATATCAACATTCGGTTTTTAAAATTACCTCCTTCAATAGGCTTAATGTTTATTTCGCTGGTATTTTCTCTTTTAATAATTGCTGAAGGGAAAATTAGCAGCACCTTCCATCAGCATATTGAGGAAATGGTTCGCAGTATAAATTTTTCACAAACACTTTTAAATATTATGTTGGGATTTTTGCTTTTCGCGGGCTCTTTGCATGTTAACTTAAATCAGTTAAAACAACAGCGCGCTGCAGTAATTTCTTTCTCAACATTAGGCGTGGCGCTTTCCGTTTTTCTTTTCGGTGGGATAATGTGGTATGTTTTTAAACTATTTCATTATCCGATTGATTTTATTTATTGTTTGTGGTTCGGTGCATTGGTCTCTCCAACCGACCCTATTGCCGTAATCGGAATTCTTAAAAAATCGAATATGCCAAAAGAAATTGAAGCTACTATAAATGGCGAATCGTTATTTAATGATGGCGTTGGTATAGTGTTTTTTGTAACCATTGGTAAAGTAATTAGTTTAGGTATAGAAAATTTATCGGGACTGGACGTGTTGATCCTTTTTGGAAGAGAAGTTGTGGGCGGACTAATTTTAGGAATTGCGCTCGGGTATTTAGTTTATTATTTCATTCGTAAAATTGATAATTATCAAACCGAAGTTTTAATTTCTTTGGCCCTCGTTATGGTTTGTGGCGAAGTGGCGCAATGGTTACACGTAAGCGGACCGTTAGCTGTAATTGCTATTGGTTTGATTTTAGGAAACAAAGTCAGCGAAACCGCCATGTCTGACACAACGCGTGATTATCATAATAAATTTTGGGAGCTGATTGACGATTTTTTAAATGCCATACTTTTTGTGTTGATAGGTTTACAAATGGTATTACTGCCATTTATAACAAATTATATTTTAATTGGAGTAATAGGTATTATATTATTGTTGGTATGCAGATATCTGTCTCTAAAAATATCGACTGTTTTTATAAAAGATAAAAAATTGTTTAATGATAAAACATTAATGATAATGACCTGGGGTGGATTACGGGGTGGTTTATCTATTGCGCTAACTTTATCGTTGCCTGATAGTCCTTATAAAGAAGTAATTGTTTCTATTACTTATATTATTGTAATATTTTCAATTTTAGTACAAGGGCTTACTACCGGAAAATTAGTGAAGGCCTTGTATAAATAATTTTGAAAGAAAATACATTCTCTAAAATTCTTCTTCCTTAAAAACAATTTTAAATTCTTCCAGCTCTTTTAAAAGTGGTTCGTAAATTTCTTTTACTGTGGGAATCTGAACGCCGTTTAATTTGAATTTCCCCGTAAGAAAATTTTTAACGGTAATGGCCAACGGCAAGCCAACCGTTTTTGCCATGGCGGTGTGAATCTCATCATCGCCAATTACCACTAACGAAGAAGTAATTTTTTTCAGAAGCGGTTCTGCTCCCCTTTCCCCCCGGAGAGGGGCCGGGGGTGAGGCAAAATATTCAAATTGATGTTGCATTACAATCATATCTTTATCACCATGATTCAATTTCCATTTTTCTTCCAGTAAATTTTGTAAAAGTTCAGCCGGACTCCCTTCGCTTAATTTTATTTTTTTGTTTCCGAATAATTCCAAATAATTTAATTTCTCAAAAACATTTTCGTCAATATCATTCCCAAAAAAGGATTTTAGTTTTTCCTTTAAAGAATTGTTTCCCTTAGGCAATTTACTTTCCAATAATTCTGTATAAGTAATACCGGAAGTATTTTTTATTTTATACGAATTATCGGTTAATCCCAATTGAACAAAAACATTCCAGGCTTTGCAATAACCATTTTGTCTTAATGTGCCGCGCAAAAGTGTTTTAATATTTTTTAAATGGCAAGGCTCCTTATAACTTATGCTATCGCGATTGGCGTAACCATCAAAATTACCGTAACCTTCTATTGAAATATTTTCAATTTTCTTAAATAAATCATTGTAAGAAACATTTTTTAAATTTCCGTTTTCTAAAAAGTGTGCGCCGCCTTGTCCGGCAACCACCACATTGCGTGGATTCCAACTGAATTTATATCCCCACGGATTATTATTACTCTCGGGCGCCACTAATCCGCCGCAGTACGATTTAAATAAAGTAATCTCACCGCCTTTCGAATGAATGCCGTCAATTATTTTCATGGCCGAAGCGTGGTCAATGCCCGGATCTAAACCAATTTCGTTTAATAATAAAATTCCTTTTTGTTTTGCTTCGGCATCCAATTTTTTCATTTCGTCGCTCACATAACTTGCTGTGGCCATATGTTTACCGTGCTTTACACAATCGCGCGCTACTTCGGCGTGCATAGAAGCGGGGAGCATCGAAATAATTAAATCGTGTTCTTTAATTATCGTTTCTCTCTCTACAGGATGGTTGACGTCAAATTTTTTTGCAACACAATTACTAAATCCTTTAATTTTACTTTGAGCTAAATCCAAACTAAAATCACTAACCGTAACAAACCAATTATTCGCAACTGCATTTTTTAAAAGATAATCAATTAAACTGGTGGCCGATCGACCGGCTCCTATTATTAATATTTTATTCATATAATGTAATTCAAGAGCAAAAATAAACTTAAATTTGCTCTTATCTAATTTTAATAATGAAACTTTTTCTCATAGTCATAAATCTGTTCGTGATGAGCTTGAATGTAAACGGACAGCAATTCATTAACAATTTGGTAATACTAAGCGAAAAGGGCAAACAATTTACACTTTATGTTAATGATGAAAAAATCAATCCTATTCCTGAAGCTATTGTTAAAGCTTTTAATTTAGGTAAGGGTTGGCAAAAAATTAAAATTGAATTTGGTGAGGGAAAAGATTCCTCCTTAAAGGATTCGGTTTGTATAAAAGCTTTCGAAAAAAACGTTAATAAAGAATTAACTTATAAAATCGTTGAAGAACTAACTAATAATAAATTAAAATATAAATTGGTTTTTGTTTCCGAAAGTGATTTTTCGGGCCCAAAATCGCCAAATGTGCCGGATGCGCCTGTTGAAAAAGTAATGGTGGTAGATAATAATTTGTATGGCAATTTATATCAGGCGAAAGACAATAAACCGATTTTTTTTAAAAATTATAATGAAGAAACAAAACAATGTGAAGTTAAACTAACCGATGACGAAATTCAGTTTGCAATTAATCTTTTTAATAAAACTACCGACATGGCCGATAAATTTATGAATGTGGATATTAGTATCGAAAGAAATTGTTATAGTACCGAGCAATTAATTAAACTATTAAACCTGTACGAAATTGAAATGGAGAAATTAAAAATGGCCAGAAAAGCTTACTGGCATTTAACAGATAGAAACAATGCGGCCAATCTTTCTAAATCTTTTAAGTTTGACGCAATAAAATCGCAATACCAAGTTTTTTTAAAGGATGTGGCAAATGAAAGCAAACAAATAAATTTAAAATGCATTACTCCAACGGCTGAAAAGGAATTCGATTTAATTTTTAGTAACCTTAACAAAATAAGAGACGATTACGAAAAAATTAAAGTTGCCAAAAAATATGTTATTGAAAATTGTTTCAACACCATTCAAATCGCAAAAATAATGGATTTATTTTCGCACGACCGCGAAAAAATGGAGTTTGCTTACGCGGCACAAGAGGTAGTTACCGATAAAGAAAATTTAGCAAAATTAGCAGAAGCGATTCAATTCGGCGAAAATAAAAAAGAATTTTTAAAAATAATTTCAAAGTAATATGGAAAAAAATAAGCGTTTATTCGTTGTTGCAATTTTAGGCGCTTTGGGAGTGGCATTGGGGGCCTTAGGCGCTCATTTTTTAAAAGCAAAAGTAGCAACGGGTATTCTTAGTCCCGATCAACTAAATGGTTTTGAAACCGGTGTGAAATACCAAATGTATCATGTCATCGCTATGCTTATTTTAATTCTGCTCAATGCACAAAATCAAAGCAAATATTTTAATTGGGCCTATTATTTATTTTTTGTGGGAATAATTTTGTTCTCGGGCTCGCTGTATTTTTTATGCACCCGAAATTTATTTGGCGCCGAATGGTTAAAAGTATTAGGTCCGGTTACTCCGTTAGGCGGAATATGTTTCATTTTAGGCTGGTTGTGTTTAGGACTAACAGCTATTCCCGTTAAAAAGGGTTAAAAACAAAATCGAATAAATTTTTGGCACAAACATTGTCTTTACTAAAATAATTAGCATATTTACATCTCTAAAATCACAACTATGAAAAAAATTATTTTAATATTATTTGCAAGTTGTTTTGTAATGCTTGCTAATTGTCAAACTAAAGCCAAAACTAAAAAAACAAAAGGTAAACAAACCGGTACTGAGGTTACAGCCACAAACGGTGAGGTAAAAATTATGTACAGAGTGGTGGCTTCTTTTATCAGTCACGCTTCCGGAATTGATGCACAAAAATTTGATGCGATTGAAAATTTTGCAAAAGCGCATGCTAAAAAACCGACTTACGATTTATTAGCTTGGGGCCGCGAAGGAGAACGGGATTTATGTTTTCATTTAAAAGAATTGAACAAAGATGAACAAAAAGCATTTGTGGAAGAACTCAAAAAACTTGCACAAGGCTCTGATAGAGTGTTTATTAATGAGAACACCGAACGTGTTAAAAAACAGTAAAAACTGTGAATAAAAGGGGCCGAAAAGGCCTTTTTTTATTTGTACATTTGCGCCAATATTAAATTTCTTTAAAATGAACGAAATCGGATTAAAAGCTGCGAATTCTTCTGTGGCAGAACTTGGTCTTTCTAATGTTGAAATGGCATTTTGGAATCTTCATCCCAGCGAATTAGTGGAAGAAACAATTATAAGGGGCGAAGGTGTGTTAACAGATGAAGGTGCTTTGGCCATTGATACCGGAGAATTTACCGGCCGTTCGCCCAAAGATAAATTTGTGGTATACGATAACAATACCAAAGATTCGGTTTGGTGGGGCGATGTAAATAACCGTTTTGAGGCAGATAAATTTGACGCCTTGCATAATCGAATGCTGGCTTATTTGGGTGGGAAAGAAATTTGGATTCGTGATGCTTACGCTTGTGCGGAATCTAAATTCAGAATAAATATTCGTGTCATCAACGAATTTCCATGGAGCAATTTATTTTCTTATAATTTATTTTTACGTCCAACCACCGAAGAAATAAAAACATTTAAACACGAATGGACCATCGTAAACGCTCCCGGTTTCAGAGCTGATCCAAAAATTGACGGAACCCGTCAGCATAATTTCGCCATTATAAATTTCACCAAAAAAATTATTTTAATTGGCGGAACAGGATACACCGGCGAAATAAAAAAATCTATTTTCACTGTATTAAATTATATTTTACCGCACGAGAAAAAAGTGTTGTCGATGCATTGTTCGGCTAATATTGGGAAAGATGGAGACACCGCTATTTTCTTCGGATTATCGGGCACCGGTAAAACTACTTTGTCGGCCGACCCTAATCGTAAATTAATTGGTGATGATGAACACGGTTGGTCAGATAATGCAGTGTTTAATTTTGAAGGTGGCTGTTATGCAAAGTGTGTTGATTTGTCGAAAGAAAAAGAACCGCAAATTTTCAGCGCCATAAAATTTGGTTCTTTACTTGAGAATATTAATTTTCACGAGGGAACAACAACTGTTGATTATACAAACATTTCAAAAACAGAAAATACAAGGGTAAGTTATCCTGCCAATTATATTGATAATGCGGTAACTCCTGCCGTTGGAGATATTCCAAAAAATATTTTCTTTTTAACTTGTGATGCCTTTGGTGTGTTACCGCCAATTTCAAAATTAACTCCGGCGCAGGCAATGTATCATTTTATCAGCGGCTACACGGCAAAAGTAGCGGGCACAGAAATGGGAATTACAGAACCCACCTTAACTTTTTCGGCTTGTTTCGGAAAAGCGTTTTTACCATTGCATCCCACAAAATATGCTGAGTTACTCGGCGAAAAATTAAAAAAACATAAAGTCAATGTTTGGTTATTAAATACCGGATGGGTAGGCGGAAAATACGGAGTAGGAAGCCGGATAAAATTATCTTACACGCGTGCATTAATCACCGCGGCGCTTACCGGAGAATTAGATAAAGTAGAATACGGTTCAACACCTTATTTTAAATTAAATTTCCCTAAATCTTGTCCGAATGTACCGCAAGAAATTTTGGAACCGCGAAATTCCTGGGCCGATAAAAATGCTTTCACTCAAACTGCACAAAGTTTAGCTACCTCTTTCGTAAAAAATTTCGAACAATATGCCTCGGCAGCAAATGAAGAAATTTTAGCAGCAGCGCCAAGAGTGGAAGTAACAGTTTAAATATCCTTGAAGCTATAATTGAGCCTTTTTATTAAGGGGAATTTTTACTTTATCTTTTAAAAAGACATAAAAATATTTTAGTAGATTCAGTTTTCGCTAAAACTAATTGCATTAGTGAAATTTGTTCATGGGATGAGAAAAAAAATGTTAGCTATACTTATTTACTTTTTTTGCTCACTTATTGTTTTGGGGCAGATTAATATTGATACTGCAGCATTTAACAGATCCGTTTCAGAATTCAATTTAACAAGCAACAACAGTGTAGTTGTTTTAGGGGAGGCACATGAAGTCGGAAATACTTTGTTAACTGAATATTTTATTATTGAAAAACTTGCCGCTATAGGGTATAAAAATATTTTTATAGAGGGCGGAAACTCGGAAGCTGAAATTTTAAATATGTATTTGCGTTCAGGAGACAGCTTACTTTTTAATAAAACACGGGCCAGAGGATCGAACGGAAAGTACAAGGAATTTATTTCTCTCCTTTATAAATTAAATAAAAATACCGGTTTTACTTTTTACGGTAACGATTTTGAGAGGGCACCCTGTATAATTTTTTTATTTAAGAAATGGTTTGCCGAAGCAACTTTAAATAACCCTGAAATAAAACCAAGCATTCAAATGCTTTTATCGATCGAAAGAAGAACTGAGCATTTTTATGAATTGAATGACGAAAGTAAAGTAATAAAAAGTGCCTTCGATAGTATAAAAATGAATTTTAATCTTCTTGAAACAGAATATAAAAAAATTCTCAAGGAAAATTTTCCGGCTTTCAGGTCCATTATTTTTAATCCTTCGTACTATAAGAACGATGCCGATAAAAAAAGAGACGATTTTATGCTCTCTAACATGCTTCAATTCGAAAATAAGATAGGACTTACAAAGGCAATCGTAATTACCGGATCAGGACATATCATTAATAGAAATAGCTTTATTCCCCTTCTGATGGATAAATTAAATTCGAAGTACGATTTTAGCACATTTATTGCTGCTTATAAAAATTGCATGATACTAACCGAAAAACCTTTTAGGTTCAATTCTGAGAAAAAACTTTTTAAGTTAATAAAAAGCAACCAGTCAACTAAGCCGTTCATAACCTTTTCGGTCATAAATGAAAAACTCATACCCGCAATAAAAACCAAGCCGCTAATATTAATGGAGTTTTATAACCAGTAATTTTTTGTTTTGCAGAATTAATCAATCTCAATATTCTCAAACATTTTGCGGTGTGCTTTTTTTACCGTCATTTCCAGAATTTGTTTCACACCAATTATGGCTTTGGTTTCAATGGTTTCTACAATTATTGTTAAATTGTTTTCGGTTTGCAATAAAAAATTTAAATTCAGGTGAACTCCCTTTTGAACTTCAGAATACATTTGCAGACTTTTATTAAATTCGATATTTTTTATAACTACATTATAAGTAAAATCGTAGGGAAAGAAAAGTAAAAATTTTAATTTCTCAAAAAATAAATAGTGGTTCTCGCCTTTCTTTTCAATTTTATAAATCACCGGATGTACTTCAGCAAATTTTTGCATGTCGTAAAGATATTGAAATACTTCTTCGATCGATTTTTTGGAAGTGTAACGGACAATCATTTTTCAAAAAAGGAATTACGACTTCGTATATCTAAACTCTGTTCTCCTATTATATTCGTGTTCTTTATCCGAACATGAAATTCCATTGGTACAACGGTTTCTTATTTGAGTTTCTCCTTTACCTATTGCTTTCAGTCTTTTTTCGGAAATACCTTTCATTACCAAATAAGTTAACACGGTATTGGCGCGTTTTTCGGATAGTTTCATGTTAGACGCATCTTCTCCCTGGGCATCGGTATGCGAAACAATTTCTATTTTAACTGTGGGATTATTATTTAAGATGGTTACTATTTTATCTAATATTTTTTTTGATTCTTCCCGCACAGCGCTTTCAGAAACATCGTAAAAAATATTTTCGTTGGTAATTAATTCTTTATTTTTAGATAAATAAAAATCCTCATACTTCAGGGTTATATCTTCTTCCTGAAATTCGGAAAGCGTAATCACATCCGATTTTAATAAATGGTAACCAAACTCTAACCCGATCTGAGATTTAGTTAAGGTTGTAATTTCTCTTCCGCCACGTGTTAATAATAAAACATTCGTCACACTTTTATTGGGTGGTTGAACTTTTAAAGTATAGTCTTTATTATTGTTGGGTAAATTTAGTTTGAAGTCGCCGTACATATTGGTTTTACCTTTAGCAATTGTATCATTGTTGCCCGATTCTAAATGCACCATGGCATTACTCAATGGTTCTTTAACTCCGTTGGTGGTGGTTACTAATTTTCCTTGAACCGATACATCATTACTTTTTAAATTGTAATCGAATTTTGCAATGAGTGGCGAAAACCGAACTATTCGTCCTTCGGGACCAAAAATGGTAACTTTGGTAAATATTTTCTGACATTTTTTTTCCGTTTCAAAATTGTTGGTATTGTAATACATTACTTTATAGTTAGGATGAACCCTGAACAATTTTCCTTTTTTAATATGTTCAATCCATTTAGGATAATTAATGCCCGCATCGTAGGATAAACAAACTACTTTCAAATTTGTAATTTCACCGGATAGTAAAATCCGATCAATTTTATTTTCCAATTCTCTTATCGAATCTGAATTATCAACCCCTCTTCCAATGTCCACCCATCGGTACCTATAAACGAGCAAATAATAATTGGCAGGTATTTTTAAATTGGTTTGGCCGTTTTCTGTATCATAAACGGGAATGGATTCATTTACAATATCTCCTATCTTATAATCAATTTGACAATAACATAAGTTAAAACCAAAAAGTAAAAAAGCGAAAATAAAAAATATAATTCTCTTCATATCATCTACAATAATAACATTAAAGATAATAAAATATTTAATTTAATCAAATCAAAACCATTAATTTGTAGTGTAAAATATTTTTATGCAAACAAAACAATTGGGAAATACCGATATTAAAATTGCTCCGCTGGCGTTTGGAGGCAATGTATTTGGATGGACAGCCGATGAAAATACTTCCTTTAAAATTCTGGATGCTTTTGTTGAAGCCGGTTTTAATTTTATTGACACTGCAGATGTTTATGCACGATGGGCCACAGGAGTTGGCGGAGAATCGGAAACTATTATTGGGAAATGGATGAAATTGCGCGGCACCCGAAACAAAGTAATTATTGCTACTAAAGTGGGAATGGATATGGGACAGGGGAAAATTGACATCTCAAAAAAGTATATTTTAAAAGCGGTTGAAGAATCATTAAAAAGATTGCAGATGGATTGCATTGATTTGTACCAAACGCATAAAGACGATGATGTAACTCTGGTGGAAGAAACATTGGAGGCGCATGCTCAATTAATAAAGGAAGGAAAAATAAGATATGCCGGAACAACCAGTTTCTTGCCGGCGCGATTAAAAGCAAGTATTGAAGCCGGTAAAAAAAATAATTTGCCCCGCTACGAAACCTTGCAACCCTTATATAATTTGTATGACCGCGAAGTTTTTGAAAAAGAATTAGAAGCGATTTGTATCGAAAATAATATTTCGGTAATCACGTATTTTTCTTTAGCCAGCGGTTTTCTCACCGGAAAATACCGTTCTAAAAACGATTTATCAAAAAGTATTCGGGGCGACAGATGCGAACACTATTTGAATGAGAGAGGTTTTAAAATTCTAACTGCGCTTGATGTGGTTTCAGAACAATTCAAAACAAGTCCGTCATCGGTTTCTCTCGCCTGGTTATTATCAAAACCATCAGTAACCGCGCCGATAGCTAGTGCCAGAACGTTAGAGCAATTAAAGCCACTTATAGAAGGAGCGCAGCTAAAATTAAATAAGGAGGCAATTCATTTGTTGGATGAGGCGAGTAAATGGAGTTAAACAAACCGAATCTACCAGATATGTTTTCGTCTACTCAGTTCTTTCGTAATAAATGCCTAATGAAAATAATTTGAAATAAATTAACTCTTCGTGGATTAAACCTTATTAACTTGAGGGCTAAAAGAGGCAAATTATTTAATAAAAAATAATTATTAATAAGTAGGGATAACTTTGTTTAATAGGCTAAATGTAATTGTAAAAATAACCTTAAATGAACTATATTTGTTATAAGCGAGAATGATTAAACTAAGAGAAATAATTAAAGAAATATTAGCGAAGAAAAAAGTAATTATTGCTGTTGCGATTTCAGTGGCCTTAATTTCGACTTTATACTATTTCAATAAAGCTTTCCAATATAAATCTGAAGTGAGTTTTTTCATAGATGACTCGGAAACAGACAAAAGTAATTTAGACGAAGTTATTCCGGATAATTCAGCTAACGTCAATCGGGTATATCATTTAATAAAGTCCACCGAAATGTGTGATTACCTAATTGATAAATTCAATCTCAATTCACATTTTAAGATTGGCAAAAATAGCCCTTTGCAGTATGAAAATTTGACGGCCCTTCTGAACGAAAATATTTCTGTAAGTCAAATGATTAATAATGGAATGTTAATTGTAGTGAAAGATAATGATAAAGTGATGGCAGCCAAGTTGGCCAACGAGATGTTTAAGAAGCTGGATGATATGATTAAGGAATATGCTATAGAAAAACTGGAAAGAAAAATTAAAATTTACGATCAGGTACTTAACGACACAAAAAAACAAGCTCAAGAACAAACTACGGAGTTAAAAAAATTAATTGACGACTGTAAAGTTTTATTAGTTAACGGTAGCAAATTAAAAAGCGAAAATAATCTTATTTTTGATTTGAACATGAAATTGGCGCTTCTTTCTTCACAATTATCGGGAATAAACGGAGATTTGTTAAAGTCCATTAGAATTCATGAAATTTCAATGGCCGGAATGAAAAAAGAAAATTTACTTAATTTAAAGTTAATCCGTAAAGCAGTATTGGATGTGACATCTTCTCCATTGCGGCACAATATTTTCAATATAATAGGGTTTTCAATATTAGCGGCTCTTATTACAATGGTCTTAATAATATTATTATACGTTGAGGTTATTCAGGATAAAACCGAAACGCAGTTAAAATTTAAAGTGAGAAAATATACAATAGAAAATTAATTTTTAATTTGTTTTCGAATTGGAATTAATATCAATTGTCGATAATGCACTTAAAGAAGTCCAGAATAAAAAGGCAAGTTTTCCATCATCCAAAAAATTATTAAATAAACCGTGTACGAAATAAGTAACCAATCCCATTAAAGCGCACAATAAAATTGTCTTTGTTTTTTTATCCTGCATTTTCGAGTAATTCTTTAGGCTTCTATAGAGAGAAACAAAGAAAAAAGAAATAAAAAGTAAAAACGAAAAAATACCCGCCTCAGTTAATTCTAAAAAATATTCAGAATGAGCGCTACCGCCACCGCCTTGCAATACCGAAAAGTTCTGGTTTAATGACAGTCCCTTTATGGGTGACCATTGATATGTTGT
>JAHEYG010000126.1 GCA_023251725.1 Sphingobacteriaceae bacterium | reverse complement strand
ATCTGGCAGTACCAAAATGTTTTTTTATTGAAAGCCTAGACCGATTAATAATTACAAATCCATTTACTGCTGTTGCCACATTTGTTGACTTGAAGAAAAAGAAAATAATTGGACAACTGGCTAATGCTAGCAACGACAATTTTTTTCTGATCACATCCGATTTATTTTATTTGGGATCTAAAGAATTTGTAAAAAATATGCGTTTTAAATATCAGTCAGAAATTTTTAGTTTCGAGCAGTTCGACGCTTATTTAAACCAGCCACACAATGTGTTGCGTGCTTTTGGTTGCCCAGATAGTACTTTTATTCACGCGTACGAAACCGCCTATTTAAAACGCATGAAAGTTTTGGGATTAAAGCCCGGAAGCAAAATTAATTTTTCGGCGTTGCCAATTATGCAGTCTGTGCAAATGCAGGAAGGAAAACCCGGTTTCACAAATTTTTCGTTAAGCGCCAATAAAGGACAACATAAATTATCGAAGCTGGATGTGTACAATAACGGCACTCTTGTTTTTTCGGAAACAATTGGTGCAGATCAAAATTCGCGTTACGATAAAAATTTATCTTTCGAAACTTCATCGGGTATAAATCGTTTTGAGTTTATGGTTAAGGACGAAATGGGATTGGAGAGTCCGCACATAACCCGTTTTTATAATAACACCAGTAATGTAAAGCAAAATTTATTTTTGGTGGTAATTGCCAGCGAAAAATTTAAGAACAATAAATTCGATCTCGCCTATGCGGTTAAAGACGCCAGCGATATGGCGAACACCATGGCCAATTCTAAATCGTTCAACAAAATCGAAATTAAAAAATTATTTAACCAATCCTTTTCACCAGACTCGGTAAAAGCGCTCAGTAATTTCTTTTCGAAGGCAAGCGTTAATGATGTGGTGATGGTTTTTTTTGCCGGTCATGGTTATTTAGATGACGATTTAAGTTATTATTTCCCTACTTATTACACCGATTTTTCTGATCCCAAAATAAATTCGGTGGCGTATAAAAATTTTGAAGGGTTATTTAAGGAGATGAAACCTCTGAGAAAACTAATGTTTATTGATGCTTGCTTTAGCGGGGAGGTGGATGAAGATATTTATGAAACGGAAGGTGAAAATAAAGGAAAAAAAGATGAGCGAAATGTTCGTTTGGGGGGAAGCACTTTTGCACAAAGTACAGCCATGGAAATGTCGAAAGCTATTTTTTCTGATTTGCGTCAGAATTCCGGCGCCACTATTATTTCATCGGCGGGCGGAACAGAAGCAGCGTATGAAGGAGAAAAATGGAACAACGGATTATTTACACATTGCGTTATTGATGGATTAAAAAGTTTGAAAGCCGATCAAAACATGGATAAAAAAATTACACTTACCGAATTGCAAAAATATGTATCCGAAGAAGTAAATCGTTTATCTGACGGTAAGCAAACACCGACATATCGAATGGAGAATACAGTTTTGGATTATGAGTTGTGGTAAAAGAAGGAATTACAATTCGCTAACCAATTGATTATATTCTTCGTGAGAGCCTATCCAAAACCAAATCATTACTTTTTGTTGTTTAACTCCAATAGCTCTCCACGAAAGTCCAATTCTCACCGAATAAACCGCTTGGGTTTTGTGTACTTGTTTAAATTGTAAAGAATTATGATGTGGATTTTCTTTCCATCTCCGATAAGCAATTTTCGCCGCTTCTTTTATTTTAACAGGCAACCTTTCATACGCTTTTCTAAAACGAATTGTTGTAACAGATCTCATTTAAGGTTTAGAGGAAGTGTTTTGCCCTTTTTGTATTCAGTAATTGCTTCCGCTGCCAGCGTTTGTAATTCATTGGATGAATTATCAAATGATTTTTTCCACGCCAACTCCTCATTTAATAATGAAGCAATAGTGTTTTGCTCTAATACAGACATTCTATTTAATTTGGCAAAAATTTTTTTTAAGGCGAGCGTCATCTTGTTTTGTTTAATACAAAGATAAAAAAATATGTATAGATGCAAAAATTTCTATGTTTCATACTTTTTTAAAGCCATCAAGGCTAATAACAAACTAAATAAAGTTAACACCGCGCCCATTATAAACGGCGCACCCGGAAAATAAACAGGCGCGTTTTTAGAAGTGAAATAAGAAAATAATCCCGTCATTAAAATCGGTCCTACTACCGAAGTTAAACTTACTAAACTTGTAATCGCTCCCTGTAATTCGCCTTGTTCATTGGCCGGAACTCTTCCCGAAACTATGCTTTGAATAGAGGGCCCTGCTATTCCACCCAACGCATACGGAATCATAAACGCAAACATCATCCATCCTTGCGATGCCATCGAAAATAAAGTAAATCCAATTACATAAAAACACAAGCCAACATAAACTGCTTTTTTTGCGCCAAGTAGTTTCATTGCAAATTTCATTAGTCCGCCTTGTACAATAGAAACTGTAACTCCAACAAACGCAATCGAATATCCAATCCAGGCTTCGTTCCATTTAAATTTTTCTATTGTGAAATAAGTCCACGTACTTTGAGCAGCGTGCCCCGCAATATAAATTAAAACTGTAGCGCCAACTAATCCTAATATGGCCGGGTATTTTTTTAAATGCATAAGCGATCCCAAAGGATTGGCGCGCTTCCAATCGAACTTGCGACGATTTTCTTTCGATAATGATTCAGGTAAAATAAAAAACCCATAGAGCCAATTTAATAAAGAAACAATGGCCGCTACTAAAAAAGGTGTGCGAACTCCGAACTGACTAAATACACTTCCTAAAAGCGGACCGATAATAAATCCCAATCCAAACGCGGCCCCTATCATTCCGAAATTTTGCGCGCGCTTTTCGGGTGGACTAATATCAGCAATAAAAGCAGTAGCCGTTGTAAAACTGGCGCCGCACACTCCTGCAATTAATCTTCCCACAAAAAGCCACCACAAGGTTGGAGCAAAAAATAAAAATAAATAATCTATTCCCAATCCCAATAACGAAAATAAAAGAACCGGCCTTCTTCCATAACGGTCACTTAACCCTCCTAACACCGGTGAAAAAATAAATTGCATAATGGCGTAAGCAAAAGTTAACCAGCCGCCATAAGTTGCGGCTTCGCTTACATTACCGCCGGTAAGATTTTGAATTAATGTTGGCACTACAGGAATAATTATACCAATACCAGTACAATCTAAAAACAGGGTGATGAAAATAAAAAGAAGTGCTTTATTTGGTTTAATTTTCATTTTGAATTGCAAATGTATGAGAATAAAAGAACTTATTATTTAATCTTTTTTACATTTATATAAAAGTTTTTGCCTACTTCTAAATCATTTTTGTTTACAGAAAATAAAATCGTTTGCCACTCTTCCGTTGGCTTAATCCAATCGTTTTTAGAATTTATTTTTAAAGACATATTAAACCCCTTTACGCACTCTATCCACCGAAATTTTAATTTTTGTTTTTTTATTTGGTATTCTAATGTGGGAACTTTAACGGTTCTTAAGTATTGATCAAATATTTTTTGCAAATCCAATTTCAAAAAAGCGCTCATGTACTCTTCAATTTGTTTTGAAGTAACCATTTGGTGCCAAAATGTTTTATTAATATCGCGCAACATGCCTTTCCATAAACTATCATTATTTACAATTTGCCGAATGGTGTGTAACATATTCGACGCTTTGTAATACATATCGCCCGAGCCGTCTCGGTTTACATCATAATCTGCAATAATTGGTTCATCATTTTGAATTGCTTTTCTTGTTCCTAAAACATATTCGGCTCCTGCTTCTTTTCCAAATAAATATTCGGTATATAAATTTTCTGAATATGCAGTAAAACCTTCGTGCACCCAATTATCCGCCACATCTTTAACCGTAATATTATTTCCAAACCATTCGTGTCCTGATTCGTGCACAATAATAAAATCCCATTTTAATCCCCAGCCTGTTCCCGATAAATCTCTTCCCAAATAACCATTTACATATTTGTTTCCATAGGCCACCGCGCTTTGATGTTCCATTCCTAAATGAGGCGCTTCTACTAATTTATAACCGTCTTCGTAAAATGGATATTTTCCGAACCAATTTTCAAAACAACGGAGCATCGTTTTTGCTTGTGTAAATTGTTTTTTTGCTTTTTCCAAATTAGCTTCAAGTACCCAGTAATTTAAATCTAACGTTCCGCCAACACCGTTTAGTGTGTCGTTAAAATTTACATATTTTCCAATATAAGGCACCATATTATAATTATTAATGGGATTTGTAACTGCCCAATAAAATGTTGCAGTTCCGTTGTTGTTTATTTGCTTTGAACGTAGCTGTCCATTGGAGACCGTTATGAGTTCTTCTGGCGCTGTTATGTGAATCCCAGCACTATCGGGTTCGTCGTACTGATGATCTTTATTGGGAAACCAAACTTGCGGACCCATTCCCTGGCAAGCCACCGATATCCAAGGATTATTATTACTGTCTTTCGACCAAATGACACCTCCATCCCACGGCGGCAATTTTGCTCGTTTGGGTTTGCCATGGTAATAAACAGAAATTTTATTTTTGGAATTTGCCTTTTGTTCGGAAATAAGCGTAATAAAAAAAGCGGTGCCGTCGCGTTTCCAATTAAGTTTTTTGTTTTCTTGTATTACGCTGTCAATTACTAAAGGCTCCATTAAATCCAATTGCATTTTATTATAGGAAGAAAGTATTTGGTAGGAAATTATATTGTATCCTTTTATGGTACTGTCTTTTGGATTAAACGTTACCCATAAATCGTAATGTAAAACATTCCACCATTCGCGTTCTTTTGAAACTTTCCCTTTAAGCGAATCTTCATGTGTATATTTGTTTTGGGATGGGGAAATTAAAAAAGAAAAACAAATTACTAAAAACAAAATGTATTTGTTGAAATACGCTTTTTTCATTCTTATTTTTTATTTAATAATAAGAGTGCTTTGTTTTCCAGTTTTCGCATATTGGCTTTTGAGGCATTTGATTTATCATTATACTCGCATAAATGAAAAACGCCATGAATTATAACTCTGTGAAGTTCCGTTTCGAAATCTACTTTATATTTTTTTGCATTGTCTTTAACCCGCTCGATGCTAATAAAAATTTCTCCCGATATTTTTTTTCCCTCCGAATAATCAAATGTAATTATATCGGTATAAGTATTGTGTTTAAGATATTGCTTATTCATTTCTAAAAGCAATTTGTCGTTGCTAAAAACA
>JAHEYG010000067.1 GCA_023251725.1 Sphingobacteriaceae bacterium | reverse complement strand
TGGATACTGACGGTCGACTCCCTGCTCCTTTGGTTCGCGACAATGCTTCTTATGTGGTATATCATTTTATTACAAGTTTGGCAAATGGTGTAAGAAGAATTCATTGGAATTCTCCGCCGGAGTATGTATCGTGGGGAGCTACTTTTGGTGATCTGGACCTGCGATCGCTCAATAATATAAAAAAACCCTCATACTTTACTTATCGTTTTATGGCACAAAATATTTTTTCGAACGCTAATGCTGATACGGTACTTAGAATTGTTGAAACCAATACGGCATTATATCATTACAGAATTGATCCGCTGGATTTGCACGTTGCTTGGTCAACAAACGCAACAGATAGCATTGTTATAAATGGAAGCGGACAATTATTTATGTGGAATATTCCAACTACTTGTCAAAGTATTTATCCAAGCCTTGCATTACCCTGCGATTCTATTATTCAACAATCGTCAGTTACGGTTAGCGGTTCTTATACCATTCATCTTAATAACGGGGTTCCGGTATTTTACAGCTGGAATAATGTTATTTCTTTGCCTGAGAATTTTATTTTGCCAAATAGTTATTCGTTACATGTTTTTCCAAATCCTTTTTCTGACAAAACAACGGTAAGAACCGATAAAATATTAGTGAATGCTACAGTAAGTATTGTTAATTTGTTCGGGCAAACTATTAAAAAAATTGATAATGTTTCGGGGCAAATGATTACAATTTCGTGTGATGATATACCCGGCGGATTGTATTTTATAAATGTAATTCAAAATGGAAAAACATTGGCCACACAAAAAATGGTGATTCTGGATTAATAAAATGAAGAAACAAAAATAACATCACTTACCAACATCACAAATGTCGCTTGTTTAAAATACGTTCAATATATTTTTCGGTGGGAAGCAGTGAGGTTTGAATTTTAATGAAGTCTTGCATTCCAGAATAATCTTTTTGATAAGCTTCTGTCAAAAAGGAAAAGTCTTTTCCGCAGTCGCAGGTTTGAGCACTAATGGTTGTTAAACTGCTAATAAGTATAATTGTCAAAACTAATGTACTTCTCATTTGTTATAGTTTTTGGTTATAATGACACATAACTCCCGAACAAGAGCAACTTTTAAATCCTTATCAAGCTATTATAGCAAAATTGGGGAATGTTTGCGGCTTCTATCGGTATTATAAATATAATCATTTTCTATTTACTCAACATCACAAACGCCGCCAATAAAACGGTTCTTTGTATAAATAAAATAATGATTAACATAAAACACAAAACAAGAAATGTTAAAGTATGCTTCTGTTAAACGTTTTTCATTATATGTTTAGTGTTATTCATTTTTTCAATTTTCTTACTTAACAACATTATAAACGCCGCCAATAAAACGGTTCTTTGTATAAATAAAATAATGATTAACATAAAACATAAAACAAGAAATGTTAAAGTATGCTTCTGTTAAACGTTTTTCATTATATGTTTAGTGTTATTCATTTTTTCAATTTTCTTACTTACTCAACATCACAAACGCCGCCCAATAAAACGGTTCTTTGTATTTTAATTTTAATTGTTTTTGGGCATCGGCAAAGGCTTGTTGTTTGTTTCCCGATTTACTATAGTTGCTGTAAAACAAAGTCATTAGCTGCATGGTAGCGTCATCGCTCACACTCCATAAACTCATAATGATGGAGCGGGCGCCGGCAATTAAAAATGAACGCTGCAAACCAAAAACACCTTCGCCTTGTTTTACACTTCCTAATCCGGTTTCGCAAGCACTTAAAACTACTAAGTCGGTTTTATCTAAATTTAAACTCAGCGCTTCGTAAGCAGTTAAAATTCCGTTATCGACATTGGAGGCGCGGTAATTTTCATCAAACACATTTTCGCAATTAGCAAGCAAAACTCCGCTGCGCAAAAGTGGATTTTGTTTTGCCACACTTAAATCAACACCTAAAACTTTATTGCTCTCCACCTCGCTAACATCGGCTAAAAAATAACCGTGAGTTGCAATGTGCAATACAGATGGCGACTTTACATTTTTTAATTCGGTTTCGGTGGCTTTGTCGCCAATTAAAACTGTGTTGTGTACTTGCGCTGTATTCAGAATTTTTTTAATGTTATTTACTTCCGCTTCGGTGCCAGGCAATTGTGCAATAACTTCTTTGTTGCCGTAAGTAGGATTACCAATTAAAAAAGCAGAATTTGGTTTTTTAAAATTAGTTGCACTTTGTTTTAAGGAAATAATATCTTTTGTATTGCCGACAAATTGTACGTTGTATTTTTCCATCATGTAAACACCAGCCGCGTCTTTTAGGGCGTTAATGCTTAACTGATGATACAATCCATCGAGCGATAAATAAATTCGTTTTAAGCCTTTTAATTTGTCATCCAACGGTTTCCAAACAATGGCGTAAGCCTCGCTTTCGGGTTTACGGTTAATGGTTTTATCTCTAAAAGTTTTTACCGCCGCCTGAATAGTTTCTGAAGCACCCAAATTAATAATGGCAGGCGTTGAATTATTTATAACGAAGGCAATGTATTTCGATTTGCCTGTAAAGCCATTGTTGTATTCGTTTATTTCTTCTATTTCCACCGTTGCTTCATCGGCTGTTAATGCTTTGGCAATGCTTTCAAAATTTAAAACCGCCGCCGAATTACTTTCTTTAAACAAAGCGCTTTTCTCCGATAATTTTCTTTCTAATTCATTAGCCTTGCTTTCTAAACTATCTAAATTAATTTTTTCCTGAGCTAATTCTTCTTTCGATAACTGATAAGCGGTATTTAAATTTTCTTTGGTTTCGAGCCAATCGCTGTAAACGGTTTGTAATTCAGGGTCGCTGCTTTGTGCAATCACGTTTCTTATTTTTGAAGAAGTATTTAATAAAAATCCTTTTGTATTAATAATGGTATTGTAAAACGGAATTAATAAATCGTTTTGTTTTTCGTAATTGGCCAGTACAAACGAATAGTAACGGTGCAAACGATTAGTGGTTTTTTCCCAATACAAAGTTTTTTCATTTTCATTTAATGAATTAAAAAAGGTGTTAATGTAATTTTGTGTATTACTTATAACCAAATCGTAATTTGTTTTTGCCTCGGAAATTTGGGCAGACAGCCATTGCGTTAAACTTAATTCTTCGAGCGCCTGAATGTAGTTGGGATGTTTTTCGCCATAAATGGTTTTCTTTTTCTCTACCACACTTTTTAAAAGCGCCAGAGATTTTGCCGCGTTATTGATTAAACGATAATAATTTCCCAAATCCTGCATGGCCGATAAGGTGGAAGGATGCGAATCGCCCAGCTTTCGTTTATTAATATCCACTGCGCTCAATAATAATTTTTCAACCAATTCGGGCTTTCCCATTTCCATATACAAATCGGCCAATCCGCGTTTTAAATTGGCCAAATCGGGATGCGCACCTAGTTTTTTTTCTTTAACTGCAATGGCGCTCAAATATAATTTTTCGGCTTCGGCATATTTTTTTTGCAACCTAAAAATATTGGCGTGGTTAATTTCCAGTTTTATATAGTTAGAAGAGTTTTCTTTAAGAATTTTTTTAGCATGTTCCAACGATGAAGCCATATCGGTTTCCGCCACGCTCAATTTAGCCATGTCGGCATGCGTCATTGCTAAATTATTATAAGTTAACGCCAACCCTAATTCGTCTTTCGCTCCTTTTAAAATGCCAATAGCATCGTTCAAATATTTTTCGGCCTGTGTGTATTCGCCTAAATCTTTTAATAAAACGCCTTTGTTGTTAAGCGAAACCGCATACATCGTTTTATTGTCGCCGTTTTTTCTTAAATCAATAGCCTGGTCAATAAACGGTTTAGCCTTTGTATAACGACCGTTAGATTGGTACAGCAATCCCAGATTACTAATTACCTGCGAATAATTTTGTCCCGATGTTGTTCCGTTAGATTCATAAAAATATTTAGCTGATTTGAAACTCGATTCTGCGAGGCGGAATTTATTGGTAGCCAAAAATAATTCGCCATTGCGGTTTTGTGCGTACGCGCGGTCTTCTTTCGAAATATCGTTTCCCCCATAATATTTTTGCGCGTTATCAACCACCGTGCCAATTCGACTTCCTTTTTCGGCATTTTCGAATGTGCCGCTGTTATCGATAAATGAAATAGCGTAATTAAAATTGCTCTCATCAAAATCTTTGCGCGATTTATCTAACGACTCTTTTAGTTTATTGGTTGCAGTGCTTTTTAATTCGGAAAGAGCCTGGTTTCCGAAACTGCCTAAATTAAATTGCGCAAAAGAAATTGTTGAAGAAAAAACGATTAAGAAAATAAAACACTTTTTCATGAATAAAAAATCTCTATTTCAAATTAATAAGTTCGTTGGTAGTAAGCAGTAAATCCATAAATAAAATTTTAGGATTGGCGTTGCGTTCTACATAATAATAATTACTGTTAAACTCTTCAATGAGCTGCTCATAATTTTTACCGGAAATGTAAGGTGCAAATTTTTCGAGAAATTGTTTTTCGTTTCCGCTTAAGCGAACTAAATCGCGGTTACCGAAATTATACATTAAGCAGTCTCTGAAAATTTCTAACGAATATTGTAAAAATTGTTTTTGTTTTTCACGCCCCGTTGCGGCATTGGCATCCACCCACTCTAAAGCTTTGCCGCCATCAAATTTTAAAGCGATTCGCATGAACGACTGAAAATGCTGTAAAAAAGAAATTTGTTCATCGTGTTCAGCCAGTAACATAATTGCTTCGTTATAATTTCCGTTGCAAAGAAAAGCAGATTGTTGCGCGGCTTGTTGTTGCACGCCAAATTTATCAACCAATGCTTGCGCAATTTCGGGCTCACTTAATTTTGAGAATGGAATTTGTTGTAGTCGCGATAAAATGGTGGCCAGTAATTGCTCCGAAGAATTACTTACTAAAATAAAAACAGTTTTGTCGGGCGGCTCTTCCAATAATTTTAAAATCTTGTTAGCCGCTTCCAAATTCATTTTTTCGGGTTGCCAAATAATTACAATTTTGTAAGAACCTTCATAACTGGTAAAATTTAATTTACGAATAATATTAGCGCTTTCATCAACAGGAATAACCGGCTGTTTATTTTGTGCGCCAATTTCATCAAACCAATTGTTGAGCGATAAATACGGATTTTGTAAAAACGCTTCGCGAAATTCACTAATTAAAACATCGCTGTTACGAACTTCTTTACTAAGTGCAATGGGAAAAGCAAAATGCAAATCGGGATGCGCGAGTTTATTTATTTTTAAACACGAAGGACAAGCGTTACAATAGTCATCTGTTTTTTTATTACTGCATAATAAAAATTGTGCAAACGCCACCGCCATTGGTAAATTACCGCATCCTTCGCTGCCCGAAAAAAGTAAGGCGTGAGGCAAACGGTTGTCGCTCACCATTTTTAAAAGGCGCAATTTAACTTCTTTTTGTCCTACTATTTGGCTGAGCAGCATAAAGCAAATATAGCAATTTACGCCACTAAAGAATACATTTTTCCGGGGTGAGATTTAATAATGTTTGAAAATTCTAATTGCAATAATAGAGCCGAAACTTTACTCACCGGAAAATTACATGCGTAACTAATTTCATCCATGTGCATTGATTTTTTTTCGGAAAAAGCATTTACAATTTTTTGTTCTTCTTCTCCTAAATTTAATAAAAGCGGAATTTGTTTTGTATTTGGTTTTTTTTCGCCCTTCTCATTATTCCATCCCATAATGTAAAACAAATCAGCAGCGCTTTCCATCAATGCGGCTTTGTTGCTTTTTATAAAACCGTTGCAGCCTTCGCTGTACGGATCGGTAGTGCGCCCTGGAAAAGCAAACACATCTTTATTATAAGAATTGGCAATAGTTGCAGTAATTAAACTTCCGCCCTCGCGCTTACTCTCAATCACAACCAAGGCATCGCACATGCCCGCTACAATGCGGTTTCGCTTCGGAAAATTGACTGCATCAGGATTTGTGCCGCTTTTAAAATCGGTTAGGAGTCCGCCCTGTTTAATCATTTTATTGGCCACCGCAGTATGTAATTGAGGATATATTCTATCCAAACCATGCGCCACAACCGCTAAAGTATCCAAATCATTTTCCAAAGCTTTTTTGTGAGCGAGAATATCAATACCGTAAGCCAAACCGCTCACCACTAAAATACCGCTGCCTTTTAATTCTGAAATAAATTTTTCGGTTAAATCTTTTCCGTAATTACTCGGTTGTCGGGTTCCCACCACTGCAACAATTTTTTCGGAATTTAAATTAGTGTTGCCTTTGTAGTAGAGTAAAATGGGACTATCGCTGCAAAATTTTAAACGCTGTGGATAATTTTCGTCGGTAAAAAAAAGTGGTTCAATTTTATTTTCTAAAATAAATTCAACTTCCCTTTCGGCTTCAAGCAAAACACTTTTACTGTTTGCTACAATATTGGCAGCATACTCGCCAATGCCCGGAATTTTTAAAAGGAGCGTTTTTTTAGTTTCAAATACCGCTTTTGCGCTGCCGCAATAGGCTAATAAGTTCTTTGCCAATACATCGCCTACGCCCTCCATAGAGGTTAATCCGATTTGATATATTAATTCGCCCGATGGCATTTGATTTAAACTTTTTCTTTTTTATATTGTGCTTCAATTAATCATGCTATCACAAAAATCAATTTAATCATAGTTTAATTGAATGCGCAAAACTACAACACTTTTTACATTTTTGTTATTGCTGTTAAAAATTAATTTTTTTGCGCAGGATAAGGGATTTGTGAAAGGAACGGTTTCCGACAAGTCGAATAAAGAAGCATTGCCGGGCTCAATAATTGCAATTGATTCTAAAAACGGTACGAGCAGCGATTTTGAAGGAAAGTATTTTATGACCGCTGCCGCGGGAAATTATACCATTGAATGCAGTTTGCTGGGATACAAAACGCAAAAACAAACTATTACTATTACGACTAACGATACTTTAAAAGTTAATTTTATTTTATCGGACGCCAATAATTTGCTGGATGAAGTAGTGGTATCGGCCGGAAAATTTGAACAAAAATTATCGGATGTTACAGTGAGTATGGAGGTGTTGAAACCCACACTCATTGAAAATAAAAACACAACATCATTAGATATGATTATGAATCAAGTACCCGGCGTAACGGTGAGCGACGGACAACCCAGCATAAGAGGCGGATCGGGTTTTGCTTATGGCGCAGGAAGCAGAGTTTTAATGCTGGTGGATGAAATGCCAATGATAAGCGCCGATGCCGGCGATATTAAATGGAATTATTTGCCCTTAGAAAATTTAGAACAAGTAGAAGTTATTAAAGGCGCTTCCTCAGCACTATTTGGTTCTTCGGCATTAAATGGTGTTATAAATTTGCGTACCGCTTATGCAAAAGATAAACCGAGCACAAAGTTTTCGATGTTTTACGGAAGTTATGATGCGCCTATTTCGCAATACAAATGGTGGAAAGGCACTTCGCAATTTACCTACGGCGCTAACTTTTCGCACGCCGAAAAAATAAAAAATTTAGATCTTGTTATTGGCGGCCACGTTTATAACGATGATGGTTACCGTGGCGGTGATGTGCAAACGCAAATTGGTACTACAGGAATTTATAAACATGAAATTAAAAACGAAAATGAAATGCGGGGCAGATTTAATGTCAACTTAAGATATAATTTTAAAAAAATTCCGGGATTATCATTAGGATTAAATACCAACTTTATGGATGTAAAAGGGGGCTTGTTTTTTTTATGGCGTCACGCAGATAGCGCCTTAGTGCCAAGCGATATTCAAAAATATTATAATCGCCGTTTTAATGTGGATCCGTTTATTACTTATTATTTTGGGGAAGGAAATAAAATTAGTTTTAGAAACCGTTATTTTTTAAGTAACAACACCAATGATAAAAATCAGGAAGCAAAGGCCGAATTAATTTATAGCGAATTACAATATCAAAAACATTTTAAAAACAATTTTAATATTACAGTGGGATTTTTAAACATGATGCAGCAAGTATATTCAGATTCGCTGTACGGAAGACACACCGGACAAAATATTGCCGGCTATGTGCAATTGGATAAGAAAATAAAGAAACTAACGGTCTCCTTAGGGTTACGCGGCGAATATTATAAAGTAGATACGGCTTATACGCGCGGCTACATTAGTGATAAAATAAATAATTTGCCTTTTCAGCCGGTTGCTCGTATTGGTGCCAATTACCAATTTTTTAATTTTACTTTTTTACGGGCATCGTTCGGACAAGGTTATAGATTTCCCACAGTAGCCGAAAAGTTTATCAGCACCAATGTAAGCTCTTTAAAAATTTATCCGAACAATTCTTTGCAGCCAGAAAGAGGTTGGAGCGCCGAGGTAGGAATTAAACAAGGATTCAGCATTTCAAAATTTAAAGGCTTTATTGATGTGGCCGGTTTTTGGACAGAGTATCAAAATATGATTGAATTTGTTTTTAATATTTATGCACCTAAGGGACCGACCGGTATATTTTTTCAGGATGCGCAATACGCTGGATTTAAATCGCAAAATGTAGGAAACGGTCAAATTAAAGGAATTGAAGTTTCTTTATCGGGTGCCGGAAAAATCGGGCCCATTGGTGTAAGTGTTTTTGCCGGCTACACTTATATCGATCCCATTAATCCAACTTACAATCCATTAAAAGACACTTTGGGATTACCCAATTTAAATATTTTAAAATACCGCAATCGCCATTTATTTAAAAGTGATATTCAGTTAGATTATAAATTTCTTTCTGTTGGATGGAGTGTGCGTTACCAAAGTGCAATGGAAAATATCGATGTTCGTTTTGTGCAAAGTATTTTACATGAATACAATGATATTGCAAATGGGGTGAATTGGGATAACATTGAGTCGACTTATATTTTACCCGGCTTAAAACAATACCGAGAAAAGTATAATGGTGGAACCTGGGTTCATGATTTAAGAATAGGGTTTCAAATGTCAAAAATTGTAAAAATTTCTTACGTTGTAAATAATGTTGGGAATGTGGAATACACTTCGCGCCCGGGCGATGTGCGACCCCCAACTTTACATATGATACAACTGGCGGTTAAACTTTAAGAACTATTCAAGGTCTCTTTGATAACATCTTGTTTATTTTTTTTACTTCATCGAATATTATGGAGTCCCAAAAAAATTTCTTAAAAAGTTTGAAGCATAAAAAAGCCTCCGCCCTTCGACAAGCTCAGGGACCGGAGGCTTTTAATTTAAATAAAATATTTATTATTGAATAGAAACTTTTTTGTTTACAATTAAAGAACCGTTGTTCTCAACTTGCAACATATAAATTCCACTCTTAATATCGGAAGTGTTTACTAAAATGCTATTGTTATTTACATTTTGCATTTGAGAAACTAATCTTCCAGACATGTCAATCATTTTTACGGTGGCGTTGTTTAGTGTAATATTACTTGCAATAGTAACATTTACTTCGCTGCTTGCCGGATTTGGAAATACCGAAGTATTTAAATTCACCGAAAGTTGATTTATTCCTAATACTAATGCTGAACAATAATTTACTATACCATTCCATTTACGGGATGCCGGAGCAACTCCGAAAGTAGCTCCAAAAGGATAAGCGTTGCCCTTGCCTTCCATAACTTGCAAACCATTTTTTTGCGAAATTACTCCGCCCTGATTGGTTCCGTTAGTATAAGCATTGTTGCTTCCTGCAATACTATTAGTTAAATAAAAACCGTAAGTACCGGAAGAAGGAATTGATACTGTTAAGGTAATTGGAATATTTGTTGTGGAAGGAAATGTAGCAGCAGGAGCAACAAAAGCGCTTCCGGCCAATGTCCATGCGCCCGGTGTTGCTTCAGAGCCTACAAACGTTCCGGATTTATAATAAATAAAAAAAGTATCGGCTTGTAATGTTGCAAAACATTGACTGAATCCAATGACTTGAATGGTAACACTACTCGTGTTAACAAGGTCAAACATGTTTCCGTTATGGCTGTTTCCACCTGCCCAAAGAGATGCTAAAGTGTCGCAGGCTTGTGGTGACACAACCGGGTTAGAGCCTTTTTGTTGTTGAACCGAATTGAGGCTAACTGCTTTTTTTGGAAGCAATAAAGCTGCTGATTCATCTTCCGACAAAGGAGCAATCATTTTGTTTTGGGCGTTTAGTCCCATAGTAATTGTTGCCGCAAGTGCAATTGATAAGTAGATTTTTTTCATATTAATAGTTTTTAAGGTTAGAGCTAAATTATAAAAAAAAACAATACGAAAAAGTAAATTTTAATATAATTCCGAGAATAAGGTGTTAATAAGAGCTTTAAGTTTAAAGAAACGGGGTGTTTTGGTTTAAATTTCATTTATTCTGCGGTGTTTTAACAATCCTAAGCCAATCCGATTGCTATCGTGATTCTCAATGCGAGAGGGGGGGTAAAATTTATTTTGGTGGAGGCTATTTAAAATTAAATTTTTGGTGTACCAACCAAAATTTACCGGTGTGTTTTAATAAACAAAATTGTTGGCAATTAAATTTTGCTTCGAATGTTTTTTGTTTGTATTCTTCGATGGCTTTATAATACAATTGTTTTTTTAAATCGCGGAAAGCGATAGTTAGGTGGGCGTGAAATCCGCGGAGGTCGTTAGCCTGATTAAAAATATTTAAATTTATTTTTATATGCTGTACTAAATTTTTTTGGAGTTCGGTCAAATTATTATTTTCTACTACATCAATAAATAAAACTTTTGGTTCGAAGCCCGAAAAGTTTTTTAAAGAAATTTCAAATTCAGAATTAAATTTAAAGTTTTGTAAGGTTTCAATAAGTAAATTTTCTTTTTCTTCCTTAAACTCAAAAGGCATGTGCAATGTAAGATGTGCCGGCGAACGCAAAGCGCTTTTGTTAGAATATTTAGCAGAAACAATTTGCTTTAAATTTTCTATTTCCGTAAAAACCGGCTCAGGGGGAACAATAGCGATAAAATATTTGATGAGAGGCATTTATTTATAGTAAAAATAAACATTCCGCCGAAGGCGGGCAAATTATGCCGAAGGAATGCCTTCGGCATAAATAAAAAACTTAGAGTCCGCCCGCATTGCACAATTGCCTTGTTAAAGCCAGTGCATTTCTGTCCTGCGAAACTATCCTCTACAACCGCACACCGATAACTAAAATGTCGTCTACCTGCTCTGTCCCTGCTTTCCAATTCTCTATAAAGTTGTCGAGATGCACTTCTTGGTCTGCCATTGATTTGTTTTGAATTGCAAGCAAAATTTCTCTGAACTTTTTGGTCGTAAGTTTTTTATTGTCTGCACCACTGAATGTGTCTGCGTAGCCATCTGTGGAAATATAAAAACTGTCGCCCGATTGTAATTTTATTTCATGCGTGTCATAGCGCTGGCTGTCCTCGGTGAAACCGCCAATCGCTTTTTTAGTCGCCTTAATTTCTTCAACAGCTGTCTGTCCGTTGCGAATAATCCATAATGGTCGGTTTGCACCTGCGTATTTTACAATAAGTGAGTCAGTGTCAATTGAACATAGGGCAATATCCATTCCGTCACGTGTAGATTCACTGCTGTCGGATTGTTTAAGGGAAGATTTGATTCCTCTATTAAGATACGAAAGTATTTCAGAAGTGTCTGTGCTGTTTGCCAAGGCATCATCTAATTTTTCAGAACCTATCATGCTCATAAAGGCGCCAGGAACTCCATGTCCTGTGCAGTCTGCTGATGCAATGAAAATAGATGAATTATCTTTATGGAAATAATAAAAATCACCGCTTACAATATCTTTCGGTTTGAAAAGAACAAAGCTGTTGGGAAGTGAAGAATATATTTCTTCTTTCTTTGGAAGTTTGGCTTGTTGTATTCTTCTTGCGTAACTGATGCTAGCTGTTATGTCTTTATTTTTTTCTTCAACCTCCTTATTTTTTTCTTCGACAATTAATTTCTGTTCGTTAATTATATTCTCATATTTAGTATTGGTAATTTTAAATTGAAAAATTAAAGTTGCGCATATTGTAAATATTGCTGTTAATACAATTAAATAATAAAGTTGAGTGTAAAAAGTTGAGACAATCGTATGTGGTTGATAAGTGGTTTTTAAAAAATGGGATAAAATAAAGGCAGTAATACTTATTACAACAAAACTTATGCAAATCTTTTTTTGTTCGACTACAATGAATGGAACCAAGCTTAATGGAATTAAGAAAAACTCAACACCTCCGTTAGGAACCTCAAGACTCCCCCAAAAAACGGTAACGAGCGTGATTGAAAGAATGAAATATAGCGAGGGAAGAAAGAATCCTTTTTTGTTAAGCAAATAATAAACGCAGCATAAGATACTAAACAAAAATAATATGCCGGAATAATAATGATTACCAATAATATAAAGTATTGGCACGAATAAAAATGAGTTTATTGTGATAATGAAACACATTCGATTTATTAAATGTATTTTTCTTAAGTAAGACGAGCTGTCTGTTGACTTGGCGCCTAAGTTTGAAATGTAATACCAGAGTTTCATACCCTTTTTTTAGTTAGTCAGTATGCTAACCACCAACGAAGGTGTTGATATCTGACGGAACGAAATTATTTGTTTATTTTTGTATTTGCTCTAACAATTGAACAAGCGAACATTCGAATAATCTTAGACTAAGAACCGTTAACCGTTAACCGTTAACCGTTAACCGTTAATCGTTAATCGTTAACCGTATAACAGATAACCCTCAATTTAAACCCCAACTCCCATAATCAAAATATCATCTATTTGTTCGTGTTCGCCTTTCCAATCATTAAAAATTTTCTCGAGCTCAATTTGTTGTTCCTTACCTTTTAGATGAGAAATACTAACCAAAACTTCTTTTAAATTTTTGTATTTGAATTTTTTCCCATTAGGACCGCCAAACTGATCGGCAAATCCATCTGAATATAAATATACAAAATCGCCTTTTTGCAATTGTATTTTATGATTGGTAAAAACATCGGTTACGCCATTTTCATTATTTCCTATTTGCATTTTGTCGGGTAAAATTTCGAGCATGTGTTCGCCAAAAAATTTCATTCGCGCATCGGTAATTTTAAAAGTTTGAGCCATATTTTTTCTTACAATCCAAACCGAATTATAAACACCGGCGTATTCCAACGCTCCTTTTTTATCTAAACTGCACACCGAAAGTTCCATCCCGTCTTTAATACCCACTTCTTCTTCTTGCGATTGCCGTAAGGTTTGATGAACACCAATATCGAGGTAACTTAAAATATCGGCGCAACCGGTAAATCCTTTTTCTTTGAGGGCCTGATTTAGTAAATTAAATCCTATTACACTCATTAATGCGCCAGGCACACCGTGGCCTGTACAATCTACAGCGGCAAAAAATGCTTTTCCATCCTGTTCTTCACACCAATAAAAATCGCCGCTTACAATATCTTTTGGTTTGTAAAAAATAAAATAATTTCCTAAAATAGAATCTACATATTTTTTGGGAGGAAGAATGGCGGTTTGAATGCGCTTGGCGTAATTTATACTATCGGTAATTTCTTTTTTCTGCTGTAAAATTTCGTGATTCTGTGTTTCAAGAATTTTATTGGCCTTGTGTTTATTTTTATTTTGACGGAAAAGCAAAAAAGCAACAATCACACAAAATAATATTCCGAGAATGGATAAACTCAACCATATCTTAGAATGTTTTAACTTAAGCGAATTGATTTCTGATAGAGCTTCCATACGTTTTATCTCTTCTTCTTTTTTTCCGGTTTCATATTTCACTTCGAGTTCGCTTATTTTTTCGCCGGTTTGTATTTGGTTTAAGCTGTCATTTAAAGTAAGACTTTCGGCATACAACACCGAAGACTCTTCAAACTTTTTTTTCTGAAATAAAGTTTGTGCTAATTGAATTTTAATTTGTCCAAGTAAATCAATATTGCCCAGTTCGTTGGCAAGGCTTAGGGCGCGACGAAGATAAGACTCACTTAAATCATATTTTTTAATTTTATAATAATACTGCGCCAAATTATATAAGGTGCCTGTATAGCCGATATTATCGTGAATACGCAGCTGTAAATTAAGAGTGGTATCAATATAACGCTTAATGGAATCTTCTATTTTCAAATCAATAAAGTTTCCGAGAACATTTGTTAATACATTACAAAAAAAATACTGGTTCTGGTGATCCAACTTTTTAATTCTTCGAAATATTTTATAACAATAATAATTAGAAGAATCAGGTTTACCGAGCGAAGAATACTGGTTGGCGATGTTAGAATAAATAACGGTTATTGAATTTTGTAAATTATTTTTTTCGGCCAAAGCAAGGGCTTCATAATAAATAGCCGTTGCCTTTTTGTACTGCTCGAGCACTTTATAAATATTGGCAATGGCATTTAAACTTTCAATTTCATCTTTTATTCTGTTATTTTTTTTTGCCCAGTTTTTATTATCTATAAAATCTTCCAAAGCCTCATCGTAATTCGACATGTTATAATATGCAACCGCTCGGCTGAAACGGCTTTTATATAAAAGCGTATCGTTGTGAAGAGAATCGGATAAATGAACCGCTTCGATAGCTAATTTTTTAGCCCGAATGGGGTTAGTTTGAGATAAAACATTTGAAAAGTAAGTAAGGTTTCGAATTTTTTTAACCGGATTTTGTTTTACCCTATCAATCATCAGGTCAATAGTGTCCTTATCAATAACCTGAGCGTTTAATAACGTTGTATTTAAAACCAAGCCCGGTAAAAACCCAAAACAAAGTAAAGAAATCAAGCTTCGGCAAAAAGCCATATTTAATGGGTTTAAAATTTTATTAAAGATAGAATTTTTAAACTAAATTTGTACAAACAAAAAACAATTTATAATGCTAAGTTCAAAAGTAAGTAAAGCGTTAAATACGCAAATAGAATTGGAAGCTTCTTCCTCGCAATATTATTTATCAATGGCCAGCTGGGCCGAAACCGAAGGGCTTAATGGCGTGGCCGGTTTTTTATACACGCATGCCGACGAAGAACGCATGCACATGCTTAAATTAATAAAGTTTGTGAATGAGCGGGGTGGTCACGGAATTGTGCCTGCTTTAAAACAACCGCCGCATAAATTTAAATCGGTAAAAGCCATTTTTGAGGAAGTTTTAAAACACGAAATTAAAGTTACTTCCGAAATTAATAATCTGGTAGAAATTACTTTAAAAGAAAAAGATTACACCACTCATAATTTTTTACAATGGTACGTGAGCGAACAAATAGAAGAGGAAGCTTTGGCGCGACAAATTGTAGATAAATTAAAATTAATTGGCGATGATAAAGGCGGACTGTATTTCTTTGACAGAGATTTAGAAGGCATTGCCAGTGCGCAAGACGGAAAAGGCGGAGCTGATAAAGGCGGAAAATAATTTTTTTTGGTTGAGCGTAGTCGAACGCTTAGTTGTAAACGTAAAGTCCCTTTTTATCTACCCTAAATTTTATCGGTTGTTTATTGGTTTCAAAATAATCGTAAGCGGGTTTAATATTATTCCAGAAATTATTTTTTTCTTCACTTGCTTTTTCTTTTAATATTTTAAGATTTGTTTCCGAAAACCGGCAGGGATAAATTTCTACACGTATGGGCGACTTACGGTTTCGTGCTTCCATACACAAAATAAAAACATCTTCAACCGGTTCGTTTTGTAAGGGAATGCAACCAATAGTAACGCAATTTCCATGAATCATAATATCGCCACCGGTGGGGCCTTTTGCTAAAATACGATCGCTTGCATTGGGATACGAAACTTTTAACGCGAGATGATAATCGCTGAGCGGATTAAACATTGATACTTCGTAAATGCCTTCGGGCACTTGTCCGTCGCCCTCGCGGCGTTTTGGTCCGAGCGAACCGCTGGTGGCACAAACGGCAATTTTTTTGAGGAGAATAAAAGAAGCATCATTTTTGTTTTTTACCCACAGTTCTAACTCAGCTTCACTTTTAAAAACGCGAATAAAAACATCGAAGGAAGCGGGATCAATTTTTTTGACTTTTAGTTCTTTTTCCAAAGAGGGCCATTTAGTATCGTATGCTTTTTTAACGCGGGATATTTTTAGCTGGGAAGTTTTAAAGGACGCAGTTGATTGAGATTTAACAGTATAAACTCCCAATATAAAAATGAACAACAGACTTTTAATAACTGCATTATAATTTAATGGTTTCATTGGCCTAATGTTTTAACTTTGATAAGCACTAAAATTAAAGGTACAATGAAAATATTACGACTACTAAAGAACAAGTATTTTTTAACAACAATTAGCATTGCAGTGTGGGTGTTGTGTTTCGATAAGAACGATGTGTTTACACAAAACGATTTAATTAAAAAATTAAATAAGCTGGAGGGTGAACGCGATTATTATGTGGCCGAAATACAAAATAATAAAAACGACATTAACGAATTAAAAACAAATCCCGCCAGCCTCGAAAAATTTGCCCGCGAAAAATATTTGATGAAGAAAGATAATGAAGATGTTTTTGTACTTGTAACTAAATAATTAATACAATGAAAAAATTAATTTTATTTCTGCTGATTATTTTTTTGGGAAGCCCCGCCTTTTCTGTACCCGCCGATTCGGCTAAATATTTTAAAGTAAAAATTAAATCGCTCGATAGTTTGCTTGAAAGCATGAATGGGAACAGCAAAACTATTGAAAGGCAAATGAATTATGATGCAGATAAAAAAATAGCGGCTATTTATGCCGAGATGGATAAAAAAGAATTGATTTTTATGGAAGAGCGGCAGAAATTAAAAATAATTATTTATTGTTTATGTTTTGTTTCGCTTATTGTAATGGGATTTGCTTTTTACGTTCTTAAAAAGGCGAAACAAAAAAAATGAATCTCGATTCATTTAAAAGTCAGGCCGCGCATTTAAAAAACAACAACAAGAGTTTTTTTCATAAACTCAAAATAAAAAAACCAAAAAACCTCGACGAACTTTTTCACAGCGCACACGAAGAAGTTTTTTCCGAATTAAATTGTTTAACCTGTGGCAATTGCTGTAAAACAACATCGCCCATTTTTTACGAAAAAGATATTGAGCGAGCCGCCAAAGCAGTTAAATTAAAACCCGGCGATTTTATTGAAAAATATTTGAAGATGGATGAAGACAAAGATTACGTTTTGCAAAAAGCCCCCTGCGCGTTTTTAGATGCTGAAAATTATTGCAGTATTTACGAAAGTCGCCCCAACGCCTGCCGCGAATACCCGCACACTAATAGAAAAAAAATGATTCAGATTTTGGAATTAACTTTTCAAAATACCTTAGTGTGCCCCGCCGTTTTAAAAATTACCGAGAGAGTGAAGAAGCAGTTAGGATTATGATTTAGCCGTTTTAAAAATATTTTTCATAAAGCTGGAAGCAAAAACAAAGTCGTGAAGTTCTTGATTTTTTGTGGTTAACACTTCTTTGCGCGTTCCGGTCCACCAATTTTTTCCGTTGTGTACAAACATAATATTTTCGCCAATTTCAACTACCGAATTCATATCGTGAGTAATTACAATGGTGGTCATTTGAAATTCTTCGGTAATTGATTTTATTAATTCGTCAATAACAATGGCGGTTTTAGGATCGAGTCCGGAGTTGGGTTCATCACAAAATAAATATTTCGGATTATTGGCAATGGCTCTTGCTAAGGCGGCGCGTTTCTTCATTCCTCCGCTGAGCTCGGCAGGATATAATTTATTTTTACCTTCGAGTTTCACTCTTTGCAAGCAAAAATTTACACGCTCTAATTTTTCTTTTCGCGAAAGCTTTGTAAACATATCCAGTGGAAAACGCACATTTTCTTCCAGCGAAAGCGAATCAAATAAAGCACCGCCCTGAAATAACATGCCAATATCTTTGCGAACTTCTTGTTTTGCTTTCCCCGAAAGGGCAGGAAAATCAACCCCATCATAAAGCACCGAACCTTTATCTAAAGTATGTAATCCCACCATTAATTTTAAAATTGTTGTTTTACCACAACCCGTTTCGCCAATAATTAAATTGGTTTTAGAAGGAAAACAATTAAACGAAACATCATCAATGACTAAATGGTTTCCAAAACTTTTAGATATGTTTTTTATTTCTATCACGTTAAAAACAACTGTGTAAGAATTAAATTAAATATTAAAATTAAAATGCTGC
>JAHEYG010000066.1 GCA_023251725.1 Sphingobacteriaceae bacterium | reverse complement strand
TCCGTTAAAAATTTCATTCCCGATTCTTTGTTTCTTATTTTAGAAATAAATAAAAAATCTTTCCAAACCGGCGGCGTGGTAATCGTATCCATCTTCACCGGAATTTTTTGTCCGTTTACAAACGAATATGCTTTTACACTATCCAACGAAATATCTACCGGCTCCGTATCATAAAACCAGCCGCGCCAATACCAATCTAAATCTACCGCCGAAGCATCTTCCATACTTCTAAAAAAATCGGCAGGCGTTGGATGTTTAAATGCCCAGCGAGTACAATATGTTTTAAAAGCAAAATCAAATAATTCTCTTCCCATAACGGTCTCGCGCAAAATATTTAATGCGGTGCAAGGTTTCGCGTAAGCATTCGGACCAAACTGATGAATGTTTTCGCTATTCGTCATAATAGGCTCCAGCGTTTCGCGCGGCATGCTCATGTAGGGAACAATTTTATGCGCGGGCCCGCGTTGCGAAGGAAAATTATTATCAAACTCCTGCTCCGTTAAAAATTGTACAAAAGTATTTAAACCTTCGTCGAGCCAAGTCCACTGCCGCTCATCACTATTAATAATCATCGGAAAAAAATTATGTCCCACTTCGTGAATAATTACCAACAGCATTCCGTTTTTAGAACCTTCGGTGTAAGTGCCGTCTTTTTCGGTTCTCCCAAAATTAAAAGATATCATTGGATATTCCATTCCGTTGGCCGCCTCTACACTTTGCGCCACCGGGTAAGGATAATCAATCGAAAATTTAGAATAGGTTTTAATGGTGTGCGCAATTGTTTTAGTTGAATATTTACGATACAAACCGTAAGCTTCCTTCGCATAAAAACTCATGCACATAGTTTTGTGTTTACCAATAAATGCAGGCATGGCATCCCAAACAAATTTGCGCGAAGAACCCCAAGCAAAATCGCGCACACTATCCGCTTTAAATATCCATGTTTTTGTTGCTGTAGTTTTATTTGCATTTTTCTCTGCTGCTTTTGCTTCTTCTAAATTTACCACTTCAATAACTTCGCTTGAAGTTTGTGCTTTTTGCCAGCGTTGTAATTGAGTAGGATTTAAAATTTGCGTTACATTTTGGATTTCTCCCGTAGAACAAACCACGTGATCGGCCGGCACCGTCATTTTTACTTTGTAATTTCCAAAAGCCAAAGCAAATTCGCCGCGACCGGTAAACTGTTTATTTTGCCAACCTTGAAAATCGCTATACACGCACAAACGCGGAAACCATTGCGACATAATAAAAATATGATTACCATCTTCCGGAAAATATTCGTAGCCGCCACGTCCACCGGTTTCCATACGATTTGATAATTTATATTTCCATTTTATTTTATATTTTATTTTGCCGCCCGGCATTAAAGTTTTTGGCAAATCAATTCGCATCATGGTTTGATTGATAGTGTATTTTATTGGTTTACCCAATTCGTCACTCACTTCTAAAATTTTATCCCCCAAACCGTCTAATCTCTCCTTAAGCATTAATCCCTTTAAAGTAGCATCCGTTACGGGCTGATCAATTTTATTTTCATCAAAATAATTTGCATCCGAATTAGGGTCGTGTTGATTTTCGTCTAACTGCATCCAAATATAATCGAGCTTGTCGGGCGAATTGTTATGATACGTTACCCACTCTGTTCCGTTAAGCGTTAAATTTTTTTCGTCGAGGTTGCAATCAATATCGTAATCGGCTTTTTGCTGCCAGTATTTTCCTCCCGGCGCACCGGAAGCTGAACGAAACTCGTTAGGGTCACTTAAAATAGAACCCAGTTGTTCAAATTTATTTCCATGCAATGCAGCGGGATTGTTTTTTAAATTTTGTGCAGAAATAATTTGAGAAACTGCAATCAAAAAAATAAATAAAATGTGTTTCATATTTAAAAAATATTAATTAAACGGTCGGTAAAAATTACTATTGCAAAAATTAAAAAAATAATTGAAAATGATTTTTGCATAATGGTAAACGGCATTTTTATAAAGCGGACTAAAAATAACGAAAATAAAATTATTATTGCAACAATAATGAGTTGTCCTGCTTCTAAACCCACATTAAATAAAAACAAAGGCCAAACAATACTCATATTATGACCTAACAATGATTTTAAAGCGTAAGAAAACCCCATACCGTGTATTAAGCCAAAAATGCAAATAATTAAGTAAATGTACATCACCCTTTTTGGGGTATTTTTAGTGGGAATTAGCTGAGAAATAGCGGTAATTAAAATGGTAAAAGCAATTAAACACTCAATGCATTTTTGTGGGATAAAAATAATATTTAATACGCTTAAAGCGAGGGTTAGAGAATGCCCAATAGTAAATGCGGTAACAAGCATGAAAAGTTTTTTCCATTCCTTAACGGGAAACGTTATGCTTAAAAGCGCTACAAACAAAATATGATCGTAGCCTTGTAAATCTAAAATGTGTTTTAGTCCGCTTGTGAACCAAATTTCAAAATCATTCATTTTGTTATCTTTGCTTGGTAAAGTTACACAATGAAATCAAAGTATTTATTCGTTTTACTGCCTTTTTTATTTCTATTCGCTCATCCATTTTTTGTGAGTGTTTCGGACATAAAATACAATTCCTCTAATAAATCAATAGAAATTTCGTGTAAAATGTTTACTAATGATTTAGAGGGCGCTTTAAAAAAAATAAGCTCTAAACCTATCGACATTTTAAATCCGAAAGATAAAAAAGAAGTCGAAGCGGTTTTGTTTGATTACATTAAGAAGCATTTAATAATTAAAATAAATAATAAAATTATCAATTACACTTTTGTGGGATACGAAAAAGAAGAAGATGCCATCTGGACTTATTTAGAATTTAAAAAAGCAGAAATTCCCAAACAAATAAATGTAGATGATAAATTGCTATACGATTTTTTAAAAGAGCAAACCAATATTGTGAATGTCGAAGTTAACGGTGTAAAAAAAAGTTACAAAGTTTTGAATCCCGAAAGCATAATGAATTTTGAGTTCAAGTAAAAATTTACTGATTACCGAATACCGCTTACTGCTAACTGTTTACCGATTACTGTTTACTGTTTACCGATTACTGCCAACTGCCTACCGATTACCGCTAACCTTCCTCTAATAATTAGTTTTAGTAACCGTTTTAAGATTGAGAAGATTCATCGGGTTACTGGTTAATCCTTTTATATTATGATTTACCAAACGAATTACCTCATCGTAATACAGCGGAATAACCGGCGCATCATCAATTATCATCTGATCCATTTGCTGATACAAAGAAATTTTAATGCTATCGTTTAATTCTTTTAAACTTTTTTCGTAAAGCGCATCAAAGTCGCCATTTTTATAATGGAAAAAATTAAATCCTGCCGGTGAAAAATTTTTGCTGTAAAATAAACTCATGTAATTTTCTTCATCCGCGTAATCGGCAATCCACGATTTTTTAAACATATTGTATTCGCAAGCGGCAACTGCCTGGCGCAACACAGATGGCTTATCTACTAAAATTTTTAATTTAATATTATTTTCGGCCAGCTGCGATTGAATAAATTCAACTTTCTCTTTATCGTTATCTGTAATGTGCAAAGTAATGTCGGGCATTCCTTTTCCATCCGGGTAACCGGCTTCCATTAATAATTGTCGCACTTTATCGGGGTTATAAGAATATCCTTTTACTTTTTCGGTATTATAAGCTTTCAATCCTTTCGGGATAAAACCGCCCGCTGCAGGGATGCCTACACCGTTACGTAAAAATTTTATTAATTTCTCTCTGTCAAACGCATAATTAATGGCCTGCCGAACCGCTTTTAATCGCAAAGGAGAATTTTTTACAATGTCGATGTTATCATCAATTAAAATGCCGATGTAATCTGTTTTTAAATACGTTTCCTTTTGCAAATAAAATTTCTTGGCGTAAGCTTGTTGTAAACTTCCGGTTTTGTCGAGCACTTCATTAATGTTTAATGCATCGGCTCCGCTCACCATATCAAACTTTCCATTGAGTAATTCCATAAATGCCGTTTCTCGGTCTTTCACAAAACAAACCGAAACCGCATCTAAATAAGGTAAACGAATTCCGGATTTATCTTTCTCAAAATAATTCGGATTTTTTATCATAATTAATTTTGTTCCTTCTTCCCACATTTTAAAAGTAAACGGCCCAGTTCCCACCGGGTTTCTTCTAAAATCTTGTTTATATAAATCAATGGCTTCGAAAGGCACCACCGAAAAATATTTCATGGTTAAAATATTTAAGAACGCACTAAATGGTTCTTTTAAATAAATTTCGAAAGTGCTGTCGTTAATAGCGGCAAAACCTTTGTAATTCGTTTTTTCGCTGCGGTCGATATTATTTAAGAGCGACATGGCGCTGCTCACCCTGCTATCAAACAAACGATTAAACGATAACACAAAATCTTTTGCAATTACTTTGCGGCCTTTACCGCCCTCGAAAGCAGGGCTGTTGTGAAAATAAACATCGTTTCTTAAGCTGAAAGAATATTTTAATCCGTCTTCGCTAATTGTAAATTGTTTTGCTATGGCAGGAATAACGTTTAGTTTATCGTCGGTTTGTACCAGACCGTTATACAATTGATTTACGGCCCAATTATTTTCGAAATTACTCGACGCAGCCGGATCAAGAGAAGTAACTCCTGCCATTTCGTTGTAATTAAAAACAGTTTTTGTGTCGTCGGAATTTTGAGATTGTTTGCAGGAAAATAAAACAAACAATATGGCAATAGGTAAAAGTTGGGAATAACGCATAAGCAAATATTGCAAAACAAAACGCGCCTTTGTATTACAATGGGATGGTTTTATGCACAGAGCGGTGTGAAAAGCTTAATTACCCTGAATTTTCAGGTATTTTGGAGTATTGGCCGGGTCAACGAGCATAAGCAGCTCAACGGCCTTTGCTTTTTCTTCGTTAGGAGCCTGAGAAAAAATATTTACGAGTTCATCGCGTTTAGCAATAAACAAAACTTCCATATTAAACGAAGCCGGGCGGTTTTTATAAACAGGAACCAACAATTCGATTGATTTTAAAATGTTGGCACGGCCTTCGTCAGATTTGTCCCACATAATATCAAAACCGTCTTTATGATATTTATAAGTGAAATCGCGTATACCCTGGTATAAAGGCTGCAATTGATTTTCAACTAACCAATATCTGTTTTTATTGTTTTCAAACGATTTCCAGCCTTTCTCAGAAGCGCTTTGCGCATTCTGTACAATCAATTGCGCCTTTTGCCAATAAGGTGTTCCGCCCAATGGCGCGTAGCTGTCGTAATCTTCTGCAATTACTACGTAAGCATAATACATTAAAACCGATGTTAAATTATTTTGAAAAGCGTTAAGATTAAATTCGAGATTGGTAAACTGCGCAAACTTAAACTGAAAATCGTTATCAATATAATTAAACAACGGCGCATTAAAAGAACTTTTAAATACAGGCCTTCTGCTTTCTACCTGAATGCTCGCGGTATATTCATCGCCACCCAACGAGGTTAAAATATTAATAAAAATAGAACACTCAATTCGCTCTATGGGAAGGTAATTGTCGTTGGTCCATTTACTGTTATTCATGAAATCAAAAATGGTCTTTTTTAACTGATCAAATACCTGCTTATTGGCCGAACCTGCAATTTGCGAAGCGTAATCTACCGTGCAATTTAACTCTTGAGAAAAAGCAAACTTAGGCGAGCTCAGTAAACAAATAAAAAAAGTAAGTATTATAAAAAATCGTTTCATCCTATTTATTTTATTCCGTCAAAAGTTTTTATGTAATTCACAATGTCTTTCGCTAATTCTAACTTTGACTTTAACTCAAAATTAAGCAAATTATTGTGTTTATCGATAATGGTAAGCGTGTTAAAATCGGAGCCAAAGGCAGGATTTTTTTCGGAAGTAGTGTTCGCTATGATAATGTCGAGATTTTTATTTTGTAATTTCTGTTTGGCGTACTCAATGGCGTTTTCTGTTTCTAATGCAAAACCAATCAAACATTGTTGTTTTTTCAATTTTCCCAAATCTCCTAGTATGTCTTTGGTTTTAATTAATTCTAAATTTAATTCTTCACCTATTTTTTTTATTTTTTGTAATTCTTTAGCTTTTGGTTTATAATCGGCCACGGCGGCTGTTAAAACTGCTATATCTACATTGGGGAAAATAGTAATACAAGCTTGGTGCATTTCTTCGGCCGATTCAACTGAAATTATTTTTACGGAAGAATTTTTTGGCCGGTGAGCAGATGGACCGAGTACTAAAGTTACCTCAGCACCCTGCGAAGCAAATTCATCGGCAATGGCAATTCCGGTTTTGCCCGAACTTCTGTTACCAATAAACCTTACCGGGTCAATTGTTTCGAAAGTGGGGCCTGCATTCACTAAAACTTTTTTATTTATTAGCGGAAGATTTTTTGAAAGATAATTTTTTATGAAATCAACAATATTTTCAGGTTCCGCCATTCTTCCTTCGCCGCTTAGTCCGCTGGCCAGTTCACCGCTTTCGGCCGGAATAATTTGATTTCCGTTTTTTGCAAGAAGAGCTGAATTATTTTTTGTAGTGGGATGCTGATACATGTCTAAATCCATAGCAGGCGCAACAAACACCAATGAGCGGGCCGATAAATAACAAGCCGTAACCATATTATCGCAAATACCCGAACTAAATTTAGCGAGCGTGTTTGCCGTAAGTGGTGCAAACAAAATAAAATCTGCCCATTCGGCTAAATGCACATGGTTGTTCCAGTTTTGTGCCTCGTCAAAAAAATCGGTAATAACAGTGTTTTTACTAAGTACAGAGGCTGTTTGGGGAGTAATAAATTCGGTAGCGGCTTGTGTCATTATCACTTTAACTTCGGCCCCTTCTTTAATGAACAAACGAATTAAATGAGCGCATTTGTAAGCTGCGATTCCACCGGTAATTCCTAAAAGTATTTTTTTATTTTGAAGCAGCATTTTTATTTGAAGAAATACTTATTATTTTTTAATAATGAAAATTGAAAATTTTTTACAAGTTTATTCTTCGCCTTACTTTTTCCGTTTCTCATTTAGTGTTTTATGTTTAGCGTTTAAACAATCGGGATATTTTATTTGTGAAAAAAGTTCATTAAAATACAAAAGGCAGTAAGCATAAGCCAACTGCCTTTAAAATAAATCAGAATATTTTATTCAACAATTTTATTGGGATTACGATAATAAATTTTTTCTTCCATAAATTCCTGAATCGCAATTAAAGATGGCTTTGGTAATTTCTCGTAATATTTAGAGATTTCGATTTGCTCACGATTTTCAAAAATTTCTTCCAGATTATCGCTATGGCTCGAAAACTCTGCTAATTTCGAAGATAATTCTTCTTTCATTTCTGAACTGATTTGGTTGGCTCTTTTACTAATAATAGAAACAGCTTCGTAAATGTTACCCGTAGGGTTATCAAATTTTCTTATATCGCGGGTTACCGTTGTTGATTCGGCATTTGTTTTTTTAAAATCCATTTTATTTCTTTTTAATTATATTATCTTTTACCTCAACACAACTGGTATAAACCGATTCGGCCTTGCCCTTAAAGCTGCTTTGGGGGTACAAATCTACGAATTTTAAGTAGTTTTCAATAGCCCCATTCAATCTTTCCATCTTTTTTGTTGAAATACTGTTAATAGCCAACAAATAATAAGAGTCAATTATCAAATAATACAACTCTTCAACAAATTTTGAGCCCGGAAACTCTTTCATAAAGCTTTTACTGGAAGCAATGGCTGCTTTATAATCGCTTAACTTAAAGTATTGTTTTGTAAGGTCATAATCCTTATTCTCAAGCTTATAACGAAGGTTATCTATAAGTAGGTTACAAGTGTCAATCCGTTTGCTATCGGGGTATTCATCAATAAACGATTGAAATTCTTTAATGGCGGCCTTTGTATCGCTTTGGTCGAGTTTATAATTAGGAGAACTTAGATAATAACAATAAGCATTCAAAAAATAACACTCTTCTACGTGCCCACCCGAAGGAAACTGACGGCAATAGTTTTTAAAGTGATATTGCGACAGCGAAAAATCGTTTTGATAATAATTGCAATAAGCGATGTAATAATAAATTTCCTCCGCCTTTTCTGATCCTTTAAAAATGAGAATTAATTCTTCGTAAAGCTGTAGGGCTTTTATGTAGTTTCCCTTTCCATAATATTCCTGCGCTTTTTTTAATTTAAGTTCGTAGTCAGAACTCTTCACTAATTTTTCGAATCCATCGCAGGAAATAAAAATTAAACCAATGATAGTAAGAATAGAAAAATATTTTATGATGGTCTTCAAAGAATGCAAAGTTAGAAATATATTGCCACAAAAAAGCCCCTCCATGAACCGGAGAGGCTTTTCTATCACAATAAAAATTAAATTTTAGTTAAGAATTAACTTAACAATTTTAGCTTTTTCGTTGTTAGAAATTATTTTTAAGAAATAACTTCCTTTTGGTAAATTACTGAAATCTGCCGTATAATTTCCCGGAAAGGCTTTATCCTTAAACACCGACTGACCTAACATATTATAAAGTTCAATTGAACTATCAATAGCTACATTAGCAATGGTTACAATTCCGTTACCGGAAGGATTTGGATAAACATTAATCGCATCAGCAGCAATTAAATTTTGAACATTCGCACAAACTGCAACGGTTTTAGAAAAATTTGTAGCATCAGGCACTTTTGTAGCATTACCATTTATTTGGATGCTGGAAGACATTCTTTGATACTTTGCAGTTAATGTACCGTTATATGTTCCTGCTACTGCATAAGAATGCGTTTGATTTACAGCAAACATATTTCCGGTTCCATCACCAAAATTCCATGTGTAAACCGAATCGGGAGTGATTGTAACGGTGTTGGAAAATGGCTTCCATACTCGGTAAAATTCATTAGTATTAAACTGACGGTTTTTGTAAACCGAACCCGAAGTATTAGTAAAATTGTAAGAAGTCGCAGTGCAATAAGGGCCCGGAACCATTGAGTAACTTGAGCCTGCCTGAAATACCAATCGAGGAGCTACTAAAAATTCGTAATCTGAGCCCAAGCTAAAAGCATTGGTAGTTGAAATAAAATTACCATTAAACCTTAAATATCCAAGACTCTCGCCATATCTCTGATTAACAGGAACTGTGGCGGTTGCAGTGGAAGCATTGTTCATATACGGTTTAATAGTATCTCCGGGTGCGCCTGCACATTTAATAATAATAGCGAAATTGCCGGGTACTGATTGAACACCCGAAAAATTACCACCTATAATTGTTCCGGCTGTACCCGTTAATACTGCGGTAATAGAATCGATACCCGGTAAAACAGGCACGCCTAAACCACTTACATTACATAATATTACACGAACAGTAACACTCGCACTTGTTGAAGTAGATTTTCTGGAAGCAATTGCCTCTAATCCCAGAATATTTACAGGGTAATTGTTTAAAAATTTTGAGCCCATGTGACTGATGGTAGCGGTACCCGTAATTGGCGACTGCACAGTATAATATCCGGTGGCAGGTGCGTTTCTGAAAAAATGTTTATTCCAAAAATAATGCAAAGTATCGCCAATATTAACGATCTGTGTTTTTGCAATATTTGGATTAGTTTGTTCGTCCATTTGTCTGGTAATTGTAGGCGGAGCGGTACCTAGAGGAACATTCACGTTTTGAGCGATCGATACGCCTAAAACTGAACATAAAGCAACTGTTGAAAGTAGATTTTTAATCATGGTTTTAATGGTTTTTAGTTATAGTGCAAATATACTCATTTTATGCGTGGGATTTTTGAGTTCTTTAAAATTAACATTTGATAGATAAAAACTAAATAATAAGCCTGATTTTTATATGAAATAATTGGCTAAATAGCATCTTAATACTGTGATTAAATTGATTTTGATTGATTTACCTGATTTTATATCCAATGTTATTGGAGGTAATGTTAGGTTTAACTCAAATAATTTTAAGTATTGAGCACTATTTTACAACATATTTTTAAAATTTACCGTATAAACGGTATGTCGGCTTCGTTTTTAAAACGTTTTACGGTGGTTTGTGTGTTTTCGCTTTCTTTTTTTTATTCTCATTCCCAATCTCCGAGTTCTGAAGAAGATTTAAAAAAACAAGCTTCTAAATTATTTGAAGATGATGAATTTACTCAGGCTTATAAACTTTATGCGCAATTAGTTTCTAATTATCCAAAAGATCCTGAATATAATTACCGCTTGGGAGTTTGTATGTTATTTTCGGAGCCGGATAAGAAAAAATGTTATTCGTATTTAGAGTTTGCCACCAATTATCCGAAAGATGCGCCTAAGGATGCCAAATTTTATCTCGCTAAAGCGTATCACATCAATTATAAATTTGATGAAGCTATTAAATTATACAATCAATATAAATTAATCGGGTCCTCATCTCAAATTAAAAAATTACAAGTCGATCGCGAAATTAATGCTTGTCAGAATGGAAAACGGCTATTAGCTACCATGCAGGAATTAATTGTGATGAATAAAAAGCAACTTAACGAGAGCGATTATTTTAGAAGTTACGATTTAAGTTCGGTGGGAGGAAAACTTTTAGTGAAGCCCGATGTTTTTAAAACCGCTGTCGATAAAAAGAAAAAAGATAATTCTGTTATTTTTTTACCGAAAGCGAGCGACAAAGTTTATTTTTCGAGTTACGGTGCCGATGGAAAAACCGGCCGCGATATTTATTATGCACAGCGTTTGCCTAATGGCGATTTCGGGAAACCAATTATCATTGCCGGAATTAATACCGAGTTTGATGAAGACTATCCTTTTCTTCATCCCAATGGAAAAACCCTTTATTTCAGCTCAAAAGGGCATAACAGCATGGGAGGATACGATGTTTTTAAATCCACCTTCAACGAAAGTTCACAAACATGGGGCAATCCGGTTAATATGGAATTCCCAATCAACTCGCCCGACGATGATTATTTATTTGTAACCGATTCTACTGAGAAAATTGCATATTTCTCTACCGGAAGGCAGAGTCCGCCCGGTAAAATTGATGTATTAAAAATTAATACTGAGCGCGCCCCGATGGAAATTGCGGTTATTAAAGGAACAGTGGTTAAAGAGGAAGCTTCACAAAGTTTATCATCAAAAATTACTATAAAGAATTTAGAAGACGGGAAAATTGTAGGAACTTTTAATGCGCAGGAGAATGGCGATTACAATTTAGAACTTCCTAACGGAGGTAAATTTATTTTTACGGTGGAAACGCCCGGCATCCCTACTCAATCGGATAAAGTAGTTTTACCAATGGCGACAACCTTAAAGCCTTACAAACAAAGTATTTCTTACGATTTAAAGGTTTTAAAAATTATTAATTATTTTGATACTCCGCCGGATGACGAAGGGTATTTAAAATATTTAGATTTAATTGAGAAAAAAGCGAAGTTGGATGTTAATGAAGGGCAAATTAAAGTTCCAACAGTGGTTGATGCGGTGGCCACTAACACACCAGCCGTAAAAACAAATAATCCCACTGTAACAGAAAGTGATCCTGTGGTGAATACTAACACAAATACCAACGCGAATGCGAACACAACAAATACTGTTACATCCAAAGAAGGTTTAACGAATACTCAGCTGGTAGATATTGCAAAAACGGATGCCAAGGAAGCAAAAGTAGAAGCTGATAAAATGAAACAGGATGAGTGGGATGCCACTGAAATTGGAACCGCGAAAAAAATAGAAGCTGATAATTTACAGAAAGAAGCCGACGATGCTTTTACTTCGGCCAATGCCATTACCGATGAGGTTCAGAAAAAAGAAGCACTGGAAAAAGCAACAGCGATAAAAGATAACGCGAATAATGCTACTAAAGTGGCAGAGGCCATAATAAATCTGGCAAAAAATTTGGGCGACGATGCTAGGGCTAAAGAAAAAGAAGTGGCACTTAACGATGAATATGCTAAACAACTGGAAGCGGTTATTAAAAATAAAAACAATAAAGAGGCTTTAGCTAAACTGGATGATTTGCAAAAACAAATTGAAGATTTGTCGAAACAAAAAAAGCAATCGGATGTAGCGTATAACGCCATTAAAACAGACTTAGAACAAAAACAAAATCAGGTGGTCATTGCGGAGGATAAATCGAATAAACTAAAAAATAACATTGAAGAAATTAAAAAAGAAATTAGCAATAACGAAACTGAATTAGCAAAAACAAAAGATAAAAACTTAAAACAAAGTTTAACTGCGCAGGTGAGTGAACAAAAAATTGAATTAGATACTAAAACAAAAGAGCTGGCACAAAACGAAATTACCGTAAAGAATTTAAAGGATGAAGCAAGTTCGTTGCAAAATGAAATTGATTTAGCCAATAAAATTAAAACCACCGACTCTGCAAACCCGATTGCCACTGCTAACACAAACACAAATCCTACCAACACTAATCCCAATAATAAAACAGAACCTATTTCTTACACCAAAGTGGCGACTAAATATAATGGTCAAATTGAGTCGGCCACCAATACAGATAAACCGGGTATAGAAGAATTAAATAAAATATTAACGAATTATAATAAGGAAGTAAAAGATTTAATTGCATTGGATAAACTGGATTTAAATAAAGCTAAAACTCCGGCTGAAAAGAAAAAAATTACGGATGAATTAAAAAAACTGGAACAGCAGCAGCAAATAAATGATACCAAAATCGCCACCAACAACGCCAAAATAAAAGAATTGGATAATACAAATACAGTGGCAACAAATAATACTAATACTACCACGGTTACCGAAAACAATCCGAAAAATAATACTGAGGCAAATAATACGCAGCCTATCAGTGTAAAATTTGACGGAACAGATGACGTTAATAAACTTACAGAACTAAAAAATAATATTAATACCAGTAACAATCCGGCGTTTGATTATAAAGATTATAAAGAGCCTAGTTCGCAATCTTTAAAAACCGATGCTGAATTTAAATTACAAACTGCCAATACCACTAAAGCCGAATTAACGGCTTCTATTGAAAAAGCGCAGGAAGATTTAAAAAACAATCCGCCTGTAAATACCAAAGCTGAAGCGGAGCAATTAAATAGTGCGGCTTTGAATTATAGTAAAAAAGCCACCAATATAAGAATAGAAGCTGAGAGTTATCAGGGAACGGATAAAGAAAATATGTTGAATGATGCGAAGCTTTTACAAAATCAATCTAACAAAAAACATTTAGAATCTTCTGAATTAACTAAAACAGGAAATAAAAAACAGAAAGAAATTAATGAGGATAACATCACTAATTTATTAGCCACCAATAAATCGAAAGGTAATGAGGTAAGTGAAGCCAATAAATTAAATGAAGAAGCCAAACTAAATTTTAAGCAAGCAGCAGATATACGGGAAGAAGCTAACTCACAAGGAAGCGATGCCGCTAAAGTAGGAATGTTAAGTAATGCCGAAGAAAAAGAAAATGATGCTTTGGCAAAACAAAAACAAGCTGTTGATTTATTAATGAAAGCAAATGGCCGCTTTAACTTAAAAACTCTTGATAACGCCAATAATCCGGCTCTCACAAAAGTATCTGACCAGTATACTCAGTTGAATAAAGAAAAAATGGATGCTTATATGTCGCTGAGTAAGGCCAATCAAAACGAAATTAAATTACAGGAAGCAAAACTCAATCAAAATCCCGCTATAAAAAAGAATACCAACGCAAAAGCAGTTGGTTTTAAAAAAGAGGCTGATGCTTTGAATAAGGAAGCTATTGCCCTTGTTGGGAAAGCGTTAGCAGAGCCCGACCCAGCGCAAAAACAAAATTTATTACTGGAGGCCAACAAAAAAGAAATTGCAGCTATTACAGCAATAAATAATGCCAATTTAGAGTTGGAAGGAAAACCGGTAGTGGTTAATGAAAATCCGGTGGCTACAAATACCGTAACCGAAACAAACCCGGTAAATACCAATACGGTTGTGGCCGAAAATAATCCGGTGGTAAATACCAATACAGTTGTAGCTGAAACCAATCCTGTTGTAAATACAAATACAAATTCAACCAAAAATACAAATCCGGTTGTTACAAACACTGTTGCGGTCAATACCAATCCAACAAAAGACACCACCGTAAAAAATGTGCCTGTTAATAATACAGAAGCGGTTGCTTTAAAAACTACTGCCGAAAATAACTTAAAGACTTTATCTGAGGAACAGAAAAAATTAGAAGAAGAAATAAAAGCTACTTCAACAGGAACCATTAGCGAAACCGAAGCAAAATCAAATGTGGCAGTATTAACAAAAGCAGCCGATAGTTTAAATAAAAAAGCGGTTAACATTAGAATTGAAGCCGAAAGTTATCAGGGAGCAGATAAAGAGAACATGCAAAAAGAAGCAAAAGATTTAGAAACAACTGCAAATACCGATAAACTTAAGGCCGCCGATGTTCAGAAAAAATTAAACGACGCACAGTATGATGTAAATAAAGAAACTTTAGATGTATTGCTTGAAAAAGCAAAATCACAAAATGCGACTGAACTTTCGCAAGCACAGGAATTAATTGATTTAGCAAATACTTCTAAAAAACAAGCCACCACTTTACGTGACGAGACTAACGGTTTGCCGGATGCGGCTAAGTTGGGTGGAGTTAGTAATGCCGAAGAAAAAGAATCGGACATGCTAATGAAACAAATGCAGGTTATTTCTTTGTTGCGAAAATATTCTCCTGATTACGTAGCAAAAGAAGTTTCTTTGGGTTCAAGCAATGCAAACGATAACGCAACGCCTGAACAAAAAGCAAAATTAAATGAATTGAATCAAAAACAAGCCACTGAACTTGCTAATTTGAATAAAGCTTTTGTAATGGAATACGATGCCACCAATTCTAAACTTCCGGCGAATTTAAATCAGCAACAAAAATTAAATAAAGTTAACGCTGCTAATTTAATGAAAGAAGCAACAGTATTAAATGATAAGGCGAATCAAACAAGTGACTTGAATCTGAAAAAAGATTTATTGAAACAAGCCGGCGAAAAAGAACAGTCCGCTATTGTTAGTTTAAATAAAGTAGGTACCACCACTGCTGTTGTTGCTAATAATAATCCTAGAAATAATAATGTTGTTGCAAACAACAATCCGCGAAACAATAATGTAAATAATAATCCAAGAAATAATAATGTTGTTGCAAATAATCCTCCACGTAACAATGATGTTGTTGCAAATAATCCGCCTCGAAATAATAATACCGCAACCATTAAAGTGCAGGGCTTAGAAGTTAAAAACAACAACGCCTACTCTGCTGCTAATCCAATTCCGGTAGATGCAAAAGTACAGGACGGATTAATTTTTAGAGTGCAAATTGGTGCTTTCAGAGCGCCGCTTCCGAGCGGAACATTTAAAGGTTTATCGCCAGTAAACGCGCAAACAACGCCCACAGGATGGATTCGTTATACAGCCGGTAACTTTGAAGCCTTTGAAATTGCCAACGCGGTTAAAAACGATTTGCGCAATTTAGGTTACAAAGATGCTTTTGTGGTGGGCTATTATAACGGTCAGCGCATTACGGTTAGCGAAGCGGTGGCTATTTTACAAAAAGAAGGCAAGCCGGTCGATTTAACTTCTAACAACACCGCAGGAATTAATGCCAACACTAATGTTCCTAGAAATACTGTAGTGGTTAATGCAGTCGATAACACCAACCCCACCGAGCAAGTTACTGTAACCAACGAATTAGAAAAACTAAACGGTTTATTATACACTATACAAATTGGTGTGTACACAAAATTAATTACAAAAACACAGTTGTATAATTTGCAGCCAATTTATACCGAAAAATTACCAAGCGGATTATACCGTTACACAGCAGGAATTTATAATCAGGGAGAGAAATTATTGAACGACAAAGGTCGCGTGGTTAATTTAGGTATTAAAGATGCTTTCGTATCGGCCTATTTCAATAGTAAACGCGTACCTTTTGCAGAGGGACAAAAAATTCAAGCCGACAGCTCCACCAAAGTAAAAATGGAACCTGAAAATCCGATTGTATTCCCTAGCGGTCAGGTTACAAATACACCGATTGATAATAATGTAACCGCCCCTGTTACAAATAATAACAACCCTGCTCCTGCAAATAATAATACCAACGCGCCGTTTAGTAATGGAGTAACTAACGGTCCTACTCCAACGGCTGAAAACGGTGTTAAAACAGACGAAGCCGGCGTTACTTATAAAGTACAAATTGGCGCTTATACAAATCGGGTACCAAAAGCGGTGGCTGATAGATTCTTAAATATTAAAACCTGGCCAATAGTGGCTCAGCAAAATAATGGACTTTACATCTACAGTATCGGAAGTTTTTCGGATATTAAATTTGCAAAAACTTTACAAGCCGAAGCAAAAGCTTTAGGTATTAATGATGCGTTTGTAACTGTTTATACTGACGGTAAGAGAACGCGTTAAATCACCCTCTTAATCACCCTTAACATGTGCGAGTATTTTTTATTTTCGGAATGAAAAATACCGTAGTGATCAAATTTATCGATGCGTACTTGTCCGGAAGCGTGTATAATTTGCTGATTTTCCAAAACAATTCCTACGTGCACAATTTTTCCTTCTTCATTATCAAAAAAAGCTAAATCGCCGGGTTGTGCTTCTTCTACAAAACTTAATGGATGTCCGGTTTCGGCTTGCTGCCAGGCATCGCGTGGTAATTTGTAACCATTTAATTTAAAAACCATTTGTGTAAAACCAGAGCAATCTAATCCGAAAAAAGTTTTACCTCCCCATAAATAAGGGGCGTTTAAAAATAAATTCGCCGTTTTTAAAATCTGCTCCGCATTTTTTTTGGTGGCGGCTGTTGTAATGTTTCCTTCAAAAAAATAATTCGTGTTTTCTATTTTGCATTCTTTATTAATATATCCAGGCAAAGTAGAGCCCATTAAAATTGGAAAACTCTGCTGTGTATTTTTATTTCTGATACTCGCCGTTAAATCAGTATTTAAAACAGCTTGTTGAATCTCTAATAACTTAAATGCGGCTTCCGAAATTTTTGTGTGCTGTTTAATATTTATCCAGCAGTCGTATTTGTCGAACGAAATAATAATTTTTATCCAACCATCTACCTCTTCAATAATATTATAATGTTCTCCGAATAAAAGTTGAGTAACCATTTCGGCGGTATTAGAAGGTTCCTTTCGGCATGGAACCAGACTTAACGAACAAATACCGTATTGCATTTTTTTTAATTTAAAACCGGTCGCCGAGCAAGTCGAGGCGCCGTACTGCATTTTTTTTGAATTACATTACATTCTCAATTACAATAGCGCTTGCTCCTCCTCCACCATTACAAATTCCTGCTGCGCCATATTTTGCTTTGTTTTGTTTAAGCACATTTATCAGTGTACAAATAATTCTTGCACCCGATGCCCCCAGCGGATGTCCTAATGAAACTGCACCGCCGTTTACATTTACTTTAGTTGCATCTAATTTCATTAATTGCATATTTACAATTCCTACAACAGCAAAAGCTTCATTTAATTCGAAAAAATTAATGTCACTCATTTTTAATCCTGCTTTTTCTACTGCAAGTGGCACTGCAATTGCAGGTGTTGTTGTAAACCATTCCGGCGCTTGTTCTGCATCGGCAAATCCTCTAATAATAGCTAACGGTTTCAAGCCAAGGGCTACCGCTTTTTCTTTACTCATTAAAACTAAAGCAGCAGCGCCATCATTCATTGAAGAGGCGTTGGCTGCAGTTACAGTTCCGTCTTTAATAAAAACCGGTTTTAATGTTGGAATTTTATCAAAGTGTACATTTTTATATTCTTCATCTTCCGCAAATTCAACATCTCCTTTTTTTGTTTTTACAGTGAGCGGAACAATTTCATCTTTAAATTTTCCTGCACTCCAGGCAGCGGCCGAACGTTTGTAAGATTCAACCGCAAAAGCATCCTGCTCGGCACGCGAAATATTTTTTTCTTTTGCACACAACTCTGCACAGTTTCCCATTGGGAAATTTCCATAAACATCAGTTAATCCATCTTTCGCCAATCCATCAATAACAACGCCGTTACCATATTTTGCGCCCCAACGATTATTTTCTAAATAATACGGAACCTGACTCATATTCTCCATCCCACCCGCAACTACAACATCATTTACACCCAACATAATACTTTGCGCGCCAAACATCACCGATTTCATTCCCGAAGCACAAACTTTATTTACTGTTGTACAATTCACCGTATCCTGCAATCCCGCAAATTTTGCTGCTTGTCGCGCTGGCGCCTGACCTAAATTAGCTTGTAAAACCGAACCCATAAAAACTTCGGTTACTAATTTATAATCTAAATTAATTCTATCGAGGGCGCCTTTAATTGCTGCCGCTCCTAATTTTGTGGCGGGCACAGTGGCGAGTGCGCCTCCGAAAGAACCCATGGCTGTTCGTGTTGCCGATACTATATAAACTTCGGTCATAATAATTTTAATTTTAAAAACACCCAAAAATAAGGTTTTAGTCTAATTTGCCTAAGGATTTAGTCGAATTTCGATTAACAAAAATAG
>JAHEYG010000065.1 GCA_023251725.1 Sphingobacteriaceae bacterium | reverse complement strand
TTATAACAGAAGCTAATCCCGCGTAACCAACAATGCAAGCTAAAACTACATCAATGGTTTCCATTTCTACAATTTGCTCAATGGCTTTTGCTCCGGCATAAACTTTAATGCCTTCTTTAAATAGACTATCTTTTACTAATTGATATTTTGTTTCATCGCCAATAACAACCGCATTGGGTTTAAATTGAAGCGACTGTTTAATAAGTAAATCGGCATTAGAATTAGCCACTAAAACTTCAACCGAAAAATAATCAGGCGCGGCCGTAATTACTTCCAATGCCTGTACCCCAATACTTCCTGTACTTCCTAAAATAGCTATTCTTTTTTTACCCGACATTTTATGATACACAAAACTCAGCATTATTTTTTGATAAAAAAATAATTATATTTAGGGAAATTTATGAAAAATCAAGAAGCTAATAATACCTTTTCAATCGAGTTTTTATTCGGCTGTGAGCCGGATACAGGAAGTGATGAAAAAAATGAGAATTTAAATTAGCCTTTCTCTTTACTCAGTCTGCTAATGTTTTTATCGAAAAACTTTTCAGTAGGTAACAAAGCAGTTTGAATTCGTTTGGCGTAATGAATGCTGTCTAATATTTCTTTTTGTTTTTCCTCAATGATTTCTTTTTGTTTTGTTATTTCAATATTTGCTTTTTGTTTTTGCAAAAAGCTTCTGTAAGCAAATACTGCAAAACCAATTACCAAAACTAAAATGCCGCACACGCTCCAGATGATTATTTTTTGTTTTTTACTTTCAGCAATCGATATCGCTTCTTTTTTTTCTTGTTCTAATTTTGTAGCCGCTTCTTTTTTATCAAAGTCATAGTTCATTTGAGAGCGTACAGTTTTTTTGGTGTTGTCTTCATTAACTAAACTATCGCGATAAGCAATGTATAACTTAAAATGCTCCAGCGAGGTCTGATATTTCCCAATAACGCTATCTAAGTCCGACAAATACTTATGAGTGATTTTAAGGATTTCCTTAGCACCAATTTCTTTTCCCATCAAAAGCGAATTCTCTAAGTATTGGTTTGCCTCCTTAAATTTTTTGAGCTTTGTATTTGAAAAACCAAGATTGTAATTGTCTATAGCCACTCCTTCTTTATCGCCAATCTCAGAGTGAATTTTTAAGGATTTAGAATAGGGTTCCAACGATTTGAGATATTCGCCCTGATAGGAATAATTGTTTCCAATATTCTGGAACGAAAGAGCAATGCCTTTTTTGTCACCTATTTCTTCTTGTATTTTTAATGCTTTAAGATGCAGCTCAAATGCTTTACTGTAATTACCTTGGTCTTCGTAAATATTTGAAATGGATTGAAGAGATAGAGCAATAGCTCTTTTGTTTCCAATTTCTTCAAAAGTTTTTAGCGCCTTCAAGTAATGCTCTAATGATTTTGGGTAATCGTGCAGACTTCGGTAAATATTTCCAATGTTCCCTAAGGTTGAGGCTATACCGGGTTTGTTTTGCATTTCTTCTTTTATTTTTAGAGATTTAAAATACTCATCCAAAGCCCTTGGATAATCGCCTTTACTTTTATAAACCGTTCCAATATTGTTGAGGGTTATGCCAACCCCTTCTTTGTTTCCGGATTCCTCGTTGAGTTTAAGAGATTTAAAATAATATTCTAATGCTCGCGGAAAATCGGCTTGCAGATTATAAATAAGGCCAACGTTTCCGAAAGAACCGGCCATTCCATCCATATCTTTTAATTCTTCTCTTATTTTTAAAGACTTAAAATACCATTCTAATGCTTTTGAATAATCGGCTTGATGAGTATAAATGGCACCAATGTTATTAAAGGCAATGGCCATTCCTTTTTTAAAATTAATTTTTTCGGTCAGCTTTATCGCTTCATCAGCGAACTGAATTCCTTTATCATACTCACCAATATTTCTGTTTTGTCGGCTTAACGAATTTAGGATATTTACTTTATTGGTATCTTCTTTTGAAGTGCTAAGAGCCGACAGAAGAGAATCAATTTTGGTTTGTTGGGCAAGGGATAGAGTTGATGAAGCAAATACTACAGATAAAAAAACAAAATATAGAAACTGTTTTCTCATGTTTTAATAAAAAATTAAAAAAGTCAGAAAATAATTTCTGACTTTTTTTGTGCGGGTGAAGGGACTCGAACCCCCACGTTTTTCAACACCAGATCCTAAGTCTGGCGCGGCTGCCATTACGCCACACCCGCAGCATTATTGCAAAGCAATATTATTAGGAAAGGTAAATTTAGGAAAAATTTATCAATGAACAATAGACTTATTTAACTTCATCACAACATAAGGTTCAGGCACGCCGAGACTATTTTGACAATATTGGAGTTTGTTTAAAATTTCATTGGGATAATCGGCAATTTCGTTAAATCCGAAAGGGGTAAAAAATTTAGGAATGATGGCTACCAGATATAGCGGATTTTTACATTGATGGATTATTGCTTTTACCAATTTACTTCCTACACCTTTTAGCCGGTACGATTCAATTACACCCAACGAACATAATTCGCTGCAACCTGAGTAATTTTTTTGTCGAACAAATCCAACCAGTTCGTTATTAAATTTTGCCAGTAAAAATTGTTCGCGTTTTAAATTGGTATTGTCGAGAGCAAATTCGTTTATGAATTTTTTCACCAACAAAAAATCATTATCGCTGCAAGGAAGAATTTGAATTAATAATTTGGTATCATACATTACCGGGCAATAAGCAATTTTTTGACACTCTTAGAAGTGCCGTCATCCAAACTAATAAAATAAGAACCGTTATCGAGATGATTTAAATTTAATTGCAATAAACCAAAAGATAAATCGGCCTGCTGCGAATACACTTCTTTACCCAAAATATCCAGCACTTTAATTTTTGGACGGCCGGTAAAACTTTTTTCGGGAATTAAAATATTTAAAGCCCCGTATGAAGGATTTGGATATAAGGAAAATAAATTAGCAACACCGGCAAAGTCTTTTACAAATACAGCTTCAGCATTAGCAGTTAGTTTATCCTGCAAACAATTTAAAACGGTACGGTAATTTTTATTGGTACTACATTCCGAAACCATCCCAACAATATAAATATTATCGGCATTATACCTGAATTCGCCGTAAGGAGAAACAGGCAATGTATAAGTGTAAGCGCGCGAATAAGTTTGCGCCAATGTGCCGCCGGTTAAAGGAATTATTCCTACAAAACCATACGCACCGTCGGGCGCAGCGGTTAATACATGCTGATGCATATACACATGTTGGGAATCTTGACCTGCGGCCACAAAATAATATTTAGCACTGAGCACATGGCCGTTGGCAGGCGCATAAAAATAACCTTTTTGATAATAATTCGAAGAAGGAACACTATACATAAAGCTCAATTGGTTCCATCCGTTGTAACTGGTGTCAACTAACGGTCCGTAAACGTTGTTCTCTGTAATATAAGCATTAATTCTATAATCGCCTACCACCTCAGCGGCAAAGGTGGCGTTTACAGTAAAAGTTATTTCGCGCGTAAACGAATTATAATTTTTATTGGTGATGGTAACACTTGCCGGCACAATAGCAGGTTTGCGTAAATTAATTCGTGCTCCGTAAATATTACGGTCGACCGGCACCGAATTTATATCATAAAAATAATTGCGATCAATTAGAGCAGTAGAATATTTTTGTTTGTAAGAATTTATCAAAGCATTAACCGATTTATTTTTTAAAGAATCCACATCGTGAATGTTAACGGCAATTACACTGGGGGAAGTGAGCGCATTTAATACATCTTGTCCGTCGGGCGTGTAACCATCAAAGGAACTCACAAATTGTTCTACCAAAACATTTTTTGCAGGTGCTGTTGCCATTATGCTAATAAAAGAAACTAATGTATCGTTTAATTGGTTTTGATCAATACCGGCACCATTTACATCACTTACCCAAACTTTTACTTTATAATAACCCGGAGTAGTCATAGAATAGGGCGCGTTAAATGTAAAATCGCTCAGCGCATAAGGCGTTAACGGTGTAACAATACTAAAAGGTTCAACAATATTGTTGGCGGTGCCAACTACTAAATATTTTACGTTTAAACTGGTAATGTTGGAATAGCCTCTATTGGTAATTCTGAATCTGATACTTCCGTTCGTATTTACAGTATTGTATTTATAAATATCCTGTCCAACACTTATTTCGGCGTCAATTCCAAAAGGTATGTTCTCCACTTTAATATCATCAATCCATAATTGGTACATATTAGTTGAATTGTTTTTAAAAGCAAAACGCAAATTTTGTCCGGCGTAAGTGGCTAAAGAAACCCCGCGTTTTATAAATTTATTTTTTTCGCCGCCACCGGCAGTGTTGCCGTCTGCCAATGAAAAAATGCGATCACTTATATTAAAACTGGCTGCCGATAAAGTTCCCGTGGTATTATTAGTGGCGTAAATTTCATAACCATCGGGGTAATTAATATCCGGCGCCATGGCTTCCCACGATAAAACACTTACGCCTGTAATAGCATTTACCGGAGGGGTTACAATATAACGCAGGGCCGCTACGCTGGTATCTAACCAGGAAGTAGAAACCAAAAATGTGTCATTTACTAAAGAATTATAAGCCACTGCCCATCCTGTAGTTTTTAACGCGGCCACATTAAATGGTTTGTTGGGAGCTTGCAATGATCCTACATTATTTTTAAAACCATCGTTAATTACTGTATAACCCGGAGAAGCAGTAGTGTAATTAACCGCCGAATAAACGGTAGTATAAGTTTGAAGAGAATAAGAATTAAAATTGTCGCTGAACAAAACCTGTCCTCTTAAAAATCCAAAAGAAATAAAAAATAAGAGTATTAATGTTTTTTTTATCATTTAAATTTTAGTCTACAAAATAGCGGTCTTTCCCGTCAAAAAACGGAGCTTGCCAGCTTAATACTTTTAATGGCTCTTTACTGATGGTTGTAACCGAATGCACCGTATTTTTGGGAATAAAAATCATATCTCCTTTTTTTATTTCGACAGTACGGTCTGCAATTTTCATAAGGGCTTTACCTTCTAAAACAAAAACATGTTCGGTATGGTTTAAATGTTTGTGAGCTCTCACTTCTTTTTTTATTATAATGCAAAAACTACTTGCTAAACTATCCGTAAAAAGAGCTTTGTTATAAAGATTATCGCTGCTTGTTTTTGAACCGACAGTATCGAGATTAATAAAATATTGCGCTTTACTAAAAAAAATAACATCAACACAGCAACAAAATATCAATAAAAACTTTTTCAAAATTAGTTTGTAATTTTTGAAGGTGTGGCAATAACATTTGGAGCGGGAATAGCAGGTGTTTCACCCACCATAGCCGGCGTAATACTTCTCATACCCTGCAATGCTTGCGGATGATTAGGATTTAACCTAAGTGCTTCGGCCCAACATTGTTTTGCTTTACGGAAATTCTGTAAATTAAAATAAGCACCTCCTAAGTTGTACCATCCTTCGGGATTGTATCTATCTAAAATAGTAGCTTTATTTAATTCGTAAGCCGCACTATCCGAGCGGCCGCGCTGCGCTTTTTGATAACCGCGCTGCAACAACTCCTGATAATAAACTATGTAATAATTTTTTAAGTAAGGATTGTTAGGATACAATTTTTCGGCATGCTTCCAATAGTAAAGCGCTTCGCGGTCGCGTTTTAATTTGTAATAAGCCAACCCTAAATTTAAATAACCGTTTACGTAACGCGGATGCAAAGTAGTAGCGTGCTTTAAATAACCAATGCCTTTATAAAGACTCCGCTGGCGGGGCGTTAGATTTTGCGCATTGGTAAATTCGCCTTCCAATGGTTCTATTATACTATCGTGAACTAATCCGTTAGTAAATTCTACATCGGCCACTTTAAACTCGAGCATTTTGTCTTCGTAAGTACTGAAAGGAAGATGCGCGGCTTCACCGGGTTTTTTATTAAACCATTTTGTATCGGCCAAATCAATCCAACGAGCGCCGGCATTTCCTAATACGAGAACACTGTTTGGCATGGTGTTGGCATCTTTAATAAATAAAGTGATATCATTTTTCCAATCCCAATTTCTTTCCCAGGCTTTGCATCCGTATAAAAACACTACCACACCCAATATCGCAAAAAGCGAAATCCGTCGAAGATTAAAATTAATATTTTCAAGTTTATCAAATCCTTTTAATATGAACCACGATAATACAATGGCAAATCCAATGGTAGAGTGAAACAATAAACGTTCGCCCATGGTAGCACCAATATCCATTAATACGTTTCCTACCATTAATAAAAAAGCTACATAAACTGCAATTCCAAATCCTAAAATATGACGCTTTAATACCAGTTTAAATCCAACAATTACAAGCGCTACATTTAACAGAACGGCTAAAATAAAATCCCAATCTTTAAAATGACGGTAAAGAATAGAATGATAAGAATAATCGGAGGATAAAGGATGAGGCCAAATCAACAACTCTAAATATTTTAGTAATACAAATGCTTTCGAGCAAAAACGTTCTTCGCCATTAGCCAATAAATAAGGATTATTTAAAATTTCGGTATCGGGCACCCCCGGCGTAAGCACAACAGCATTTAAGCGCATGCCTAGGTACAATAAAAAAGCCGAGTAAAACCAAATCATTAATGTATTTAAATCTTTTCGTTTCATGGTTTTTACAAACGCAAAAGCACCAATGGCCATGTAAACAAACGGCATTATACCATAAGATATTTTCTTAAGTTTTAAGGCCACCATAATTACGGCAATAACCAAAAACACTATAGTTGGCGGCGCGAGCACTTTTATTTCGAAATCAATTTTATTAAATTGGTAAAACGCCAATGGCACCAAGCCTAATAACACCAAAGCGTATTCTTTAGAAAGCAAGGCCAGTAAAAACATAAAAGCAGCCCAAAAAAGGGTGGTCATTTTTTTATTGTCGATAAACCTGAACGAATATAAAAAAGTGAGTGAGATAAATATGAGTGAGAAAATTTCGTCGCGACTTTTTACATTCGCAATAGCCTCGGTATGCAGCGGGTGAGTTAAAAATATCAACGCCGATAAAAATGCCATGTCTTGATTATCCCTGAACATGTGGTTTCTGAATACCAGATATAAAAAAATACATCCTAAAACATAAGTCCACATATTATTAAAGTGCCGCATAAAAGCTCCTTTAACCTGACAATCTACTTCATTATAAACACCATCTTCATTCAAATCTTCCTCAGGGTCACCCACACCATTTTTGTTGAGGTCCCAACAATTGGTAGAATAGGAGCCGTTATCGTATTTACCAATAAACTCCTGCTCAATGGCAAAACTTATTACAGAAAGAGGGCGATAACGACCACCGGCTAACTGGTCGGTGGCGTTCATTCTTCTATAAAAACTATCGTAAGCGTCTTTGGTCATAATTTCTTTTATGCCTTTCAAGCCTTTTATTACATAATCGTTTTGGTGAATAATAATACCATCGTCCAGAGCGTATTCGTTATAAATACTGGTGCCGTAAAAAATAAGCCCTATTAAAGCCAAAACAATTATTGGCTGCCTTTGGTTTAAAAAAGGAAAATATTTAAAAGTATTTTTTAGTTCTTTTAACTGGGGTTGCTTATTAGCTTTACTTTGTGTCTTTATTTGTTGCTTAGTTTGCGCTTGCTTTGCCATATGTATTTTTATATCCGAATTACAAATATAATTATTTCGAGAAAATTACCTAAATTGCTTTTGCTTAATAATGAATATAATTTGGTTTTTTAAAGAGGTTATTAGTAAACCCGCCTATTTTGGCACACCTCTTAGTAATAGATTAAGGTTCATAATGTCAAATCAATCGTTTCATCTCAAAATCTCTTCAATCATCGTTATAAATGTTAAATAGGTTAAATAGTAAAACAGGCTTCATTATTGCCATTTTGGGGCTTTTAGTGTCGTTTTTACTTAATTATACCAATGTAAATACTGTACACGAACTTTGCCAAAAAGTTCAAAAAAATCTCAATGCCCGTGAGAAAACAGTTCTTTCAAAGCTAAATCTTTTGGGCGAGATGCTTAAAGAGAACAGTCCGGAGCACCTTTTTGATTTATATGAAGGACCTATTACAGAATTTTATGCTAAAGAAAACGCCGGACTTTACGTATTTGATAACGATACTTTAAAATTCTGGACTACCAATCAAATTCCGCTCGATTTTTCGGCAAATATTTTTAAGGATGATAACGGGATGGTGCATTTGCGTAACGGTTGGTACGAATATTTTTTTAAGAGGACGGTAGGTTTAAAAACGGTAGCGCTTATTTTAATCAAGCCGGAGTACGATGTTCAGAATAATTATTTAAATAATTCGTTTGCGGCATGGTTAGAGTTGTCGGCCTCGGCTAATAAATTAATTTATCCTGTTATAAATTCTGAAAATGCTGTTAAATCTGTTAACGGTAAAAATCTTTTTGAAATTAACACTAAAGATGAGCTTACAAAGAGTAAAAGCAAAAGTAATTGGGCGGTAATATTGTTTTTTATTTCGTTTGCACTGATTTTATTTTTGGTGCTGAAAAAAAGTTTGAGCAAAAACATTTCTTTGAATTATTTTATTTTGGGAAGTATTTTATTGTTAGGGATAAGAAGCGGGATGATTTATTTTAAATTACCGGGCTTATTGTATCACATTTCTTTGTACGATGTGGGGACTTATGCCAACAGCGATTCGTTTTTTAATTATTTTTTAGGAGATATTTTATTAAACGTGGTGTTATTGTTTGTGTGGGCCTTTGTGTTTTATAAAAAAATTGAATTTCGTTTTACCAATACGGTTATGCAATTGGCGGCTCCTGTGTTACTTATTTTTTTATTGACATTTTTGGCATTTGAGTTAAATGTTATTATTAAAAGTTTAATTGAAAATTCCATTATCTCTTTCGAATTTTTAAACTTTTTTAATTTAAACGCGCTTAGTTTTTTATGTTTGGGAATTGTATTTTTTTACGGATTTGCTATGGCCGTGATTTTAGAGAAATGGCTGGATACATTTTTTGAAACCGGTTCCAAAAAAAGAAAAACTATTCTGACCACTTTTCTTTTAATTTATGGATTAACCTATTTTATTTTTTTCAAACATCATTTCGGTAAAGCAGAAACGCTTTGGTTTTTAGCCATGTTTGCAATTTCTTTAATTCTTAAAAAATTAAAGTTTAACAGAAGCGTTATTGGAATTGGATTGCAAATCTTGGTTTTCTCTATCATCACCTCTTATTTATTCAGCAAGTATAATTCAAAAAGCGAGCAAAAAAACATCGTTACCTTATATGATAAATTATCCGACAGGATGGATCCCATTTTGGAAAACACTTTTACCGAAGCCGCTAAAAAAATAAAAGCCGATGAGTTATTAAATAATTTAATAAAACAATTGCCTGGTAATAGTGCCGAACTGGAACAAAAAATAAGACAACAGTATTTCAGCGGTTACTTCGAGAAATACAATTTGCAACTTATGATTTTTGATTCGGTGTGTTTGCCTGATTTTAGAAACTCGAATCCGCTTTTATACAACAATGATTATTTTGAGGAGCAAATTAAAACTGCCATACCTACGGCCAGTGAAGAGTTGTTTTTTATTGAAGAGTACAACCCCAACTCGCGCTATATTGCTAAAATACCTTTTAACGCCAATGAAAATGCAAAACCTTCTCATATTTTATATGCCATATTGGAACCAAAAAAATCGGCCGATGCAGGAAGTTTTATGGAATTGCTATTGGATAAACCACAGCAAAAACAAAATCATCCTTACGCCATTTACAAACAAAATAAATTAAACGACAGTTATGGCGATTTCAATTATCCCATCAACTATATTTCAATTGCTAATTTAGAAAACGTAAATCCCGATTTCGAACACCGGCTTTTTGCAGGTGCGGATAACATCACACAAATTATTATTAGTACGCCAAAAAAAGATTTCAAATATTATTTTACGGCTAATTCGTATTATTTTTTATTTTATGCTGTGCTTAGTTTATTAATGATTTTCGGATATTACACTGTTTCAGATAAAGTTTTGTTTTTTTCATTAAACCGTCGCATCCAGTTTTTTATTGTTTCCATTTTATTTTTTGCTTTATCTGCCGTAGGAATCTTTTCGGTAAGATTGGTCATCACTAAATTTGAGGCCGACTGCGTTAAGCAATTAACCGAAAGTGTTCAGCGAATTAATACGGAGCTAACACCGTTTTTATTTAAAACCAAAAAACTAAACTCCGAAAATAAACCATACGCCGAAACGGTTTTAAAAAGATACGCCGTATTATTTAATTCAGAAATTTCGCTATATGACGATGATGGATATTTGTTTGCCACTTCGCAGCCGCAATTATTTGATAAAGGACTAAATTCTAAATTCACTAATCCATTGGCCATTGCCAATTTTAAACGCAAGCAATCGTCTTATTTTCCAACCCGCGATTATATTGGTTCCTTAAATTACTTGTCGCTCTATTCGGCCATTTATAATACCGAAGGAAATTTTTTGGGTTATATTAACTTACCTTATTTCGCCAGGCAAATTGATTTAGAAAAAGAATTATCGGATTACATTACTACTTTATTAAATGTGTATGTGGTTTTATTTTTAGTGAGTTTATTTACCGGATTAATTGTTACAGCCTATATCACAAAACCATTAAGAACCGTTCAGCTTCAGCTCGCCAAAATTTCGCTCAACAAAAAAAACGAACCCATTGTTTGGGAATCGAATGATGAAATTGGCGGTTTGGTAAATGAATACAACGAAATGTTATTAAAATTAGAAGAGAGTGCCAATTTATTGGCAAAATCCGAAAGGGAAGGCGCCTGGCGCGAAATGGCGAAACAAGTGGCGCACGAAATTAAAAATCCTTTAACTCCAATGAAACTTAATTTACAGTACATGCAAAAAATTGTGAATGAAGATAACGAAGGGTTTAAAGAAAAATTTAAATCCATTTCTTCCTCCATCATTGAACAAATTGATACTTTAGCTAATATTGCCAATGAGTTTTCCAATTTTGCTAAAATGCCAAAAGTTTCTTTGCAGTCGGTAAACCTCTTAGAAATAATTCACACTTCCATGCTGCTGTTTAAAAATGAAGAACACACCAAAATTAATTTAAGTAATTTTACCAATGTAAATTTGGTGGTGGCCGATAAAGAACAATGTTTGCGTGTATTTAATAATTTAATAAAAAATGCGGTACAGTCGATTCCCGAAAACAAAAATGGTATTATCGAAATAAAACTCGAAGAAGAAAAAGATTCTATTTTAGTTAGTGTAAAAGATAACGGCTGCGGCATTCCTAATAACATGCACGAAAAAATATTTGTCCCTAATTTCACTACTAAAACAACCGGTACCGGTTTAGGTTTAGCAATGGTAAAAAATATTATTTCTTCCTTCGAAGGAAAGATATGGTTTGAAAGTATTGAAAATCAAGGAACCACATTTTTCTTAAGGTTCTTAAAATCGTAACAAAACATTTATTTAATCTCTTAATAATAAAAAACACCGCGTTAATAACTTTTTAATCCATTTCACGTTATAACTTTATATTTGCTGAACTTAAAATTTAAAAAATGATTATGACCTCAGAGTATGTTTTAACTGAAATAAAAAATGGTGTTTTGGTTATTACCATAAATCGTCCCGATAAATTAAATGCTTTAAACCGTCAAACTATTGAAGAACTTCACGAAACTTTGGTGGAAGCTGAAAATGAAAAAGACATCAGAGCTATTATCATAACAGGTTCCGGAAATAAATCGTTTGTGGCCGGTGCCGATATTTCTGAATTTGCCGCTTTTTCTATTGAGCAAGGAAAACAATTAAGTTCAACCGGACATTTTAAAATATTTAATTTTATCGAAAATTATTCGAAACCTGTTATTGCGGCTGTTAACGGTTTTGCATTAGGTGGAGGTTTGGAATTAGCAATGGCTTGTCATTTACGTGTGGCGAGTGATAACGCAAAAATGGGATTTCCGGAAGTAAGTTTGGGAGTCATTCCGGGTTACGGCGGTACGCAGCGGTTAGCGCAATTGGTGGGAAAAGGAAAAGCGTTTGAAATGATTGTTACTGCTGATATGATTAATGCGCCCGATGCTTTTAAATGGGGATTAATTAATCACGTTACTACGCAAGAAGAATTACTAAATAAATGTTTTGAAATTACCGCAAAAATTTCAACCAAATCACCAACCGCTGTAAAAACCGCCATTAAAGTAATTAATGCAGGGTACAATACGCAACTCAACGGTTATGAAGTTGAAATTGAAGAATTCGGAAAAAGTTTTGGCACTACCGATTTTAAAGAAGGCGTGAAAGCATTTTTAGAAAAACGAAAAGCAAATTTTAAGGGAAATTAAAAAACCCTTTATGCGGGATTGGAGATTTTTACCTCATACCACCATATAATATCCCCCTTAGGATTTAATTCTGAAGAAAATTATTCAGCTGTATTAGCAAATAAATTAGGCGTTAAAAAAATAAATTTCGGTAAGCTCAACAATTTATTTTGTCTTTCTGTTTTTTCGGAGGAAAACCTGAATACAGTTTCTCAAGAAATAAATAATTCCCATTTATTTACCAAGCTCGAAAAATTAAGTATTTTTTCAATTCAGCAAGTTTTAAATAAGTCGGCAGTTTCTCTTACCGATAAAAAAACACTTTTAATTTATTCAACCACCAAAGGAAATATCGATTTATTCGAAAATCAATTGCCCAATTTAATTTCTAAAAAAAGAATGTACTTAAGTACAATGGCCAATGAAATTGGAAATTATTTTGGCGCCGTAAACAAACCGTTAGTAGTTTCCAATGCCTGCATCAGCGGCTTGCTCTCCATAATAATAGCCAAACGATTTATTTCTTCGGGTCAATTCGATAATGTAATTGTGTGTGGCGGCGATTTGGTGAGCGAATTTACGGTGAGCGGATTTAAATCGTTCAATGCCTTAAGCGTAAATCCTTGCAAGCCTTTTGATGCCAAACGCGATGGAATTAATTTAGGAGAAGCAGTAGCCACTATTTTAATTACTAAAAATAAAAATTTGAAAACAAATTCATCAATGAATATTGTAAATGGTGCTTCGGCTAATGATGCTAATCATATTTCGGGTCCTTCGCGAAACGCCGACGGATTGGTTCAAGCCATTCAAAACACTTTAAAAAATAATTCCGAAATTAAAATTGATTTTATAAACGCCCACGGCACTGCAACGCCTTACAATGATGAAATGGAGTCGGTAGCTTTTGAGCGTGCGGCGCTAAGCGAAATTCCTGCCAACAGTTTTAAAGGCTATTACGGTCACACCCTAGGGGCAGCAGGAGTTTTAGAAACTATTTTAAGTATTGAAGCGGCCCGGCATGGTCAGATAATAAAATCGGCCGGATTTGAAACTTCAGGGGTGAGTGGAAAAATGAATGTAGTGAAAGAATATAAAACACAAACTATAAATTCAATTTTAAAAACGGCTTCCGGTTTTGGAGGCTGTAATGCGGCGGCTTTGTTTGTGAGATAAAAGACTAAAGAGACTAAAGGGATTGAAGGGACAAAAAGAGACTGAAGGGATTAAAGGAACAAAAAAGATTAAAGGGATTGAAGAGAGTAAAAAAATAAAAGAGACCAAAAAGAAATGGAATTGATAATTACTTCATATTGTAAAATAAAACGCAACACCATTTATTTGGAGGGCAACAAAATAATTTCTTCTAATTCCGAAAATCCTTCTTATTTTTTCGCGGAAGCTTATAAAACTTTAGAATTAAATTATCCGAAATTTCATAAAATGGATATGCTTTCTAAACTTGGATTTTTAGCAACTGAAACGCTTTTATCAATCCCGAAAGCTTTCGGGACTGAATTTTTATTGCGAAATAATTTGAACCAAATTTCAATTATACTTTCAAATCATTCTTCCAGTTTAGACACCGACCGTATTTACCAAAAAAGTATTTCCAACAAAGATCAGTACTTACCTTCGCCCGCTACATTTGTTTATACCTTACCTAATATTGTGATTGGCGAAATTGCTATTAAACACAAAATTACCGGCGAAAATGCTTTTTTTGTGAGCGAAAAATTTGATGCGGAACTATTGGTAAATTATACTCAAGAGCTTTTTAAAGAAGCTAATACTAATGCCGCCATTTGCGGATGGGTCGATTACGATGATGCAAATTATGAAGCCTTTATTTATTTAGTTGAAAAAGCTACCGATTCAATTAAAAATGCTAATTTTAAAGCTCTAAATCAAACACTACTTAATCAATTATTTTTATAAAATATGGATGCTTTAATAGAAAAATTAAAAGGACAAATTATCGAACAATTAAATTTAGTGGAAGTAAAACCCGCGGATATTAAACCTGATGCGCCTTTATTCGGAGAAGGATTAGGACTTGATTCGATTGATGCACTCGAATTAATTGTATTGCTCGAAAAACATTACGGCATTAAAATTCAAAATCCCGCCGACGGTAAAAAGATTTTTGAATCGGTTCGTACCATGGCCGAATTTATTAAATCGAATGGTAAAGATTAATTGGGAGAAGGAGTTTTTATAAGCGGACTTGGACTCATTTCGGCCATTGGAAATAATGTAGCCGAAGCTTATCATCATTTATCGAACGCAAAAACCGGAATCGGAAAAATAAATCATTTACAAACCCGTTACAAAGACGAATACGTTTTAGGCGAAGTAAAATTATCCAATAACGATTTGATGGATTTTATTTCGCATCATTCCCCCTTATTAAACCGTACATCACTTTTAGGAATTGCAGCTGCGCGTGAAGCCGTTTTACATTCGGGAATTGATTTGAAAGACGGATTAAGAACAGGATTAATTTCTTCTACTACCGTTGCCGGGATGTGTAAAACAGAATTGTTTTTTAACGACATGATTGAAAAAAATGAGCATCTCGAAATTTTAGATACACACGATTGCGGAGAGAGTACAGAGGAGATTGCCGATTATTTAGGAGTGAAAGATTATGTCACCACTATTTCAACCGCTTGTTCTTCGGCGGCGAATGCAATAATGTTGGGAAGCCGAATGATTAAACACGGCATGCTCGACAGAGTAATTGTTGGCGGTGTAGATTCGCTTTCTAAATTTACGTTTAACGGATTTAATACATTAATGATTTTAGATAAAGAATGGTGCAAGCCATTTGATGAAAATAGGAAAGGATTAAATTTAGGAGAAGCAGGCGCCTTTGTGGTGATTGAAAGCGAAAGCGCATTAAAAAAACGAAACGGTAAAGCATTGGCGCAAGTGATGGGTTACGCCAATACAAATGATGCTTATCATCAAACCGCTTCTTCGCCGGATGGTTCGGGTGCAACAAAAGCCATTCAGCTGGCTTTGCAGATGAGCGGATTAAACGCCTCGCAAATTGATTACATTAACATGCACGGCACCGGAACGCCCAATAACGATTTATCCGAAAGTAAGGCGGCTATAAATGTTTTTGGAAATAATGTTCCGAAATTCAGTTCCACCAAATCATTTACGGGGCATACTTTGGCAGCAGCGGCAGGGGTGGAGGCCGTTATATCCATTTTATCGATATTAAATAATAAAATTTTTCCGAATTTAAATTTTACCACTCCCATTTCTGAATTTAAACTTACACCGGTAACAAAAGTTACCGATGCCGAAATAAAAAATGTATTATCTAATTCATTTGGCTTTGGCGGTAATTGTTCATCACTAATTTTTTCGAAAGTATAATTTGACAAAGAAAGCATATATAATTGGTTCGGGTTCTATATCGCCGCAAAACACGATAGACGAAAATTGGTTTTTCGAAAAAATTAATCCGGTGCACATTGATTTCTTTTCTGCCCTTGAACCATCCTACAAAGAACACATTGCGCCCAACATGTTGCGCCGTATGGGCCGCGCCATTAAAATGGGCGTTACAGCAGCTAACATGGCGGTGGTGGATGCGAAAGTGCAAAATGTGGATGCCATTATTTCGGGAACTGGTTTGGGATGTTTCGAAGACAGCGAAAAGTTTTTGTTGGCCATTATTAATAATAAAGAGCAATTTTTAACTCCTACTTCTTTTATTCAGTCGACCCACAACACGGTAGGTTCGCAAATTGCGCTTATCATGAAATGTTATGATTACAATTTTACTTATGTGCATCGCGGTTTTTCGTTTGAAACTTGCGTGATGGATGCATTGATGCAAATGGAGGAAGGAAAACAAACTATTTTAATTGGGGGTATCGAGGAACATACACCCATGTACGTAGAATTGCTTAGGCGGTCGAAAAAATTCAGCAGCAACAATTCGCACCAATATTACGAAGGAAAAACAAAAGGAATTCAAATGGGCGAAGGCTCAACATTTTTTGTTTTATCGGATACTAAAAAAAATGCTTGCAGTTGTATTGAGGGAATTTCGTTTTCTTACAAACCAAAAAGTACTGAGGAAATTCTTTCGGCAATAACTAATCTTTTAAAAACTCATCAAACGTCGTTAGAGAAAATAGATGTGGTGTTAATGGGGTTTTCGGGCGACCAACAATTTGATAACTATTTATTAGAATTACTGCCTCAAGTTTCAAAAACTTCTGCTACAGCGCATTTTAAACAATTGTGTGGCGAGTATCACACAGCAGGCGCTTTCGGAACCTGGGTAGCAAATAAAATTATTGAAAAGCAAAATGTTCCTGAGGCAATTAAAATAAATTCGCTTACTAAATCAACCATCAATACCGTTTTAATAATTAATGCTTACATGGGAATTAATTATTCATTTACACTTTTATCAAAATGCTAAAACACCGTTTAGCCACCGCTATTTTTGCCATTGCCATCGGAGAAATTTTATTCTTTTGTGATTTGGGCTCGCCGATGTTTTATTTTGGATTGGGTTTATCTACAATTGTTTATTTAATTGTAGAATTTTTCGGTGCTTATTTTATCGGATTAAATTTTCATTTGAAATCTCTGAATTACCTGGATAAGAATAAAAATAAAATTGCTTTAACTTTTGATGATGGTCCGAGCCAACCGCAAACATTAAAAGTTTTGGAGGCATTAAAAAAACACGGCGTAAAAGCCACATTTTTTGTGATAGGAAAAAACATTAAAGGAAACGAAACTATTTTGCAACAGATAATAAATGAAGGACACAGCATTGGTTCGCACAGTTTCTCGCATCATTTTTGGATTGATATGTGGGGTAAGAGTAAATTAGAAGAAGATATTTTGGAAAGTTTGAATGCCATAAGATTGGTTACGGGAAAAGATGTAAAAATTATTCGTCCGCCTTACGGAGTTACCACGCCCAATTTCAGAAGTGTATTTCGAAAATTAAAATTGCAATCGGTGGGATGGAATGTTCGTTCTTACGATACCGCCGCTAAGGAAATGAATAAGGTTTTGAATCGTGTGCTGAGTAAAACAAAAAGTGGCTCCATTATATTACTGCACGATAAACCGGATTTTATCCCGGAGCTACTGGATAAATTAATTCCTGCGCTTAAACAAAAGAATTTTGAATTTGTAAGCATCTCGTAATGCAGCGTATTTTAATTTTAATATTCATTTCTCATTTTTGTTTTTCACAAAACTTTAAGGCGGTAAAAGATACCGCGGCTTTAAAACAGCGCATTGAAGCTATGAGTAAATCGGTTAATTCGATTGAAAGTGATTTTACTCAGGAGAAAAATTTATCCATCCTCTCCGAAAAAGTGAATAGTAAAGGACATTTTATTTTTAAAAAAGAAAACAAACTTCGGTGGGAATATTTTACGCCGTATAAATATCTTATCGTTATTAACAATGATAAAATCTGGATAAAGGACGATAAAAAAACTTCTAAATTTGATATGAACAGCAACAGAGTTTTTAAAGAAATTAATGACATTATGATTTCTTGTGTGCAGGGAACTATTTTTAAAGCAGGAAAATTTGCTATTACTTATTTTGAGAATGAAAAATTTTATAAATTGGAATTGGCTCCTCTCCAAAAAAACATGAAAGAAAGTCTTAAAAAAATAAACATGTACTTTGATAAAAACGTAACTTCGGTTTCTAAATTAGACATGATAGAACCTAATGAGGATTATACGACATTGGAATTCGTCAATAAAAAAATAAATGCTTCGGTGGCCGATAATATTTTTAGCGTTAAGTAGTTTGCTGCTTTCGGGCTGTGCTTACAACAAGTTGGCCAAAATTCCCAAGCAAGCAAATCTAAACATTGATCAAAATAAATTAAAACCACTAATTCCCGCCGATGGAAGTTCAGTTAAATACAAAGCCACCATCGATGTTTTAAGCAATCATTTTACGGGTTTAATTGTGCTAAAGAAAACCGATGAGAATACAAAACATTTGGTGTTTGTAACCGAATTAGGAATACGGATGTTTGATTTTGAAATGCGGGGCGATTCAATTATTCCTGCTTTTGTATTTGAGCCATTAAATAAACCTCTGCTTGTAAACGCCTTGGTTCGCAACTTTAAAAACATTTTGTTGATAGATTGGTTTAATAAAAATGCCGAATTATTGAAGAATAAAGACAAAGAAGTGTTACATTTAAGCAATAAAGCGCAGCATTTGTTTTTAACGCGAAACGAAAATTATTTTGCTGCCGAGCAAAATGTATTTTACAAAACCAAGAAAGAATCAAAAACAATATATACCGGCGAATACGCAAAAATAAATTTAAAGCAATTCGGTGTTGTTAAATTATTTATTGCATTAGAAAAAATTATTGAGTGATGTCTTTAAAAAACGATTTTTATACAGTTAAGGAAACTGCTTCGCTACTCGAAAATTCGGTGAAGGGTCTAATTGAATTAAATGCGGCGCACATAATTTATAAGGGCCATTT
>JAHEYG010000001.1 GCA_023251725.1 Sphingobacteriaceae bacterium | reverse complement strand
TATAGGATAAAAGTAGAGGGTTAAAATGGGCTAAAAACGCTAAATGTACCCGCGTAGGGGTTTTGTTACCCGGATTGGTGTTTTTGTAAACAGGCGTAATACCCATCCCATCCTTCCCAAAGGGAAGGGGCAATTTTTTAGTCTTTCTCCTTCCCTTTGGGAAGGATGGGATGGGCTATATTTTCCCTAAAAGTTCAAGCAAATCGTCCTTTTTGCGGGTGGCTAAAGGTACAATGGAACCATCTTTCATTACCAGTTCGGCATTTTGTTTTTCTAAACGGTCGATATACGATAAATTAATTAAGTGAGAATGATGAGATCTGAAAAAACCAACCGGACATAATATATCGTCGTACTTCTGCAATGAACCGGTGACTAAAATATTTTTACCTGCATTAAGAATAAAGCGTGTGTAATTGCGGTCGGCTTCGCAGCGAATGATATCGGTTATATTTAATACGTGAACGGTATTTTGAGTATTGAGCACTATTTTTTTTTGCTCGTTATTTTTACCGGTCATGTTACCAATAAAAGTATTTAGTTTCAAACTTATTTCTTCGGTTTCGATTTGATGTTCTGCTTTTTGAAGGGCGCTTACAAGTTCATCGGGATTTACCGGTTTTAATAAATAATCGAGTGCGCTGAATTTAAATGCTTGTACAGCGTATTTATCGAAGGCAGTGATGAAAATAATTTTGAAAGTAATCGGACTTAATTTTTGCACGAGATCGAAACCGGAGCCGCCGGGCATTTTAATATCTAATAAAACCACATCGGGTTTATGTTTTTGAATTTCTGTTACTCCGGTTTCTACATCACCGGCTTCTGCAACTACGGTAGCAGAAGGATAATACATACTTAAAAGATGTTGTAAAGAAGTTCTTATTCTTTTTTCATCATCAACAATAATTATTTTGAGCGGTAACATGTAGTAAATATAGCAAAATACTTCAATTCATTATAAAGGAATCGAAAAAACAACTTTTGTACCTGTGGTTTGCTTATCGGAATCAGAAATATCGGAAATCGAGAAAGTGAGTTTCTGTTTTTTAGAACGGTTTAAAACCGACAAGCGTTCTTTGGTAATTTGCATGGCCATTGATTTGTGTTTTTTATTTTTTTCTTCGGTTTGCAAGGCTCTATTAATTCCCATGCCGTTATCTTCAACTTCTACAATTAATTGTTCGTTTAATTGTTTAAATGAAACTAAAATATTTCCGGTTTGCGAGCTGCCTCTAAATCCGTGCTCAATGGCATTTTCTATAAAAGGTTGCGTTAACATGGGAGGAACCATTACCAATTCGGGATCTAAATTTTCATCGACGTGAATGGTAAATTTTAAATTATCGTCGAGCCGTAATTTTTGCAGTGTTAGATAATATTCAAGCGTTTTAATTTCTTTGGTTAAACTTATATATTCTACCGTAGAATTTTCGAGGATGAGTCGCATGAGCCGTGCAAAATCCGATAAATAACGACCGGCTTCTTTGGGTTGATTTTCATAAATAAAGCTTTCGATGGTAGTCAGCGAATTAAAAATAAAATGCGGATTCATTTGCGAACGCAGTAATTTTTGCTCGAGTTGTATTGCTTTTTGTTCGGAGCGTAATTTATTTTGGCGAAATAATAACATCGAAACAATAACGGTTATCAAAAAAAGCAATCCCAAACTTAGCATGACATAATTTTTATTTTTAAGTTGGAGGAATTGAATTTTATTTTGATTCGATAAATTTTCTTTTTCCAGTTTAGCGGCCGCTTCTTTTTTATCGAAATCAAATTGCATTTCGAGGCGAACTGTTTTTTTTGTATTTTCTTCGTTAAAGAGGCTATCCTTTGCGGTAACAAATAATTTATAATATTCAAGAGATTTATTACCATTATGCATTTGTTCATATATTTCGCTAAGTGTAAATGCGGTTTCTTTAACATCTTCGAGCGAATAAATTTCTTTGGCGATTTTTAAACTTTTATCACAAAAACTAATCGCCTTTCCGTAATCTTTTTTTTCTAAATAAATATTTCCAATGTTATTTAATAAGGTAGACATGTTTTGTTTATCACCCACTTCTTCTTGTATTTTTAACGATTTAAAATGAAATTCTAATGCTTTGGGATAATCTTTTTGTTTTTGATACACGGCTCCAACATTATCAAATGCAACGGCAAGGCCCTTTTTATCACCAATTTCTTCTTTTATTTTTATGGATTTGAATTGATATTCTAAAGCTTTCGAATAATCAGCACCCGCATAATAAAGATTTCCGATAGCATTTAAAGAGTTGGCAATGTTTTTTTTATTATTTATTTCTTCGAATAATTTTAAGGCATTAAGTTGCCTATCTAAAGCTTTAGAATAATCACCAAGGAGATAATAAATATTGCCCATGTTTGTATACAATCCTGCAATTCCATTTTTATCGCCAAGTTCTTCTTTTATCTTTAGCGATTTTAAATAATAATCGAGGGCTTTTGTATAATCGCCCTTAGAGTTATATATGTTTCCGATATTGGTTAACGAAGAAGAAATACCGCTTTTATTTTTAAGTTCTTCGTTTATTTTTAATGATTTAGAAAGATATTGCAGGGCCATCTCGTAATTGCCCTGTTCTTTATAAACCGTTCCAAGAGCATTTAGCGAAATGGCAATATTTTTTTTGTCATTAATTTGTTCGAATAATTTTAAGGCTTTAAATTGATATTCGTTAGCGAATGACAAATTACCCATATAGTAATAAATTTTACCAACGCAACTCAAAGCAACGGCATGCCCTTTTGTAAAAGCCAGCTTTTCTCCCAGTTTTTTTGCTTCCAGAGCCATTAACATCGCTTTATTGTAATTGCTTATTATGCAATATTCCCAGCTTAATTTGTTTAGAGTTTTTACCTTATTTGTATCTTCTTTCGCTATCTGCAATAGCTTGGTTAAACTATCAACGGGCGTATCATTTTGGCAAAAGGTCCGCATCAATAAAAACAAAAAAACAAATAAGAACCTATTTTTTCGCTTATGAATATGATTATTTATGGAGAAAGCAATAAGTAAAATTAGTAAATTTTTCAATTTTACAGTGGAATCGAAAAAACAACTTTTGTACCCGTGGTTTGCTTATCGGAATCAGAAATATCTGAAATTGAGAAAGTAAGTTTTTGTTTTTTAGAACGGTTTAAAACCGATAAACGTTCTTTGGTAATTTGCATAGCCATTGATTTGTGTTTTTTATTTTTTTCTTCGGTTTGCATGGCTTTATTAATTCCTACTCCGTTATCGTCTACCTCAACCAAAAGCTGTTCGTTTAATTGTTTAAACGACACTAAAATATTTCCTGTTTGCTGGCTGCCCCTAAATCCATGCTCTATGGCATTTTCAATAAAAGGTTGTGTGAGCATAGGCGGCACCATTACCAATTCGGAATCTAAATTTTCATCAACGTGAATAGTAAATTTTAAATTGTCGTCGAGTCGCAGCTTTTGCAATACCAGATAGTATTCAAGCGTTTTAATTTCTTTTGCAAGGCTGATATATTCTACTGTTGAGTTTTCTAAAATGAGGCGCATCAACCGGGCAAAATCCGATAAATAACGGCCTGCTTCTTTGGGTTGATTCTCATAAATAAAACTTTCAATGGTGGCCAGCGAATTAAAAATAAAATGCGGATTCATTTGTGAACGCAATAATTTTTGTTCGAGCTGAATGGCTTTTTGTTCTGACCTTAATTTATTCTGACGAAACAATAACATCGAAACGATAACGGTTATCAAAAAAAGCAATCCCAAACTTAGCATTAAATAATTTTTATTTTTGAGTTGGAGGAATTGAATTTTATTTTTATCCGAAAGAATGGTATTCTCTTTTTCCTTTTCCTCGGTTTCAAATTTAGTGCGTATATGAGAAAGCTGAGCTGTTTTTTCTTCTGTAAAAATAGAATCGTTAAGCGCCATGTATTTAGAAAGGTAAATACTTTTGTTTTTAAAATCTTTTAAACCGTGGTAAGAGTTTATTATATTTTTATAAATAGCTAAAATCTGAAGTTTGTCTCCGGAACTATACACGGTAACTAAAGTTTTCTCGAGGTAATTTAAGGCAATAGCATAATTTTCAATGGCATTATGTAAAATGCCAATGTTTAAACGGGCTTCGGCAATATCAGAAACACTATTAATTTCCTCGGCAATTTGTAACGATTGTTTGTGAGCATCTAACGCTTTATCGTACAACTTTAAATTAAAATAATTTGTGCCAATATTTCCATAGGTAACCGCCAGAGCTTCTTTATTGTTTTCTACTCTTGCTTTTTTAATTCCGGCAAAATAATATTTTAACGACCTTTGATAATCTTTTAAATTGTAATAATCGGTTCCCAGATTGTTGTAAATAACGATTAATATTCTTTTGTTTTCTGTAGAAGTAGTGTCTATTTTTTCACGGTTTAATTTTAAAACCTTTAAATCATATTCTAACGATTTATTATAAAGTTTTAAGTCTTCATACACTATGGCAATATTAATATAAAGGGGCGACAGATTGTATTTTATTTTGCGGCCTATCTCTAAGCACTGCAAATAATATTTCAGTGCCTCTTTATCGTCGCCTTCCTGTCGATAAACTGTACCCAGATTCATCAATCCGCCTAAAATGGCAAATTTAAAATTTATTTTATGAGCCAGATTAATTTGCGCAAGCGCACATTCTCTAGCCTTTTTAATATCGCGAAAAAGGTATTCATAAAATATACCATCCATTAAAATTGCTTTTAGGGAGTCGTTATTAGTGGTATCAAATTTCTGTGATAAACTATCAAGAACTGTTCGGTTTTGGCAATAAGCGAGACTTGAAAAAAATAAGATAATAAAGAGGAGTAATTTTTTCATTTCGCCCTGGTGAAATAAATTAACTTTTACTTTCACAAATAATTCCTTCTACCGAAGTAAAATGCCTTACAGCAGTAGCGCGCCTTAATTGAATGTACTGATCGTATTTTTCGGAATAGTTTGTTCGTTGCTTAATTACCTCGTCGTATAATTTATAAGTGCCCATCAGTAATTCGCAGGTTTCGCGAACTGCGTAATCTCCGCTTTCGGAAGCCGTTATATAATCGGCCAGTTTATTTTTAATAACATATTCGTTAAAAAGCGGGTTTCCCTTGCGGGGAATAAAAATTCGGAGTCCGCAACTTTGCGCGATACTCAAATCCAACACATCATCAAATACATAGGCTATCTCATTTAAAGAGATATTAAATGTTTTGCATAAATGATTGGCGGCTTCAATTTTATTTGCCACTTTAAAATAATTAGCATGAAAACATTCGCGATTAACAAAAGTAAATGCCGCCCTATTATTTTCGCCGGAGATAATAGCTGTAACGGGAATTTGATTGAATCTTAAAAAAAAACAAAAGCGCAATAAGTTTGTTCCCATCGAATCAACTTCGTTAAACCGACTTTGCATTTCAAAATCTTTACTGCCATCGGTAAAAACACCATCCCAATCAAAAACAAAAACTTTTATAGATTGTAGTTTCGAATTAAAATCGTGTGACGTAACTAAAAGTTTGGCGCCATTATTTTCGAAGGCTTTTAAAAAATCCATTAGACGGGAAGAAATTAAATATCCTGTATATCCAGCATCCCAATTGGTTTGCCATTTTCGGTAACCAAAATAGTATCTACATTAGTTTTTTTAAATAACGCATTGGCTTCATTCAATAAAATATTGGCGTCAATAGAAATGGGATTAGCATAAGTTAAGTCAGATAATTTTTTTTGTAAAACATCTCTTCCTTTTTCACCAATCAATCTGCGCAAAGCACCATCTGTAAAAACACCTCTAACACTTCCATCATCATTCACTACGGTAATTGCACCAAAACCAAATTCTGTCATTTTAATTATGGCTTCGGTAATGTTGGTGCTTGCTTTTACTACCGGATTAATGCCGTTAATGGCTTCTTTTACTCTAACGGTCATCAAACGAGTATCTGTAATAAATTGTTCGGTGCCTAAAGTAGTAAAATTATTTTCGGTTAATTGTTTTAAAACTTTTAGCGGCACAGTAATGGTGTGTACACCAATATTAATGGCGTTTCTAACGTGCTCGGCATTGCGCACCGATGAAAACATTATTTTAGTATCGTATCCGTAATATTCAACGGCATCCACACATTGTTCTACCAAACTTAATGCATCGTGCCCCTGATCTTGCAAACGCCCAACGAGCGGACAAACATACGAGGCGCCCGCTTGCATGGCCATGTAAGCTTGCTGCAAAGTATACACCAAATGCACATTTACCAAATAGCCTTTATTGCGTAACATTTTGCAGGCGCGAACGCCTTCAAGAGAAACCGGAATTTTAAAAACTGTTTTTTTAGCATCTAAGCCCAATGCCAATTGGCGTTCGGCTTCTTTTAATACTTCTTCGGCAGTATTTCCGAGCGCTTCAATTTGTAAAACCGGAACCATTTTGCTGAGTTTAACAATAGTGCCATCCACATCGGCAATTCCTTCTTTTTGCATGAAGGTGGGGGTGGTGGTTAATCCGTTTAAAAAACCGAGTTTAAAACCTTCTTCAATTTCTTTAAGATTGGCCGAGTCTAAATATAATTCCATAATAAATTTTAAATTTTGCTACACAAAGAAAGCAAAAATTTCGCTATAAAAAAAGCCCCGACGATTTTCGTCAGGGCTCTTACAAATGTAAAATTAAAATATTTTATTTACTGATCGTTAATTTTTTTGTTGTAAATCCTTCAGTGGTCATTACGCTTACGTTATACACACCACTTGGCCAAGCTTCTGAATTTAAATTAAAAGTATTTTGTCCGATGCTGGCATTTTTAGTGCCGGTATAAATTAACTGACCTAAAGTATTCGTCACATTAATGGTCACATTTTCATCGGTAAATAAATTAATTAATAAAGTGGCATTTCCGTTGGCAGGATTTGGATACAAACTAACGTTCTCCGACAAATTCTGCAATGTTTTAACGCCTAAAGCAGCTTTAACATTAATGTTATCTACATATAATTGATTACCGTAATCGGTGCCACCGTAAAACATAATAAATGCTTTATTAGCACCCGAATAAGCTGCTAACGAAATATTGTCATTAGCCCAATCGGCAGCGCTTAGTGGTGTATAAGAAGCAGTTTGAGTCGGAACTGTTGCTAAAGCGGTGTTTGTTTTGCTGTAAATTTGTGTCCAGCTGGTTCCGCAATTAGTAGAAATAAAAACTTTTAGTGTATCGTATAACAGACCGTTAGTAACATCGTAAAATCCACTATAAGCTCTGTCAAATGATAACACAGGGTTGGTAATGGTAGTTAAGTCAACCGGAAGCATTGTAAGAGTGGCGTAACCAAATTGATCATTGTAAAAATTCGCATAAAATGATCCGGCGTTTCCATTTCCAACAGATGATCTTGCCATAGTTAATCCTGCTTTTGTATACGACCAGTTAGCCGGCGGAAAAGCAACATTCATAAAATTGTAAGAATAAGGTGTTAAGGTTCCGGTAGGATTTGCGTTGTAAAGAAATGAAGTGGTGTAAGTATTATTCACTAAATAATCCGGTCCGCCATTTACAGAAGTTAAAGTATAGCTTAAAGTATTGGTTCCAAAAATCATTCCTGCAATTGGCGTATTAAGTGTAGCGTTTGCTAAACTTAAAATAGAACCAACATAGGTTGCAGTTTGAACTGAACCCGCATTAAGTTTGTAAGAAACGTTAACGTTATTAATGGTGGTAACGCCGGCATTGGTAATTACTAATGCAGGATTTGGAGGTGTACAAACAAAAGCAGAAATTCCATTCACTGAATTTGCAGTACCGTCTAGAAACAATGGAACCGGTTTGCTAATAGCAGATTGATGAACTCTTTTATTAGCGTCGTCTTGAATAAAACCAACTACTGCTAATTTAGTCAGGTTTTTAAGATAGGAAGGAAGTTTTACATTGAAAGTTAATGTTTGCGTTTGTCCAACTGTCCACACTCCCGCTAAAGCAGTACCACTGGCGTTAGGAACCATTTTACGCATAACATTATAAAAATCTTTTTCGCCATTAGTTCCGGGAGGTATTGCAAAATGTATTTCGGTTTCAATTAAAGCCAATTGAAGTTTTAAAGTGCCTACAGTGTTTTGTGCACAAGAAATATTTACTGTAATTTTTACCGAATCATTTGCGGGAGTAACAGTATGAGTTATTCCAAGATTAAATTGGGCATTAACCAAATAATATTTATTTACTGTGTCCTGAGTTAAGTAACCGGCATGTCCTGCATTTGCTCCACCGCCAATTATTGAACCGTCTAAACGTGCGTAAGGTGCAAAAGGTACTGCATAATAGGTTTGCCGAGTAGCTACTTCGCTTGGGTTATCTTGATAAAGCGAGCCCGGAGGTGGTGTAGTAGGAATATTACATTGATAATGCAGAAAAATAATTTTATTGGGATTATTATTTGCCACTACTTGAATAACCGGATTGGTTGAAGCACAAGGCGGACAATTTTCGCCTGTAAACTCTTCGTATAATTCCATCCGTTGAACCTGGGCAAATCCAATATTCCCCATAAATCCAATTGCCAAAAGACTAAGTAATTTTTTTTTCATGATTTTGTTTTTAAGATTGTAAAAATTAAAATTTCCTTAAGTAAATGTAATGAATTATTTTTTCAATGGCAATTTTATAACGATTAAAATAGTAATCCTAGAGAATTTAAAAAGGAGTAAATAAAAAAGCCCCGCTGATTTAGCGAGGCTTTAATTTTTTAGGCGAAAAATTATTTATTTACAATTAATCGCCTGCTAATTTTACTATCTCCGGCTAATACTGAAACAAAGTACAGTCCCGAATTAAAATCAGAACAATTTATTGAAACTTTATTTTTACCGGGTGAATATTTTTGGGAAGCGCCATTGTAAACCATGGCACCAATGCAATTATATATTTGAATTTTTATGTCGTTTTCTTGTTTTAAACTAATGGATAAAGAAGCGTTATCGTTTGAAGGATTAGGATAAACCTCAGAAACGAATTCTAAAACATTAGTAATACTTTTTACTCCAGCAAGTGTGGGATTATATTTAATTCTAACACTCATACTGTCGTTCATATTAGCAACATCTTTAAAAGTATATTTTACATAACTATAACCTGCCCAAGTTCCTTCCTGGTAATCGGCATATAAGTCGAAGTAGTTAGTGCCTAATTGGGATGCTTTTATTCCGGCTGGTAAAGTAATCTGAGCGGTTTGGGTAGCAGCACCAAAACAAGCACCGCCAAAACAAAAAGTTAAATCTGTTAATGGGGCGTTGTTAAGAGCAATTACCATCTTATGCAGTAAAAAAGTCTTTGTTACTGCACTCGTATTTTGAATATCTATACGATCCTGAGTCGATGTACTGGCAGTTACTGCAACTATCAATATTGAGTCGTTAGGAAGATTAAATAAAGGAGCTTTATGATTTAACTTCATGCTTGATTGAGAAAAACTCAAAAAAGAAATTAATGAAAGGGTACAAATTGTAAATATTTTTTTCATAAGCATAGTTTTAAAAAATAAAGAGCCCCCCAAAAATCGGGGAGCTCTTTAAATTAATTTATTATTTGCTTACAGTTAATTTTTTAACTGTAGAACCATTTTTAGTATCAACAAGCACACTATAAATACCATCAGCAAAACCTTTGGTATCGATATTAATATTGTTGTCGCCAGTGTTTAAGCTAACCATTTTGTGATTAACTGTTTGGCCAATCGAATTCATTACGGTAATAGTAACGTCTCCGGCCTGAAGTAAAGTAACACGAACATTAGTTTCGTTTTGTGCAGGATTTGGATATAATTCAACAGCAGTAACATTGTTAGAAATTGAATTAACACCAAGCGCATTAGATATATTTACGTTATCAATAAATAAGTTATTACCATATTGGCTGGTAGCAACAAATTTAAGTAACACCTGTGGCATTAAAGCATAAGCATTTAAAGTTACAGTCTCGGTACGCCATTGTCCGGCAACTGCAGCAGTAAATGCAGCTGTTTGAGGAGGGTTAGTTCCTGCTAAAACTGCACCTTGTTTGCTATAAACGTTAGCCCAAGTTACGCCACAATTAGTAGATACCATTACATCTAACTTATCAAGTTCAGCTGCATATTGACAATACGCAACATCAAATTTTAAAGTTGGATTAGAAATACCACTGAAACTCACAGGAGTCATATCTAAATCATCAGCATCTCCTAACACATTATTGTTATAGAAATCATATTTTGCTGAACCTAATCCTGTAGCATATCCACCGGTAGCGGCAGCACGTGTCCAAGTAGCTGTACCACCATTAGCATTAGTCATCCACCAATTAGTTGGAGGGAAAGTAACAGCGCTGAAAGGCTCAGTTATAGGAGTCGGGAAATAAGTAGAAATTAAAATGAAAGTAGTTTGTGTTCCATTATTAGCTAAATTATAGTCAATACCACCACTTACACCGCTAATATTTACAGAATAAGTATGAGAACCACCGGTAGTGGTAACAACAGGTGCTACCACATTAACTGTAGCTGCAGGAGCTAAAGGAGTTGCATAAGTAAACGGGGTACCGGCAGCACCATCAACGTAAGGAGTAATAGTCATACTGTTGATCGTGTTTGTACCATTATTTTTTAAAGTAATAGTGGGAGAATAAGTAGTACCACAAGAAACAGCAACACCACTAATTGCAGTAGCAGCGCCGTCATTAGCTAAACCAACTGTATTAGTTTTTGCGGCTTGTTTTACTTGTCTGTTACCATCGTCTTGAATAAATCCTATAAAATTAACCATCGATTTATCAATAATGTATGCAGGCAAGGTACAATTAACCGTAAAAGTAACATTTTGTCCAAGCGTCCATGTTCCAGGTAATGCATATCCTGATTGGATATTTGGGAATGTAGCGCGAGCCGAATTGTAAAAATCTTTCTCGCCGTTTGTTCCTGAAGCGGAGGCAAAATGTATTTCTTGTTCAACCATTACTAATCTGTAAACTAAAGCACCTACCGAAGTAAACGCTTGAGAAGCGGTGATGCTAACAGTTACAGTAACAGCCGAAAAAGTACCGTTCCATGCTCTGTTCATTACAACAGAAAAAGGAGACATAACAGCTTGGGCTGAATTGATACAAGCAGCAGTTAAACTTGCAGCGTGATCATTAGCTCCACCCCATTGCCATGTATGTTTTCCGTCCAATAAACCTGTTGGAGCAGAGTTGATACCATTAGTAGCTGTAGTGGTAAAATTCCATTGTGCCGGATATCCATAACCCGCAACACTTGGAGGCGAACCAACAGGACCACCGCTTGATTTGTAACGCCAATCGATTTCTGCTTTGTTGGTTTGATAAATAGACCAGAGATTAGCAGGAGCACTTGGAATTGGAACTTCCCATTTAATTGAAACTGCTTTAGCAGTGTTGGCATTTAACAGCGTTTGTAATGCCGGATTTGCTGCTGCGCAAGGAGGGCAGTTTTCACCGGTGAATTCTTCGTATAACGACAAGCGAGCAGTTTGTGCAACTGTCATCAAGCTTGCTGTCATCAAACTTAAAAGGATAGATGTTTTTTTCATTTTGTTATTGGTTTTAGTGGTTTTACAAAAATTAAATTGGTTTAGTAAATGTAATGAAAATTCTGTCCAAAACAAATACTTATACAATATTATCACATTAAAGTACTTAAAACAATCGTTCTTATTTAATAGAATTGGAATCCTAAAAATTCAAAAAATAAGGCATTAATCTCGGAAAAATGTTAATTTTGAGCCTTAATGCTTGAAGGGCAGATTTTTAGGAAGCTCTTAGATGAGAAGGAGATTGGTTTAAACCCACAAAAAATTACCTGGTTTTCGGGTTTAAAGGGCTCTTCCTATGCCTTTTTTTTAGCAGAAATTTATAAAACCAATCCAAAACTTATAGTTTTAATAGCTTCCGAGAAAGAACGGGCTGCTTATTTGTATAACGATCTAGAGTCTTTATTTCCAAACCAAAACATTTTATTTTTTCCAGAATCTCATCGAGCACCTTATCAAATCGAAAAAACAAATAATGCCAATGTGCAGGAACGTGCCGAGGTTTTAAGTTGTTTGAACCGCGATTCCTATAGAGGAATTTTAGTTACTTACACCGATGCGCTTACCGAAAAAATTACCACCAAAAAACAATTAAGTAAAAACACACTGCAAATTATTAAAGGCGAAAAATTAAGTATCGATTTTATTTCCGACTTTTTAAATTCTTTTCGTTTCGAAAAAGTAGATTTTGTTTTTGAACCCGGACAATTTTCTATTCGCGGCGGAATTGTTGACATATTTTCTTTTGCCAACGAGTTTCCTTTTAGGCTTGAACTTTTTGGCGATGAGGTGGAGAGTATTAAGACCTTCGATCCTTCAAGTCAGCTTTCAAATACACGCCACGAGTTCATTACCATCATACCAAATATCAATTCATCTGAACTCGTTGAAACGCGAGCTTCGCTTTTCGACTATTTTGATGAAAATGCCATATTTTGCCTAGAAAACACCCAATTATCGCTCGAAATCGTTCAAAAACACTATAAAATCGCTGAAAAATCATATGCTAATTTTCAGTCAGAAATACAACATTTACCCCCAAACGAGCTTTTTTTAAGCGAAAATGAGTTTACCGAAGGCTTAAAAAAATTTGACATTATTGAATACGGAAATTCTGCTTTTTTTACAGGAAAAGAAATTGCTTTTAACGAAAGTATGCAGCCTTCTTTCAACAAAAATTTCGAATTGCTCATTAATAATTTAAAACAGAACAAAACCAAAGGTTACAAAAATTATTTTTTTACAGATAATCCGAAACAGGCCGACAGGCTCTTCAGTATTTTTAATGATATACTTTCTAAAGAACACCGCACGCACGATTCGTTAATTGAGCATGTAAATTTAAATATTCATGAAGGATTTATTGATCACGATTTAAAAATTGCCTGTTACACCGATCATCAGATATTTGAACGCTACCATCGTTTCCGATTAAAAGAAACCAAACAAAAAACGGCGCAGAGTTTAACGTTAAAAGAAATTTTAAGTTTAAATCCGGGCGATTATGTTACACACATCGATCATGGTATAGGAAGATTTGGCGGATTAGATAAATTAAATGTGAATGGAAAAACACAGGAAGTGGTTCGTTTATTATTTAAGGATAACGATTTACTTTTTGTTAGTATTCACAGTTTAAACCGCATTAGTAAATACAGCGGCAAGGAAGGAAATGTGCCGCGCATTGATAAATTAGGAAGTACCACCTGGAGTACATTAAAAAATAAAACCAAACGCAAAGTAAAAGAAGTGGCCTACGATTTAATTAAATTATACGCGAAAAGAAAATCGCAACACGGTCACGCTTTTCTAAAAGATAATTATTTGCAACACGAACTCGAAGCAAGTTTTATTTATGAAGACACGCCCGACCAAATAAAAGTTACAGCCGACGTAAAAAAAGATATGGAGAAGCCGCACCCTATGGACCGTTTGGTTTGTGGCGATGTAGGTTTCGGTAAAACAGAAATTGCCATTCGCGCGGCGTTTAAAGCGGTGTGCGATAGTAAACAAGTTGCAATAATGGTTCCCACTACAATTTTGGCATATCAGCATTACAAAACATTTATTGAGCGCTTAAAGGATTTTCCTGTAACGGTTGATTATATTAAACGCTTTAGAAATGCGAAAGACCAAAAAGAAATTATTCAAAAATTAGGTGAGGGTAAAATTGATATTATTATTGGCACGCACCGTTTGGCGGGGAAAGAAATGAAATTTAAGGAGCTTGGTTTATTAATTATTGATGAAGAACAAAAATTTGGTGTTGGCGTAAAAGATAAATTAAAGTTATTGAAAGCCAACGTTGATACATTAACATTAACGGCTACACCGATTCCGCGCACCTTACAATTTAGTTTAATGGGCACGCGCGACCTTTCGGTTATTTCGACTGCGCCGCCAAACCGTTATCCGGTGCATACCGAATTATTTGCATTTAATGAGCCTCTGATACGAGATGCGATCGCTTATGAATTACAACGTGGCGGACAAGTTTTCTTCGTTCACAATAAAGTTCAGGACATTCAAGTCATTGCAGGCATTATTCAGCGCTTGGTTCCGGATGCGCGTGTGGCGATTGGGCATGGCCAAATGGACGGTGACAATCTGGAGGACGTTATGCTGAGTTTTATGGAGGGCGATGTGGATGTTTTAGTGGCTACAACCATTATTGAATCGGGTTTAGATATTAGCAATGCCAACACGATGATAATTAATGACGCTCAAAATTTTGGATTGAGCGATTTACATCAGATGCGCGGTAGGGTGGGGAGGAGCAATAAAAAAGCATTTTGTTATTTACTGGCGCCGCCACAAATAACATTAACGGGCGAAGCTCGAAAAAGATTAAAAGCGATTGTTGATTTTAGTGATTTAGGAAGTGGTTTTCAAATTGCGATGCGTGATTTAGATATTAGAGGAGCGGGAAATTTATTGGGAGCAGAACAAAGCGGTTTCATTAACGATATGGGTTTTGATACCTATATGAAAATTTTAAATGAAGCCATGGAAGAAATGAAAGAGGAAAAATGGTATAAAGATTCGGTAGAACAAGACGGACTTTCATTGGCTTCAGATAAAACAGTTTTTTCGCGGCAATTTGTAAAAGAAACTGTAATGGATACTGATTTGCAATTATTAATTCCGGATTCATACATAAATAATATTACCGAGCGGTTAATTTTGTACCGTGAGCTGGATAATATTATTAAGGAAGAAGATTTGCAAAATTATGAAATTAATTTGAGGGATAGATTTGGTCCGGTGCCACCTGAAGCCATAGAGTTAATAAATGTGGTTCGTTTCAGATGGAAAGCTATGAAATTGGGCTTTGAAAAAATTACTTTGAAAAACGGAAAAATGCTTTCTTATTTTCATAATCAAAAAAATTCGGAATACTTTAATACTAAAGAATTTCATGGTGTTTTAGCTTTTGTGCAAAAGTTTACTCATTTATGTTATTTAAAAGAATCGAATAATAAGTTGTGGTTAACCATAGAAAATGTAGATTCGGTAAATAAAGCCATGGGGGTTTTAATGCAAATGGAAAAATTAATTATTGAAACACCTGTTGTAAAGGAATAATTTAAAATGAAAAATAATTCGCGGTCCATATTAATTTTTACGATTTTATTCGGCTATATTATTTTACAATTTTTATGGTGGGAAGTTTTACTGGTAAGGCAGGCGAATGATATTATTAACGAAAAACAAAAAATAATTGAACTCACTTCAACCGATGCTGATTTATTAAAAACACAAATAGAAGAATTGCAACATAAAAAACAAATGCGCACTTACATGATTGTTGGAGAAGGAACCGTTTTTTTATTACTGTTATTGTTTGGCATCTTTAAAATAAAACAAGCTTACAACCGCGAGACACAATTGGTTCAATTGCAAAAGAATTTTTTATTAAGTGTAACGCATGAATTGAAAACGCCAATTGCATCTACAAAATTACAATTACAAACTTTATTGAAACATCCTGAACTGGATTCAGCGAAACAAAAAGAATTAATTATAGGGGCAGTTAATGAAACCAACCGATTGAATCGATTAATTGAAGACGTGTTGTTGGCGAATCAGGCTGAGAACAATAATTTAAAAATTAGTAAAGAAAATTTTGACGTAAGTGAATTGACTGAACAAACCGTAAAGAATTATTTTCCGAATGAGAAAATAAATGTAAAGGTGGAGAAAAATTTATTTTGCAATGGCGATAAATTATTATTTCCTTCAATCGTTATTAATTTGGTTGAGAATGCCATAAAATATTCGCCTGAAACCGAACAAGTAAAAGTTAATCTCCAAAATAAAAACGGAAAACTTATTTTGGAAGTATATGATAATGGAATTGGAATTCCGGATAATGAAAAACAAAATGTATTTGAAAAATTTTATCGTATTGGCAACGAAGAGACCCGAAACGCAAAAGGAACAGGTTTGGGTTTATACATCGTAAAGAAAATAGCCGATGCGCATCAAGCGAGAATTTTAATTTTAAATAATAGTCCAAAGGGAACTATAGTTAATGTTGAGTTTTAAATGAGAAATGTTAAATCATATCTCACTTCGTCCCTGCTCTCGATAGCTATCGGGATCTGCGTGACACTTTTTTTAGTCGGATGTAATTCTATTGAAACAAACGTTGATTCCCAAAAAATAAATATCCAAAAAGAAAATTCTTTACTCTACGCAAAACGTTTTAGTATTGCCAAAATAAACGGCTATAAAACTTTATTTTTGTTCGGCAGCAAGGATTTAAAAGACACTACTGCCGTTTTTATTCTATATCCCAAAACGGAAACAAAACCCAATTTAATAAAAAATGCTTTTTGCATTGCAACACCAGTTGAACGTGTAGCCTGTTTAAGTTCTATTTACGCGGCCATGCTTACCAAATTAAATTTGCAGCAAAAAATTGTGGCAATTGATAATGTAGATTATTATAACAATTCTTTTATTGTAAACAGCGTTTCTAAAAATAAAATAAAAGAACTGGCTAAAGGTCCGGAGATAAATGTTGAACAGACTCTAATTTTAAATCCCGATTTACTTCTCACTTTCGGAATGGGCAATCCCAAAAAAGATATCAACGAAAAAATAATTAATGCCAACATACCTGTTGCCATAAGTTTAGATCATTTAGAGGAAACGCTACTCGGAAGAGCAGAATGGATAAAATTTATCGCTTCGTTTTTTAATAAAGAGCAATTAGCCGATTCATTATTTAAAATTACCGAAACAAATTACAAGCAATTAAAATTGATGTGCGACACCATAAAAAATAAACCAAGCGTATTCACGGAAATGAAATATGCTGATGCCTGGTACGTGCCCGGCGGAAATAGTTTTGCGGCTAATATATTAAATGATGCCGGCGCTAATTATATCTGGAAAAATGAAAAACAAACCGGAAGCATTCCTTTAAATTTTGAAACCGTTTATAATGTGGCAAGGGATGCCGACTACTGGTTAAATCTTTTCATCAATGTAAATTCAAAAAAAGAATTATTGGGATTTGAACCGCGTTACAATTTATTTAAAGCTTTTAAAACCGAAAATATTTATAACAACAACAAAATTGCCAATGCTAAAGGCTATAGCGATTATTGGGAGAACGGTATCACTAATCCGGACGAATTGTTGAAAGACCTGATAAAAATATTTCACCCAAATGTTTTGCCTGAGTACCAACTGAAGTATTACAAAAAAATTGAATAATTATTTGTAAATTTGTTTAAAATATTCAAAATGAAAGCCATCACAATCGAAAAAGAATTAAGCACCTATTTACCCTTGTTGTCAAAGGAACAACAGAACTTAATTTTAGAAATGATAAAAAGTATTCTGCATATTGATGGTAAAGAAAAGAGAATAACAATTGAACAATATAACATTGAGATTGAAGCTGCGATGAAAGAAATTAAATCCGGTAAAGGAGTTAGCCATGCTGATGTTGTTAAGCAAAGCAAAAAATGGCTAAAAAGAAAATAGAAATCGTATGGAGTAGTGAAGCTTCATATAGTTTTGTTGAAATCCTAGAGTATCTTTCTTCAAAATCTATGTCTGCGGTTGATATTGTTGGAAATTCAATTTTAGATGAAATTGAAAATCTATCTAAGAATCCTTTTGTGCATCCAGCCGACCGTTTCAAAAATAACCGAAGTGGTAACTTTAGAGCTTGCGTAGTTTATAGTTATCGAATATCATATCAAGTAACAGATTCTGAAATTCATGTTTTAAGGATAAGACATACAAGTAGAGAGCCTTTAGAGTTTTAAAAGTGCAAAAAAAATTTATATTAAATATTTTTATTCTTGCTACAGCAACTGCCTTGCTGTTTTTTATTAATTTATTTTTTGGCACCGTAAAATTTTCATTGGCCGATTTACAAAACCCTTCCATTGCCAATATCTTTTATGAAATTCGAATACCCAAAGCGTTTACAGCCTTATTAGCAGGAGCAGCATTGGCATTGGCAGGTTTGCTAATGCAAACTTTATTCCGTAATCCGTTGGCCGGTCCATACGTTTTAGGAATAAGTTCTGGCGCAAGTTTATTTGTCGCCATTGCTATTATGCTGGTAAATTCATTTGGTTTGGGCGACCATTATTTTGTGGGGAAAACAATTATAAGCATTTCTGCCATTGTAGGCGCACTGTTAGTTACACTGGTTATTTTATTCATTTCCAAAAAAAGCGGCAGTAACATTACGGTTTTGTTAGTGGGAATTATGCTTTCGCAAATTCTGGGAGCGTTTCAGGGATTAATTGAATATTTGGCGAGTGCCGATAGTTTAAAAACATTTGTTATCTGGGGAATGGGTTCGGTAAGCAATACCACCAATAAAGATTTGGGACTAATGCTTCCGGTATGCGGCGTTTTATTTTTTAGTTCTTTATTTTTAGCAAAACCATTAAATGCGTTATTGTTAAACGAATCGTACGCGCAAAATTTAGGAATTAATGTGGCGAAACTCCGTATCACTATAATTGTTATCACTGCAGTTTTAACCGGAATAATTACAGCGTTTTGTGGTCCTATTGCATTTGTTGGAATGTCTGTTCCTATTGCTTGCCGATTATTATTTAAAACTTCCAATCAGCTCCATCAAATTGTATATTGTATTTTACTGGGGGCGTGCACGCTTTTATTTTGCGATAGTGTTTGTCAGTTGTTAAGCACCAATTTTTCTTTACCTATAAATACCATAACTACATTAATAGGTTCGCCGTTTGTTATTTATTTAATATTTAGATCAAGAACACTGAATTAATGATTGAGTTAAAAGATTTACATATTGGTTATTCATTTCAAAAACGCCCCTCGACGAGCTCGGGGACCGTTTTCGAAAATTTGAATGTGGAATTTAATAAAGGTGAATTAATTGGCTTGGTTGGTGATAACGGTATCGGTAAATCTACTTTACTAAAGACTATAACAGGAAATTTAAAGCCATTGAAAGGAACTATTTTAATAAATGGAAAATCGCTTGATACAATTTCAGCAAAAGAAATTTCAAAAAATATTTCCATCGTGTTAACCGATAAAATTGGCGGATTTAATTTAACAGTGTTTGATATTGTAGCGAGCGGAAGAATTCCGTTTTTAAATGCATTCGGACAATTAAAAACTGAAGATGAAGAAATTGTAAAACAAAGTTTAGAAAATACCGGTCTGGCTGAATTAAGTAATAAATTAATTGATGAATTAAGCGATGGACAAAGACAAAAAGTAATGATTGCAAAATCATTCGCACAGCAAACGCCGGTAATTTTATTGGATGAGCCTACTGCGTTTTTAGATTACACTTCTAAACAACACTTATTTAAATGGCTTAAGCAAATGTGCGTTGAGCAGCAAAAAACAATTATAGTTTCCTCTCACGACCTTGAAATATTATTTAAAAATGTAGATAAGGTTTTGTATTTGAAAAATGATAAGACTTTTGTGTTTGGAAAAGCGGAAGCTATTAAAACCTATTTCGCTTGAGCATTTGGTTTTCAGAAAATTATCTTGTAGATTTAATTAAAAATTATCAAGTTGAACAAGGCTTTTCTAATTATAATAATTAATATTCTCGTTTGCTTTCATGGCAAAGGGCAAGGTCTTTTTTCATGGGCGAAAGGACTTGGTGGCTCAGAAAGAGAAATAAGTTGTTCTGTTGCTGTTGATGCTTCAGGAAATGTATTTTCAACAGGTACTTTCAGTGGTACTGCTGATTTTGATCCCGGACCAGGAATTTATACCCTAACTCCTAACGGGGGTTATGACATGTATGTTAGTAAATTAGATGCGAATGGAAATTTCATGTGGGCTAAACAAATTGGTGGTACTTTAACAGATCAAGGTATGTCAATTGCAGTTGATCCTTCAGGAAACGTTTGCATTGTAGGATTTTTTTCAAGTACGGTTGATTTTGATCCTGGTCCCGCTGTTCTAACTTTTTCAGCAAATGCCGACGTTGTAATAGTTAAATTGAATCCTTCAGGTAATTTGATTTGGGCCAAACAATTTAAAAGTCCAACTTGGGATTGGGATTACCCATACGGAATTAGTATAGATCAAACCGGTAATGTTTATTCTACGGGTTATTTCTCAAAAACAGTTGACTTTGATCCGGGACCCGGAACCTATACTCTAACTGCAAGCGGTCTTACTGATGTTTTTGTAAGTAAGTTAGATGTAAATGGATCATTTGTTTGGGCCAAACAATTTGCAGGAAACGGTTTGGACGAGTCGCATGCGATTGCAGTAGATAAATTGGGGAATGTATATACAACGGGACGTTTTGGAAGTATTACGGATTTCGATCCGGGACTAGGATTTTTTCCGCTAGCTGCAAACGGTGGTTATGATGCATTCTTGTGTAAGTTAGATTCTAGTGGCAATTTTGCGTGGGCAATGCAATTTGGGAATTGGGATTATGATGTAGGTTGGTCTGTAGCGGTTGACGCACAGTCTAATGTTTATGCGACAGGTTTTTTTGGAGACCCTGTTGACTTTGATCCCGGGATTAGTGTTTCCACCTTTACTACCAACGTAGGTGATAGAGATATTTTTATAACAAAGTTTGATACTTATGGAACTTTTGTATGGGCAAAACAGATAGGGAATTTTGGTTACGAAGTTTCATTTGGAATATGTCTTGATGATAAGAAGAATGTTTATACAACCGGCATCTATGGGAATACAGACTTTGATCCTGGCCCGGGAAAAGATTCTCTTCAGGCATATGGAGATCATCAAGTTTTTGTGAGCGTGTTAGACTCAATGGGAAATTATGTTTGGGCGAAAAGACTTGGAGGCGATCGGGCATATGGAATAGCGCTTGATGCTTCCCGCAACGTACATAACAGGTGAATTCAAGAATAGTCCTAATTTTGATCCAGGTGCAGGGGTATATAATATGACTTCTTTTGGCGATGGAGATGCTTTTATAGTTAAATTAGATAACACAACAATTGGAATCAAGGAACACGAGAACTATGCATATTCTTATTACGTATTCCCCAACCCCAATTCAGGCTCCTTTAATATCCTAATTGATAATGAAATTAAAAACGGCGAAATAATTTTATTTAATACAATAGGTCAAAAAGTATTTGAGCAAACTGTGTTTCAAGGTTTAAATACAATTAATACAAGCAATCTCGCACAAGGTTTATACAACTATATTTTACTGCAGGATAAACAAAAAGTTGGCAATGGGAAATTAGTATTCGAATAAGTAATCAGTAAAAACCCGTGTTCCATTTATATGAAGCATTGTTTTTTCAATTTTTTATCCCAATAATTATACTATTTTTGCAAACTCAATTATGGCACTAATAGTAAAAAGATCACAGATTCCTAAATCAGGAAAAGGCTTATTCACTACCAAAGGTATTAAAGCCGGAAGCAAAGTAATAGAATATAAAGGCGAAATCATCGACTGGAAAGAATATTCAAAACGCGTAGAAAATAATGAGGACGGTTATCTTTTTTACATTGATAAAAACCGATGCATCGATGCCTTCCCAACACCGCAATACAAAGCGCGTTATGCAAACGATGCAAGAGGCCTTGTACGAGCAAAAGGATTAAAAAATAATTGTGAGTACGATATTTCAGATAACAAATGTTTTATTATTGCACTGAAAGATATTAAAGCGGGTGAAGAAATTTTTGTAGATTACACAAAGGGGTATTGGGATGTAATTCGCTACAACATTAAACACGGCTATTACAACAATTAATTCCGGCTGTAAGCTTAAATACTAATTTATTTGTTTATTGGCTGCGTTTTTAATTTTTTCATTTCCATTATCATCACCGGCATAATTATTAACGTTGGTAAAAACCAAAGTAAAGTAGGATTAATAAAAGGTAAATGCGGGGTTTGATTTACTAAAAACGCAGTAAAGGCTCCAATATAACTTCCCATCATGTGCCCAATATGTTTTTTAAGCCAATATAAAGTCTGTGTTGGTCCTTTATAAAGTAAAGTAATATTTCTTTTTACACTCAATAAACCAAATGCTCCGAAAATGGTTGGCACCAGCCATCCGAACCCGCCATGTTTCATAAAAATTAAAATTCCTAAAGTAATCATACCTAAAAAAGTTAAGCCAGCAATAATTTCAATTATCCAGTCAATTTTTAATGGTTTTTGTCCCTCATGCAAATTTTTTAAACGCAGCGATCTATAAGCAATTATTGTGCTGTAATAGGTAAACACTCCAATTAAAAATAAAAACAATAAACTTTTGGCCACCGAAACAATCATTGCGGTTATAAAAACCACTGTCATACACCAAAAATAAATACGACCAATTGGTTTATGGTTTGGTGTATTTTTTCTTAAACCAAAAGCAATGCCTCCAAAAATTAAGGCGCATGTGCCGGCAATGACATGAATAATAACCAATATTTTGAGGAATAATTCCATTTCTATTTTTTTAAATTAATAAATACCCGGTAAAATTTTATTCGTGTTTTTCATATATGATTTATATTCTTCACCAAAATTATTTTTTAATATTTCTTCTTCAATACTCATTCGATAAACCAATCCCAAAAAAATGGGAATATTTAGTAGTAATAAAGGTAACCAACTGTTGAATAAAAAAGAAAGCCCTAAAAACTCCAATAACAAACCTAAATAAGCCGGATGACGCAATTTTTTATACAAGCCGTCTTTTTTTAATTTATGATCATGCGAAATGGCGACATCCACTGTAAATGCTTTTTTTAATTGAAACACGGCAGTCCAGCGAATAATAAAACCAAAAAGAAGAATTAAAGAACCCATCCATATCAAACTTAAATACTGCTCCGAACGGGGATAATTACTAGAAGAATAAACGGCTGCAAAAACAGACAAAGTAATTACTAACCATAATATAATTACTGAAGATTTGCCTTCCCTGATTTTTGTTTCATTTGATTTTGAACGCTTCATTAAAAAGAGCAGAACTTCTGAGCCAAAAAATAACCAAGCCGCAGTATTTAAAATTGATTCCATAATTTTTGTTTTTATGCAAATGTAGGGCAATAGGAATGCACTTGTCAAATTTAAGGGGTCATTAGCAAGGTTTTGGGATAAATAACAAGGTTTGGGACGAAAAACAAAGTTTTTGGGATGAAGAAGTGGCTATTTTAAGGAATCGAGCCGTTCAAAAAGCGCTTTACTGTAATTTCTGGAGACCGGAACGCTAGTATTTTGCCGGGATTTAAAGCTAATTCTGTATCCTTGTGCGTTTCCCTCGATATGTTTAATATGTAAAAGATTTACAATAAAACTGCGATGGCATCTTAAAATATGCGGATGATTAATTTGCTGCTCAATTCGTTTTAAGCTGCTTCTAATTAACTGTTTTTTGTTTTTCGTTTCATCAAAAAAAATAACATTGGAATAATTATCGGCAGATTCAATAAATAGCAATTCATCAGGCAAAATTTCTAATTTGTCTTTTTTATTTTCGGCAATCATAATTATTTTTTCCGGAACTGTTTTTTGAGGTGATTTTTCTTCTTCTTTTTTCTGAAAATCATGAACCTGAATTTCCATGATTTCTGCGTCCTGTTTATTTAAGGTGATAAAGCGATTATATTTTACGGCTACGTTTATACTTATTGGAAAAATACCAATTAAAAAAGTTACCAATACAGCATTTGTAAAAGTAGGAAGATCGATATTTCCCATTCGGATTAACCTGGCAAAAATTAAATTGCAAATAGCTATGAAAATCACAGCTAAAATTATAAGAATTATTTCTTTCCAAACATTCCAGGTTTCTTCCGGATTTTTATTTTTGAGCGTAAATGTTAAAACCAATTTAAAAATAATCGGACAAACAAATGAAACAATACCAAAACCAATTAGTTTTAAAAGTTTATTTTCGGTTTGCCATTCATTAATATGAAATGGCTGAAAAATAATAAGGAAAAAAGCAATGAAAACACCCGTTAAAAAACTTCGCAAGATATCTCTTGTGGTGAAACTTTTATAAGGATATGGTTTTTTTAAAAAAGAAAACATGGCATTAAATTAATTTTCCATACAAATCAAAATCGCTTGCTTCATTAATTTTTACATTGGCAAAATCGCCAATACGAATATAAGTTTCTTTATTAGCCTTTACTAATACTTCGTTATCAACATCCGGACTATCAAACTCTGTCCGTCCCACAAAATAATCTGTCTCCTTACGGTCGAACAACACTTTAAATGTTTGGCCTACTTTTTTCTGATTTAAATTATAAGAAATTTCCTGCTGCAATTTCATTACGGCATCGGCGCGTTGTTTTTTTATTTTTTCGGAAACTGAATCTTTTAGTAAATAGGCGTGCGTATTTTCTTCGTGTGAGTAAGTAAAAATTCCCAATCGATCGAATTTAGTTTCTTCTACCCATTGAAGCATTTCTTCGTGATCTTTTTCCGTTTCTCCCGGGTAACCGGCAATCAGCGTTGTGCGAATTGCAATGCCGGGAATTTTCTCCCTGATTTCATTTACAATTTCAATTGTTTTTTGTTTGTTAATTCCGCGCCGCATACTTTTTAGCATGTTATCACTAATATGCTGCAAAGGCATGTCTAAATAATTACAAACGTTATGTCTGTTTTTCATTACTTCTAAAACTTCCATCGGAAATCCGCTCGGAAAAGCATAATGCAAGCGAATCCAGTCAATACCATTTACTTCGCTCAACGCATCTAAAACTTTTGCGAGCTCACGTTTTTTGTAAATATCCAATCCGTAATAAGTTAAATCCTGTGCAATTAATAATAATTCTTTCGTTCCTTTTGCGGCTAAAGTTTTTGCACGTTCAACTAATTCTTCAATGGGAACCGAAATATGTTTTCCGCGCATTAACGGAATCGCACAAAAACTACACGGACGATCACAGCCTTCGCTAATTTTAAAATACGCATAATGTTGTGGCGTTGTTAATAAACGTTCGCCCACCAATTCGTGTTTGTAATCGGCCTTTAATGTTTTTAAAATTTTAGGAAGTTCGCGCGTACCGAAATACGCATCCACATCCGGAATTTCTTTTTCTAATTCTGTTTTATATCTTTCACTTAAACATCCGGTAACATAAACTTTTTCTACATCACCATTTTTTTTTGCCTCCACATAACGTAAAATAGTATCAATACTTTCTTGTTTTGCATTTTCAACAAAACCGCAGGTATTAATAATTACAATGTTGTGGTCGTCGCTTTTACTTTCGTGTTCAACATTAATTTTATTGGCAAGCAATTGTCCCATCAAAACTTCGCTATCCACCAAATTTTTACTGCAACCAAGAGTTACTACATTGACTTTATTTTTTTTAAACGTTTTTGTTTTCATTGTTTCGGTAAAGATACGGTTTTGTTCATTTTATTTAAGATATTTGGTTAAAGCGAATTTTGTATATTAGCCGTTAAACATCTATTAAGGTGATTCAATTTATTAAAGATTACTTCCGTTTTGCCATTCCTGTATTAATACTTACTGCTTTATTGTGTATTGGCACTTTAGGGTATATGATTATTGATAATTATACTTTTTTTGATGCTTTTTATATGACGGTAATTACTGTGGCTACTGTAGGATACGGAGAAGTTGAGCCATTATCCAGCGGCGGAAAAATTTTCACTGTATTTTTAATAATGACAAGTTTTGGTACATTTGCTTATGCTGTTTCGGCCATTACGCGTTTTGTGATTGACGGAGAGTTTAACGAATTTTTTAAAAATAGAAAATTGAACGCCACAATAGATAAATTAAACGACCATGTTATTATTTGCGGATACGGACGTAACGGCCGGCAAGCAGCACAGGTTTTAAAAAAACATAACCGTCGGTTTGTGGTGATAGAAAATAACGCAGCAATTACAAGTGTAATAAATCATAAGTATAGCGATTTGGTTATTCAGGGCGATTCCACAGAAGATGAAACATTAATTAAAGCGGGAATTTTAAGAGCAAAAGCAATCATCACTACTTTACCTACAGATGCCGATAATTTATTTATTGTTTTAAGTGCACGCAATTTAAATCCTAACCTCACAATTATTTCCCGGGCAAGCGAAGATAATTCTGATACCAAATTAAAAATAGCCGGCGCTAACAATGTAATAATGCCTGATAAGGTAGGAGGCGCACATATGGCGAGTTTGGTAATGAAACCGGATGTAATGGAATTTTTAGATTTTATTACTGCTGAAGGCGGCGATAATATTAATTTGGAAGATATTACTTTCGACAGCATCTCTGAAACTTTAAAAAATAAAACACTTAAAGATTTAGAAATTAGAAATAAATCGGGTGCAAACATTATTGGATTTAAAACTGCTCAGGGAAATTATATTGTAAACCCTAGTGCCGAAACTAAAATAATTCCGCAATCAAAATTATTTGTTTTGGGAACACCGGAACAAATACAAAAACTCAAAGAAATTTTAGCTTCGTAAAATACAATGAAGATTTTAGTAACAGGCTCTAACGGTTTATTAGGACAAAAACTCGTTTACAAATTAAAACTGGATACAACCATTGTTTTAATAGCAACTGCCCGTGGCGAAAACCGTTTGGTCGATAAAGCAGGATACATTTACGAATCATTAGATATTACCAATAAAGAAAACGTAAATGCTGTTTTTAAAAAACATTTACCCGATGTGGTGATTAATACTGCAGCCATGACCAATGTTGATGCTTGCGAAACTGATAAGGAAAACGCTATGCTGATGAATGCCACTTCCGTGGAATACCAAATAATAGCGTTAGAAAGTTTACAGGAACAAAATCAAAATTACAAACCCCATTTTATTCATTTAAGCACCGATTTTATTTTTGACGGCACTCACGGTCCGCTTACAGAGGACGAGAAACCAAATCCTTTAAGTTTTTATGCCGAAACAAAACTGGCTGCCGAAAAAATTGTTCAGGCAAGTAAAATAAAATGGGCCATGGCACGCACCGTTTTAGTTTATGGTATTGTAGATAATATGAGCCGAAGCAATATTGTATTGTGGGTAAAGCAAAATTTAGAACAAGGCAAAACAATTAATGTAGTCGACGATCAGTTTCGCACGCCAACTTTAGCCGAGGATTTGGCGGATGGTTGTATTTTAATGGCGCAAAAAAAAGCAGAAGGCATTTATAATATTTCGGGAAAAGATTTTTTAAGTATTTTGCAACTGGCGCATAAAGTGGCCGACTATTATAAATTAGATAAGGCATTAATAAAACCATCCAAATCGGCCGATATAAAACAACCGGCTAAGCGTCCGCCCATCACCGGATTCATCATTGAGAAAGCCAAAAGGGATTTAGGTTACAGCCCGCATTCTTTCGAAGAAGGAATTAAAATTATGGTGGAGCAGTTAAAAAGAATTAAGAATTAAGTCGCGAGGCGGGGCTCGCGATGGCGAGTTTACCTCGCCAAATGCAGAATTAAGAATTGATTTTATTTCGGAATATAATTCTCAATATTTTTAGCCACCGATTTTAAAGTTTCGGCATAACTTGGCGCTGTTGCATAACCTGCTTTCGCAATTTCATCAATAAATTTATACGGTTCGGATTTTACGGTGAGCGCTTTTGCATAACGGCTGTTCTCAAAAAAGAATTGCGTATGATCTGTAAAGCTTTGTTCGGGCGAATCGTATTTTCTGAAATAATCTTTTACTTTATACTTAAAATATTTTTGATTATTTTTTGTGTATGGTGTGATACTAATTATTTCAGGGAATTTTAAATCGGAGCGTCGACTGTATTCTGTAGTAATACAAAGTTGTTCATTTCCGTTTACGCCATCGGTATCCTTTACACCAAAAAACATATTGCCGGGAGCGTGTTCGCCCCATCCGCTTTCGAGAGCGGCCTGTGCTAAAATGGCAATGGCGCTGATTCCGGTTTTTGTTTCGGTTTGTTTGGCGAATGGATAGAATTTTTTTACGAAGTCTTGTGGTTTCATGTTTTATAATTTTTTTATTCCAAAAATCTTTTTTTTAATTCGGGCCTCATCATTTCACAATATTCGGTGGTGCCGTACCATTTAATCCTGTTTTTAGCAATGTAATCGTAAATGGCGTTTCTTATAAACGGCGGCACAATTATAAATCCCAGCATTAATGGCCAACCGCCTTTTAAATATTTACAAATTCGTAAGGCCGCGCCAGATTTAGTATGTGCTATTCCATTTTCTATTAAAACAATGCTGTCTGCTTTTCCTTCCAAACCAAATTGTTTTAAAATATTTTTCCCGAAATCAGATTGTAAAGCAGCAAAAAAAAGCTCAGATTGTTTTTCTTTTCTTAAAATAAACTTTATACTTCGGTTACACATCATGCAATTACCGTCAAATAAAATAATGGCTTGCTTTGAACCTATAGATATGCCGTTTATGTGAGTTAAATCCAATACTATTTTCTTACACCAACACTAAAGGGATCAATCGAAATTTCGGTTCTTCTTTTTTCTATAAGAAGAGTTTGCGTATTTACGTAATTAATATAACCGTTACGCCCACTGCAAACACCCGTGTGGTGTGGGGCCGGACCGTTAGCCAATATATTTCTGCTCGCCACGTACAATAAATTTTTACTTTCGTCGAGCCCGATACCGTGTGGCATAAATCCCACATTTATTTTTGACACTAAATAATTCAAGGTATTCATTACATACACGCTGCCGTAACTTCCCGGAAAACTGATGGAATCGTAAGTACAGGAAATGTAAAGTTTTTTATCGGTAGGAGAAATTACCATTTCCTGAGGAAAGGAGCCTGTAGAAATAATGTTAATTAATGTCCATGTAGTAATATCCATAATATAAAGTTGGTTTACTTTCTGACAAGTGATATACAATGTTTTTTTATCGGGAGAAATAATAATTTCGTGAGGATCGAGTGAGGGGGTTAAGCTGGGTACGTTACCATCTAAACTTACTTGTACGGATGTGTTAAAGGCAGTATCTAATTTATATAAAAAATTTCCGCTTTGGCCCGTTACATAAATAGTATCATTGGTTCCGTTTAGCGCCACACCGTGAGGAAAACTGTATCCGCCAAAATTCCGTATTAATTTCATTTGATTTAAATCAACCGCGGCAATGTGACCGTTAGTTGTCCATGCCACGCAAAATGCTTTTTTGCCATCGTCAGAAATAATAAATGTATTCCAGTCGAAATTGGCACCTAAATTAGCGGTGCCTACTAACACATCATCGCTGCACCTGAATTTTTGCATAATGTTGTTATTTACAAACACCACATACCAAAATTGTCCGTCGGGCGAAACGCGTATCATGTGCGGCACTTCAATACCTGAATTGTTTCCCACCGAAATATATCGCATAGGCAACATGGTTTCGCTGTCAAAAACAGTTACCACGTCGCATCCCTGGTTAGCCACATAAATTTTTTTGCGATTAGGGTTATCACTCCATTTTATAAAACCATTTACATCGGGCGCGCCGGCATCAATCCAGTTTTTTATGGTAGTTACTTCTTCTTTACTTAAAAATGGCGGATTAAGCGGCATGGTAGGTTTATCAATAATGCCTAATTCGGGATAGGTATTAATATAATTACAAAGACTTGAAAATTTGCTGTTGAAGGGAATTACGGGCGAACCGCTATTACTTCCTTTAAATAGGTTATCCCAAGTGCTTAAATTTAAACCGTCGGCTGCCGGATAACTTAAATCGTTATGACAACCCGAAGTGGCGCATTTGAAATTAATAATTTTACCAATTTCGTTGGGGTAATCGCCATAATTAGTAAGGCCTTTATCTTTTATGCAAAACGAAAAGAAAAAAATAATCGCAAAAGTAAAAATAATATATAACGGTTTGCGCACTATTGCAGGATAATTTTTTTGTAAATGGTTTGAACCTGTTTATGGTGGTAAGAGTTAATTTTGAGTAAATATAATCCTTTGGGAATTGTTTCGATATTAATATAACAGTAAGAAGACTCGTTAAATTGTTTTAAAACTGTTTTGCCGCAAATGTCAATTAATTCTAATTCGCATTTTTCTATAGCGTAATTTTTAAATTTTACATTTAAATAATCATTGGCAGGATTTGGATAAACTAAAACCTGTTCGACCGAATTATTTTCTAACTCATTAATTCCTATTGTGCTTTTGGATGAATAATAAGTTAAACCTCCCGAATAATTTCCCACTATTAAATCGCGTTTACCATCGTTATTAATATCCACAAACTGTAAAGCGCTCTGACCTCCCACATAAATTTTATTTACATTAGTATCTATGCGGTTAAAATTTCCGGCGAGGTTGCCATCAATGTTATCATAATAATAAATTCTTCCGCTAATGGAACCACACAATAATTTATAAGATCCTCCAACATCATACATAAAAGGCGCGCAACTTCCGTCGGCACCAAAAAAAGTAGGATCGCCTTTTACATTTACATTTCCAAAATTAGAATTGATTAAACTAAAACTTGGAACAGCGAGCGTTCCAATATTTTGATAATAATATAATCTTCCGTTTTTTCTTCCTGTAAGTAAATCCAATTTACCATCGCGGTTCACATCAATTAATTGCGGATACGCATTGGCAGTTGGTGCGGCGAGACCAAAAAAATTATTTTTAAAAATACTGAAGTTACAAGTAACACCGGCGCCCGCAATGTTTTCTACCCAATGAATTTTTCCTGAGCAATCTCCCAAAATCATATCAATATCTCCATCATTATCAATATCACCAAAGGTGGGAACAAAACATCCAAGAAGCGAAGCGGTAGCAATCGCCGACAAGTTTGCAAAATCTCTCGTGATTAACGAATAACTCGGTTGCGATAACGTACCCACATTTTTATAAAAAGTTAATTTGGTATTATTGGTGTTTACATTATAATATCCTAAATTACCAATAACTAAATCTTTTAAACCATCGTTATCATTATCAAACAAAACAGGATAAGCGCCTTCGCCCACTTCAATCATTTCATCCTGTAAAAAATTATTTTTTACAAATTGAAAATTGGCTACAGTTGTTGTTCCAATATTTTTATAAAGCCAAACACTTTGATAATTTTCGCTGCCGCTGATATTAGGAGAAGCAATTAAATCTTTTTTCGAATCATTATCTATATCCAAATTATAAGTACAAGGATAATAACTCATATTAATTACTGTGGTGGATGCCTTGGCGGGATAATTAGGATATAGTTTTGTGGTATCATTCATGTGCGAATTGCTGCTGCCGATTCCTTGATTCTCCAGGTAACTAACCACTTTGCAACTTACATCGCCTAAAACCATATCAATGTCGCCGTCGCTTTCTCTGTCTAAACACATTAAACAAGAACCCGAATGATAAACTTTAGCCGTAGGATTTACAATATCTTGATACATTTTAAAAAGCGCGCATTGACTTAAATTAACACCGCAATTATTTTCGCTAATATCGCCCCAGCAAAAATCGGTGAGTTCGTAAACAAGTGTATCGGTAGCACCAAAAAGTTCTTGTCGGTTTTTATGAAATTCAATAACGAAACCTGCTGAGCCGAAAGTTAAAATATCCATATCGCCATCACTGTCTACATCGTAAAATGCAGGTAAAGAAACCGGACTCGAATAAATATTGCCCATAGTGGTAAAGGTAGCTGTTGGAGTAGAGTTTGAATTTAATCTGTAATCTTTAAGTTGAAAAGATAAATTACCGAGCGTAGAAGTATTTTTATAAACCTGAATGCCTCCTAAAACGTAAGTAAATAAATCGGCCTTGCCATCATTATTATAATCGTAAAATAAAGTCCAGCTGTTTACTGTAGGAAATTTATTGTAGTAAGAAGCATCATGCACATAATTGGTTTGCCCCACGCCTCCTTTATTTATAAAACTTCTTAAAACACCATAAGCCAGATAATTTATTTTATCAAACGCTACAATATCTTTTTTACCATCCAGATTTAAATCAATTTCCGAAAATTCACAAAAATTTAATCCTCCGGCCCATGCCGATTTTAAAATTTTATTGTTTTCAAAAACAGTAAGGGTATCAATACCAACAGGTAACTGCGCTTTAAGAATAGCGCTTAAAATAAATGAAATAGAAAGTACGGTTATAAGAAAGTAACGCATTATATACAAAGTTAATCAAATCTCATGAGCAATTCAGGCATCAATCCCTAAATTTTAGGATGATTTGGCTCATTTGCTTAATTATTAGCATAATTTTTGCTAACTTTATTAGTTATAATCACTATAGTGAAAATTAAGTTTTCGTACATATTTTGTATTATTTTCTTTTTCGGATTTATTAGATTAAGTCACGCCACACATATTGTGGGAGGCGAAATTTATTACGATAATTTAGGAGGAAATAATTATAAAATTCACATGAAAGTGTATCGCGACTGTTATAACGGTATTCCGCCGTTAGACAGTCCGGCTTTTGTTACCATATTTGACGCGGGCGGCAATGTATTTACTACTTTAAGTTTACCGCTTTTATCAAGTACGCTGGTGCCGCCGGCGATTAACAGTTCCTGTATTCAGGCCCCCAATACGGTTTGCGTAGAGGAAGGAATTTATGAAACTACCATTAATTTGCCGCCTTTAGCAGGAGGATATTATATTGTTTATCAACGCTGCTGCCGCAACGGAACTATTTTAAATTTAGTAAATCCGGGAGGCGTAGGCACTACTTATTGGGAACATATTCCCGGGCCGGAAGTAGTTTTAGTAAATAGCAGCCCTCGTTTTAAACTCCGACCAAATATCTTTGTATGTAACGGTTTGCAGATTGCCTTCGACCATTCGGCCATTGACCCTGATGGTGATCAGTTGGTTTATTCTCTGGGTTCACCCTTTAACGGTTTGGATGGTTGTTGCCCAACTGTTGGTTCTTCTCCTTCGGCCGGGCCACAATGTCCGGTTCCTCCGGCTGCTTGTCCTTCTGTAAATACGCCCCCTCCTTATTTTAGCGTTCCTTTTTTACCGCCTTATAGCAGTGTGTATCCAATGTCTTCGTCGCCGGCAATTAATATCAATCCCGTTACCGGATTTTTAAATGGTATACCAAATATCGACGGACAATGGGTAGTGGGTGTTTGTGTGAAAGAATACAGAGCCGGAATTTTAATTGGCACACATTATCGCGATTTTCAGTTTAACGTTGTAACGTGTAGCGTGACCGTTATAAGTGCCATGTTAGATCAAATACAGCCGTGTTCGGGATACACTGTTAATTTTTCGAATCAGAGTTTTGGAGGCACAGTTTATCATTGGGATTTTGGAGTTCCTTCCTTAACCAATGATACTTCTAATTTAACGAATCCAATTTATGTTTATCCCGATTCAGGAAAATATACGGTTACACTTATTGCTAATCCGGGAAAACCTTGTTCTGATACTTCTACTAAAACTTTTTTTATTTATCCGTTATTGGCGCCCACATTTACGGCTCCACCCGGGCAATGCATAACGGGTAATAGTTTTAATTTTACTGTAGGAGGAAGCTACGCACCGTACAGTACTTTCAGTTGGACTTTTGGCGGTGCAGCCGCAACACCCAGCACATCCACCATAAAAAATCCAACCGGAATCACCTATAGTTTGCCCGGAAAATATCCCATTAAGGTAACCGTAAAAGAAAGTGTTTGTTCAGTGATAAAAATTGATACAGTAATTGTGAATAAAAAACCCAATGCGAATTTTGACCCTACTTTGCTTAAACTGTGCGATCCTGCCAGTGTAACGTTTACAAATACCAGTGCAACTGATGTGCCCACTACCTATTTTTGGCAATATAGCGATGGAGGAACTTCTACTTTAATGAATCCAACACATGTTTTTACACCGCCGGGAGTTTATAATGTTACATTAACAATTATTACCAACAGCGGTTGTATTGATACCAGTAAATTTGTGGTGAACGGATATGTTACTGTAAATCCAATTCCACGAGCGGGATTTTCTTTTTTACCTACCGAAACAACTATTTTTGATCCCGATATTTATTTTTTTGATGAGAGTGTAGGCGCCACCACCTGGTTTTACACTTTTGGTGATAACGATACATCGAGCATGGTAAACCCATCTCACCATTATAATAATTACGGAGATTTTACAGTGGTGCAAACGGTAACTAATGGTTTTGGTTGCCCCGATACGGCTGTAAGAATCGTGCATATTTTACCGGAGTTTCGTTTTTGGATACCGAATTGTTTTACACCCGGGAAACAAGACGGACTTAACGATATTTTTAAACCCGTTTTAATTGGAGTAAAAGAGTACGAATTTTATATTTACGACCGATGGGGCGAATGTATTTATCATACCAATGATACCGAGGGGGGCTGGGATGGATATTACGGCGGACATATTTGCCAACAGGATGTTTACGTATGGCTAATTAATTTTAAAAACGTAGTGAGTTTGCGGCATGAGCAACATTACGGTCACGTTACACTTCTAAAGTAATTTCCTTTTCTTCTTCTTTAGGTACACAATTAGCGAGCAAAACAATCAGCAACAAGGCGCCGTAAGTTAGAATTTTATAATGCTCGTAATATTCGTTAAACTCGCCGAGCAGTATTTTTAAATTACATAAAAGGTAAATGAGGATGCTTAAGGAAACCATAGAATAATATTTTGTTTTTGGGAGGGTGTTTTTATTTTGGATAAGATAATAGATGCAGAAAATAAACGCGGGACAAATAAATAAAAAAGCATAATGCTGTTGGTGGGGGAAAATTAGGGGGATGAGCAACAACAAATAACTTAACTCCCAAAAACGGTGCTTTAAACCCCGAGGCGATTTAAAAGGGAAACTTCTTAAAAAGTATAAACTCAAAACAATAAAAGCGCAGCGAACAATATTTAAAATAAAATGGAGTTGCTCCAATGAAATATCGGAAATGTTTCTTTTTAATTTAAGGGCATGAATATCGGGTACATTTTGTACCAGCAAGGTTGAAAGCAGAGTGCTTAAGCCATGAAAACTTCTTTCTTCAACATCTAAAACATGAATAGTGTTTACCGGGTTAATTAAACTAAACCAATTTGATAATAAAAAATTATTTTGCGGATAGCCGATAAAAATTATTGGTACTAATAATAATCCTACATAAAATAAAATAACTAAAATGCCCGCCACAAAAAATTTCCTATAAAATAAATACGGCAATAAAACCAATGGCAGTAATTTTATATTAATTCCCAAAGCAATTAAAAAAGCGCCCGTTACCGGTTTGTTCGAAAAAATTAATTGTAAGCCCTGTAAACATAAATACAATAAAAAAATGGTCATTTGCGAATAATGAACATTTTCGAAAAGAAAACGAAAAGCAAACACAAAACCTGCCACTCGTAAAAACAATAATTCGTTTTTAGAAAAATTATGAAGCGGCAATAAATTTTTAATGATTTGAAAAATTCTAAAAATAAAAAAACAATTTACGGCCAGCCATAAAAATTTGGCGAGTTGAAAAGGTAAATAGGTTAATGGATGAAGCAGAACAGCAAAAAATACGGAGTAATAATAATGGAAACCTAGGCCGTAATGTTTTTCAAAAATATTTTCGTTCTTAAATAAATCGGAAGAAGCAGAAAGAAAAATATGAAAATCGCCTTCGCCTTGCGACTCTATATACAAAAAAATAAATAAAGCAGCAGGAGCAAGAACGTACTTAAGTATTTTTAATAAAGTTTTATTCAATTAAATGACTTAGGTTTTATTAAAAAATAATTGTTTTTTTTGGCAATAAGAAACTATAATTTTAAAAAGCTTAATAGTTTCTCAACACTTGCTTTCGCATCACCGTAAAGCATTTCAGAATTAGGTTTATAAAACAAAGGATTGTCTTCACCTGAATAACCGGCAGACATAGAACGTTTCATAATAATTACTTTTTCTGCTTTCCACGCTTCAATTACCGGCATACCATAAATTGAACATCCGGGATCGTCTTGTGCGCTTGGGTTCACAACATCGTTTGCGCCAATAACCATCACCACATCTGTCTCAGGTAAATCAGGATTAATTTCGTCCATCTCCATAACAATATCGTAAGGCACATTTGCTTCTGCTAATAATACATTCATGTGTCCCGGTAAACGTCCGGCAACAGGATGTATTGCGAACCTAACTTTTTTACCTGCTTTTTGTAATGTTTGAACCATATCATAAATTGGATACTGTGCTTTTGCAACCGCCATTCCGTAACCGGGAACAATAACAACTGATTTTGCTTCTTTTAATAAAGCTGAAACTTCTTCGTGATTCAATGCTGTTACCTCTCCTTCCATTGCTTTTTTCTCACCGGTTCTGGTTCCCAAACTTGAGCTTGCAAATATTACTGAGAAGAAAGAACGATTCATTGCTTCACACATGTGCATTGAAAGTATAGCACCTGAACTTCCTACTAAAGCTCCTGTAACAATTAAAAGATCGTTTCCTAACATAAAACCTGCAGCAGATGCAGCCCAACCTGAATAAGAATTTAACATGGAAACTACTACCGGCATATCGCCACCACCAATTGCCATAACTAATACTACTCCAATGAAAGAAGCAATTGCCATCATTATATTTAAATAAAGCATGCCATCGGTACCTTCAGCCTTACAGAAGAAAACACCACAAACAACACAAGCTGTAAATAATATTAAATTCATCATTTGAAGTCCTGCAAAGCTCCACGGCTTAGAAGGAATTTTTCCTTCCAGTTTTCCCCAGGCAATAATGGAACCTGTGAAAGTAATAGCGCCAATAAAAATTCCTACAAAAACTTCCACTAAATGAATTGTATGTTCAGCACCGGATAAAACTTGTGTAGCAGGATCGAGGTAAGAACCAATACCAACTAAAACCGCAGCCAAACCAACAAAACTATGAAGTATAGCAACCAATTGTGGCATAGCTGTCATCTCTACTTTTCTGGCCAACATAATTCCAATAACAGATGCAATTGAAATTGCGCCGATAATGTAAACATGTCCCTCTACACCTTGTCCCATTACAGTTGCAATGATTGCCATTATCATTCCAACAATTCCATAGAGAACGCCGCGTTTTGCTGATTCCTGAGAAGATAATCCACTTAAACTTAAAATAAACAGGATACTTGCAAATAAATATGCGGCTGTTTGTATTTCTTTAACTATAAACATAATATTCGGTTCTTATTTTTTAAACATTTTCAACATACGGTGTGTAACTACAAATCCACCTACAATATTAATACTAGCAATCAAAATTGCTACAGCAGCAAGAATGGTCATCACATTTCCAATATCATTTTTAGTTTGTAACAAACCTCCAATAACAATGATACCGCTGATGGCATTGGTAACAGCCATTAATGGAGTATGTAAAGCGTGAGATACATTACTGATAACTTGCCATCCAACAAAAATAGCTAATACAAATACCGTGAAGTGCTGAATAAAAGCAGAAGGTGCAAATGCACCAACTAATAAAAGCAAAGCCCCAATAATTGAAATGCTAATCCATGTTGTTACTGCTTTTTTATTTGCAATTTCTTCTTCTGATTTTTTTGTTTCTTCTGCGGTTGGAGGAACCACTTTTTTAGCACCACCTGCAGTAGGGCTAACCGGAAGAGGCGCAGGAGGCCAATTTATTTTTCCATTGTAAGTTACCATTGCTCTTGATACAACAGCATCTTCCATATCAATTTTCCATTTCTCTGCTTTACCCATGTCATCTAATAAATGACATAAGTTATTTCCATAAAGTTGTGATGCCTGATTTGGTAATTGATTTAATTTACCAACCATGGTCACGCCATTAGAGGTTGTATATACTTCTCCGTTTTTTGTTAATGGACAGTTACCGCCTGTTGATGCCGCGAGATCCACAATAACAGAACCTGGTTTCATTGCTGCAACATGATAATCTAACCACAATTTCGGGGCTTCTCTTCCGGGAATTTGTGCAGTGGTAATTACGATGTCACACTCTTTCGCTTGCTCTAAAAACAATTTCATTTCCGCTTCAATAAATTCTTTACTCATTTCTTTTGAGTAACCTGAAGAAGTTGCGCCATCTTCATTTATTTCTACTGTAAGAAATTGTGCACCCATTGATTCAATTTGTTCTGCAACTTCTTTACGTGTATCAAATGCTCTTACAATTGCACCTAACGAATTAGCGGCGCCAATTGCGGCTAAACCCGCAACACCTGCGCCGATTACTAAAACTTTTGCAGGTTCAACTTTTCCGGCAGCCGTAATTTGTCCGTTTAAAAATCTTCCAAAATAAAATGAACCTTCAATAACAGATCTGTAACCTGCGATGTTTGCCATCGACGACAAAACATCCATTTTTTGTGCTCTGGAAATACGAGGAATCGCATCCATTGCAATTGCATTTACTTTTTTATCGGCTAATTTTTTAAGTAAGTCTTGATTTTGTGCAGGCCACAAGTAGCTCAACATTACTAAACCTTCTTTCATCATTACAACTTCATCTACACTTGGTTCCTTAACTTTAAGAACGATATCTGAGCTGCCATAAACATCTGCAGCAGAATTTACAATTTTCGCACCTGCATCTTCAAAATCTTTATCCGAAAAATTTGCTTTTGCTCCGGCACCTTTTTGAATTTGAACTTCAAAGCCCTGTTTTTGCAAACGCTTAACAGTTTTAGGAGTTGCTGCAACTCTTAGTTCGTTTGGAGATATTTCTGATGGGATTCCAACTTTCATATGGTAGATAATTTATTTTTTTAATGTCAGATGGAATAGCCCCTTTATCCTAATTTATAGCTTTTTTCAAAGAGGGCTATTTCATGTTTAATTTAATTTAGGAAAACAAATAAAATAAAAAAATTCTTAATATGCGAATAGTTTATTACAAATATTTAATTAAGCCCAAAAGTCGTAATAATTAAACCACTGGTGAGGATAAGCTTTTACCCTGGTTTCTACTTCGGTAATGTATTTTTTCAATAATTCCATACAAACTGCATCTACTTCTTTTTCGCCTCTAACCTTATTCACAACAATAGGTTCGGTACTTGAAAATAAATAGGTTTTTGAATTTTGTTTATTGGCAAAAACAAAACAAAGCGGCACACCAAATTTTGCTGCCATAATAAACGGACCTGCCGGAAATTTAGCCGGCCTTCCTAAAAAATTAGCCGTTAAAGTTTTGGCGCCTTCCCGGTAACGGTCGCCATGCATCACAACCAATTCGTTTTTAGTAAATGCATTATGCAATTCAATAATATGGCTTTTAGTTTCGTCGCTAATAGCAATTACATTTATTTTTTTCTTTTTCAAAACTTCATTCATATAATCTTTAATGTTGGCACGTTCGTTTTCGTACATAAGAACATTAAAATTAGTATTGAGTCGGTTTAAACCCTGACCGGCAATTTCCCAATTACCAATGTGCGCGCTCACTAAAATACCACCTTTACCAATAGCCGCAATTTTATCGAGTACCTCGCCGTTAACACGGTTAATTTTAAAATTAGTTTTGGCACCGGCCATAGTTGCCACTTTATCTAAAATAGTTTGACCGAAAATAAAATTGTTTTTATAAACGGCAAAAAAAGCTTTTGTGTTTGAATAACCGTGGCCTTTAATAAAATATTGGCGAATGTGTTTATTAGGTTTGCTGAAAAGGAAATAATAAAAAGAAACAAGTCTTAAAATAAAATACGCAGGAGAGAGTCCGAATGTATTGAGAATAAAAACAAAAATGCGATAGCCTAAAATGCGGCCTTTAGATTGTCCTTCCCATTGAGTTTTATTTTTCATGTTATCCTTCCTTATATTCGGATGGATAAATTAAGCGACCTGCGATTTTTCCTGAATTTTATTGTACACGTAAGTGTAAAAATCGTTGAAAGTGTGAATGGTTAAAAAATCTTCACCTTTTACCTTAAATCCAAAATTGCTTTCTATTACCACAACAAGATCCACGTAATCAAGACTATCCAAGTCGAGAGTTTCGCGCAAATTAGCATCTAACTGAATTTTTGAACTCTCTACCTCAAACTCATCAACAAAAAAAGCAGTGCTTTTTTCTATTATCTCTTCTTTGGTCATATTTCTAAATCGGGTACAAATTTAAAAATATTTCTTAATTATTAATGTAGAATTTGTGCCTCCAAAGCCAAAACTGTTAGATAAAAACGTTTTTACAGGTTGTTGGCGGGTATTAGCAATGATATTTAGTTTTGCCGAGTCCTCGTCGGGATTTTCGAAATTGATATTTGGCGCAATAAAATCGTTTTGCATCATAAGCATCGAGTAAACAATTTCGCTGGCTCCTGCCATCCAACATTCGTGACCGGTCATTGATTTAGTAGAGCTTATCGGGGTTTTCGAACTTCCAAAAAGTTGATGAAGGGCCTGTGCTTCTACTTTATCGCCGCCCGGGGTTGAGGTGGCATGGGCGTTAATGTAATCAATATCTTTCGCCAGTAATTTTGCATCTTCCATGGCCATTGAAAGCGAGCGGATTTGCCCATCTACATTTGAGTTTGAAATATGTTCTCCATTGGAAGAAAACCCGTAACCTACAACTTCAGCTAAAATATTGGCGCCTCGCTTTAAAGCCGAATCTAAACTTTCAAGAATAACAGTGGCGCCACCTCCGCTGGGAACAAGTCCGTCGCGATCTTTATCAAATGGTCGCGAGGCTTTTGAGGGTTCGTTTTCGCGAACAGAAAATGCACTTAAACCATCAAAAGCTCCAAAAGTATATTCGCTTACTTCTTGAGCTCCACCACAAATAACATGATTTTGAAGCCCCCATTTTATCATTAAATATGCCATTCCAATAGAATGAGAACCGCTTGCGCAGGCGGCGCTTAAAGTAAAATTGATTCCTTTTAATTTAAAAATGGTAGACAGATTCATGGTAACCGTGCAATTCATAGTTTGAAAAATGGCGCCAGAACCAATTAAAGTGGTATCTTTTTTTAAACGCATGGTGTCAATTGTATCTATTGTTGGTTTGGCCACACTATCGTTACCATAAATAATTCCAACCTCATTTTTTTCAAGAAAATCCATTTCCATATTGGCATTCTTGAGTGCTTCAAGAGTGGCCATGTAAGCAAATTCGGCCGGCTCGCCCATGCCAACGCGTTGTCGACGATCGATGAGACCTTTAAGTTGAGGCCGGTCAACCATCCCGGTTAATCCTGAGCGGTATCCCAAATCTTTTCTTTTTTGATCTAAAATAATTCCTGATTTTCCTTCGAATAAAGAATTTTTTACTTCGTCTAAACTTTTTCCCAAGCACGACCAAATTCCGATTCCTGTTATTACTACTCTGTTCATTTTATTAATTATGATTTACTGAGTTGATGATTTTGTGACGTAAAATTGTTGATTTTTTTAGTAATAACAAACTCACACTTCACACTTCATCACCTCACTAACTGTATAATCCTCCATTAACTGAAATAACTTGTCCTGTTACATAAGAAGCATCTTTGCTCACTAAAAATCCAACAACGCTGGCTACTTCTTCTGCTTCTCCAAAACGATTCATCGGTATCATTGCTTTTATTTGCGCTTCGGGTAAATTGGCGGTCATGTCGGTTTTTATAAATCCGGGTGCTACTGCGTTAACTGTTATGCCTCGCTTTCCTACTTCCTGCGCCAAAGCTTTTGTTGCAGCAATAACCGCTCCTTTCGAGGCAGAATAATTTGTTTGTCCGGGCAAACCTTTTAATCCCGATAAGGAAACCACATTAACCACTCTTCCTTTACGTTTCACCAACATGTCTTTTACAACGTGACGCGAAACATAAAAAAATCCGTCCACAGCAATATCCATTACTTTGTGCCAATCTTCCGGATTCATTAGCACCATAATGTTATCGCGTGCAATACCGGCATTGTTTATTAAAACAGTAATGGTTTTGTCTTTATTTTCTTCCATCCATTTTCCCAATGAAGAATCAACTGCATCCATTTTACTCACATCGAATTTCATTAAAATGCCTTCCACGCCTTTTTCAATAACAGCCACTTGTGTTTTTTTTGCTTCCTCATCATTAGCAGTATAATTAATAATAACGTTGTATCCCATAGCAGCTAATTTTATGCAAATGGCTTTTCCTATTCCTCTTGAGCCTCCGGTAACTAATGCGTATTCCATTACTATAATCTTTAATTTACAATTTATTCCGAAGGCACTCCTTCGGAGCAATTTTCAATCTCTCAAGTCCCTTCAATCTCTCAAGTCCCTTCAATCCCTTAAGTCTCTTTTTAAAATCTTTAATCTATAATATTTCTATATGGTTATTAAAAATATAATCTCTTACTGCTTTTATTTCTTTGTAACGAATATTGTCTTCGGTAAAACACGGAAAGACTTTACGCAAATTAATGTATATTTCTTTTGATTTTAAAGATAATTTATCCTCAATTTTTAAATAATCTACGGCTTGTAAAATAGTCATCCATTCAATGGCCAAAACTTCGTAAGAATTTAGAATAACTTTTTTACAAATTAAAGCTGCATTGCTTCCCATACTAACAATATCCTGATTATCGTTATTGCTGGGAATGCTGTGCACGTACATGGGGTTAGAAAGCATTTGATTTTCGGCCGTGGTAGAAGTGGCGGTAAATTGCACGCCCTGCATTCCTAAATTTAAACCCAGCGTGCCGTGATTTACAAAAGGCGGTAAAATATTATTTAATTTATTATTGAGTAAAAAATTTAATTGCCTTTCGGATAACATACATAATTTAGTAATCGCAATTTTTAATTTATCCATTTCGAGCGCTACGTAATCGCCATGAAAATTGCCGCCGTGATAAACATTTTTTCTTTCCCAATCAACAATCGGATTATCGTTAGCCGAATTAATTTCATTAATTAAAACTTCTTTGGCGTAAATAATGGTGTCAACAATCGGACCGGCAATTTGCGGCACGCAACGAATGGAATAATATTCCTGCATTTTTTCTACCAAAACATCGGCCTCTACTTTTTGATTGTAATGATGTTCTTCGCGGCTCTTCACTAATTTACTATCGGCCAAAACTTTTTGCAAGGCTTTTGATACCGCGTTTTGTCCGTAATGATGTTTTACTTCGTTAAGCGGAGTTGAGTAATGATCGTCGAAACTTTCAACAATTTCCATAATTAGTGCCGAAGCCATCAGCGACCAGTTCATTAAATTTTCGGCATAAATTACATTGAGCACGCCAATGCCGCTCATGGCGGAAGTACCATTCATTAAAGCTAAACCTTCGCGAATGTGAATGTCCATTGGCTTTAAGTTTTCTTTTTTAAAAACTTCTTTAGCATCACAAATTTTCCCACCGTACCAAACTTCACCTTCGCCAATTAAACACAGCGCCAAATGTGCCAGCTGAACTAAATCGCCACTCGCACCCAAACCGCCATGCTCATAAATTACAGGCGAAATATTTTTATTGATGAGGTCTTTTATTAAAATTAATGTATCGGGATGAATGCCGGCATAACCCTGCAACAAAGTATTTAAGCGCGCAAGCATTACCGCCTTACAATCAATTTCAGGAATTGGGTTTCCGGCGCCCGAACAATGCGAACGAATTAAATTGTATTGTAATTTAATTTGGTCATCGTGATTAATTCGGTATTGCGCCATAGGGCCAAAACCCGTATTAATACCGTAAATTAATTTTTCGCGCGTAAATTCTTTTAAGAAATAAAAACTGCGATACACTTTTTTAATGGCATCATCATCAATATTTAATTGCCCGTTATTGATGAGAACCTTGTAAAAGTCGTCAGCCGAAATTTTATTATCTCCAATTTTTACCATTGTTTTCATGTGTATTTAATTGTTTTTTATTGCCACATGGAATACGCCATATTCATTTTCTGTTTGTCACAAAGGTATATGGCTATTTCATGTGTAAATAATTTGTTTTTTATTACCACATGGAATACGCCATAGTCTTTTTTTCTTATTTTTATTAAAATCTATGGCTATTTGTAAGGGTACAATATTACAAACAATTTTATAATTGCTGATAGTGAGAATTTAAAAATAAAAAACATTTATGAATATAATTAAATGCCCGTATATTTGCCTCCCTGCCGGCCGTTTGAAAGCAGATGCAACGCTGGGCAGGTTAACGTTTTAGGATGGATTTTTTTAATAAAGACAATAAAACTGCAATGGAAGCTATTGATTTGGCTCAATGGATTGCTTTTGCTCCAATAGTTTTTCAGGCTTCATTGGCCTTACGCGATTTAGGAATTTTAGATGCAGTTGAAGAAAGTAAAACCAACGGATTAACCATTGAAGAAATTTTAGAAAAAACAAATTTGCCTAATTATGGAACAAGGGTTTTGATTGAAGCAGCTTTGGGAATTGGATTACTGATTAAAAAAGAAAATCGATATACCATTACTAAAACCGGAAATTTTATTTTAAACGATTCAATGACAAGAGTAAATATGGATTTTACTCAGGATGTTTGTTACGAAGGAATGTTTTCGTTAAAAGACAGCATTAAAAAAGAAAAACCAACCGGACTCGAAGTTTTTGGAGGATGGAAAACAGTGTATGAAGCTTTATCGCATTTACCGGCGCAGGCGCAAAAAAGCTGGTTTGCATTTGATCATTTTTACAGCGATGGTTCTTTTCCGCAAGCATTGCCAATTTTATTCAAAAATAAGCCAAAACATATTTTAGATATAGGTGGGAATACCGGAAAGTTTACCTTGAAATGTATGCATTTTAATGAGGAAGTTAAAGTCACTATTTTAGATTTGCCCGGACAATTAAATTTGGCTAAACAAAATATTAAAGAGTCGGGATTTGAGAAACGAGTAAATTATTATGAGATTAATATTTTAGATGATTCACAAAAATTTCCGAAAGGTGCCGATGCTATTTGGATGAGTCAGTTTTTAGATTGTTTTGGAGAGGAAGAAATTGTGAGTATTTTAAAACGTTGCCATGAAGCATTAGAACCCGGTGGCAAAATTTACATTATGGAAACTTTTTGGGACCGGCAGCGATTTAAAACCGGCGCCTTTAGTTTGCAAATGACTTCTTTGTATTTTACCAATGTTGCCAATGGAAACAGCCAGATGTACGATTCGGCGGTGTTTAATAAATTAATTGATAAAGCCGGATTTAAAATTTTAGAAGAAACTAATCAAATAGGAATCAGTCACACGCTTCAGGTGTGTGAGAAGAAATAATTGCGAGATGGCGAGGCTCAATTTTCCATTTCATAAATTTTACTGAGCGCTTCTTCGTTTTTGCTTTTAATAATTTTACGTTTCAAACTTAATTTTGGTGTGAGTTCGCCGCCGTCAATACTCCATTCGTTTTTTACAATTTCGCAACGCTTAAGTTGTTCATAAGGCGCCAGTGTTTTATTCATAATCTTAACGTGCTCATTAATCATTTTTTTCAAATCTTCGTGCCGGCTCATTTCCAAATTACTTTTCCACTCTATATTATTGATGTTGCAATACTCTTTAAAATTGGTAAAATCAGGAACTATTAAGGCCGATGCAAATTTTTGTCCTTCGCCCACCACCATGCATTGCTCAATGTATTTACATTCTTTTAATTTATTTTCAATGGCCAAAGGTGCAATGTATTTTCCGGCGCTGGTTTTAAAAATTTCTTTTTTGCGATCGGTAATTTTTAAAAATTTATTTTCTAAAAATGTTCCCACATCGCCGCTGTGAAACCAACCTTCATTGTCCATCACTTCGGCGGTAGCTTCGGGATTTTTATAATATCCCATCATCACACTCGGCCCTTTAATTAAAATTTCTCCATCTTCTTCGGCAATTTTTACTTCTACTTTATCAACTAACGGTCCCACACAACCGATTCTTATATTATCTTTCCCAAAACGATTAACGCTCACCACAACACAAGTTTCGGTTAAACCGTAACCTTGCAGCACAACAATTTTAGCGCATAAAAAAATACGTTCTAATTTCGGATTTAGGGCTGCGCCACCCGAAGCCAAGCAAACTAATTTTCCGCCTACTGCAGCGCGCCATTTGCTGTACACTAATTTATCGGCAATTTTTCTTTTTAGTTCATAAATAAAACCATTGGCTCCATTTACTTCATATTGTTCGGCAATACGAATGCTCCAGTTAAAAATTTTACGTTTTGTGCTGCTTAATTTTTCGCCGGCGGCACAAATTTTTTCGTACACACGTTCAATTAATCGCGGCACCGAAACAAACATTTGAGGTTTCACTTCTTTTAAATTATCGCCAATGGTTTCGAAACCTTCGGCAAAATAAACCGAAATGCCTTTAAATAAATACAAAGTAATGAGCATGCGTTCGTAAACATGATTGAGCGGAAGAAAACTCAAAGCTTTCCACCAGGTTTCAAAAGGGGCGAAATCCTGACAACTAATCACATTCTGAACCAAATTTTGATGTGAAATCATTACACCCTTGGGAGTACCTGTTGTTCCGGAGGTATAAAGTATGGTTAACAAATCGCTGGGACTAATTGTTTTTTTTATGGTTTCGACTTTTTCGGGAACCGAATTTTTTTTTCCGAGTTCAATAAAATCCGTAAAATGCATGAGGCCTTCTACTTTATCAAAACTAATAATGTGTTTTACAGTGGGAATTTCTTTTTCGATGGCGGCCAATTTTGCGAAAATGCTTTTATCGGAAATAAAAATGGCTTTAATTTCGGCGTGGTTTAAAATAAATTTTAAATCAGAATTGCTGGCTGTGGGAAAAATGGGAACGGTTACAATATTAATTTGCTGGCAGCCGTAATCCACAAAAACCCATTCGGGACGATTGTTTGCAATAATAGCCACTTTATCTTTATGGTTTAAACCGAGTGCAAGTAAACCATAGCTAACATTATTGCTGAAGTCGACAAAATCATTGCTTCCGTATTTTTTCCATTGTTTATTTTCCTTCCCACAAAGCAAATCTTCTTTATGGTAAACCGATTTGTGTAAATCTAAAATATCAAACGTACGCGTAATTTCCATTTTTTTTAACCGAAATCAAAGATACTGATTTTACCAATAGATTTAGTACTTTTATAAACGTAAAATTTATTATGATTGTAATTACAGGCGCCGCCGGTTTCATTGGAAGTTGTTTAGTTTCTCGTTTTAATAACGAGGGAATAACGGATATTATTTTGGTCGATGATTTTTCGCCCACAATAAAAGAAGCGAATTACAAATCAAAAAAATATTCTCAAATAATTGAACGCTCCGAATTTTTAAATTGGTTTAAAGTTAATGCTGCTAAAATAAATTTTGTTTATCACATTGGCGCGCGAACAGATACCACAGAGTTTAATATGGATTTGCTAAACGAATTAAATTTAAATTATTCAAAAAGCATTTGGGAAATTTGTACGGACAATAATATTCCATTGGTGTATGCTTCGTCGGCCGCCACTTATGGTTTGGGTGAACAAGGTTATGACGAAGACGAAACAAAAATTAATTTATTGAAACCATTAAATCCTTACGGCATAAGTAAAAACGAATTTGATAAATGGGCGCTTCAACAAAAACAAGCGCCGTCAATTTGGTTGGGATTTAAATTTTTTAATGTGTATGGTCCCAACGAATTTCATAAGGAACGAATGGCTTCCGTTATTTTTCATGCTTTTAATCAAATTCAAAAGCATGGTTTTGTAAAATTATTTAAAAGCCATCATCCGAAATATAAAGATGGCGAGCAACTTCGCGATTTTGTTTATGTAAAAGATGTGGTTGAAGTTTTATTTTTTGCTTATAAAAGCAAAATTAAAAACGGCATTTATAATTTGGGAAGTGGCAAAGCCCGAACTTTTTTAGATTTGGCGAAAGCTACTTTTAAAGCTTTAAATAAAGAAACAAAAATTGAATTTATTGATACACCTATTGATATTAGAGACAAATACCAATATTTTACAGAAGCAAACATGCAAAAATTAAAATCGGCCGGGTATAACAAGGCGTTTGTAAGTTTAGAAGATGGAGTGGAGGATTATGTGAAGAATTATCTTGTTGGAAATAAATATTACTAAAAGTATTAAGTAGAAAGATAAAAGTATTAAGATGAAATAATTAAATCTTTGTACTTCGTACTTAATACTTTAATCTTTCTTTAAGCCATATTCTGTTTCCGGATTTTAATGGCGTCTGAAAAAGAAATGTTGTGAATTTTTGAATCTAACCAGGCATAAAAATTAAAATATTCTAAAGCATTTTTTTCGTAGGGGTCTTTAAAAATAGTTTGCATTTCTTCTTTGAAGTTGACATAAGTGGCCACTTGTTTTCCTTCTCGTTTAGATAAAGATATTTTTTTAAAGTATTCTAAAAATAAAATTTCAAATTTGTATTTATTGTCGAGCGACATAACAAAACGCTGCGTTGATTTATAAATGTAAGGCAACAAATCATCGTTACCCAATTCGAAGTGGATGATTAAATTAACCAGTTTGGCAATACGAATAATATCCTGCCGCAACTCAGAATAGCTGGAATTTATAATTTTATTTATCCAGTGTAACGACTTGCTGTATTCGCCCACACCAAAATATACCATGGTAATAACATGATAAATTCGTAATAATTCTTCTTCATTAATTTTGCTTTCGTATTTTTCCAATCCTTTAATTACAGCCGGTATTACATTTTTTGCCTTGTCGTGCTGCCCAATGTAATCGTACAATAACATTTCGTTAATGTAAGCTTTCGGGAAAATAGCCACTTGTAAATCGGTGCTTTTAAAATCGGGATTTAAAGTGAGCGCTTTTAATTTGTCGATAGTTTTAAATCCATCAGTATATAATCGTTTGATAGCGTAATAACGAATAATGTAACCGTGGGCAGTGATAAAACTTTTTGGCATTTCAGAAATAAGCGAAACATTTTCTTCCATAATGTTTACCAATTCGGTAAAGGCCTCAAACATTTCGTCTGATTTATTTAAGAGACGATACGCCAAACCTTTTACATGCAGGGCAGTGATGAGTGATTTTTGCGAATTAATTTTTTTTGGGAGATTTAATAATTTGTCTTTAAGTATTTTTTCAATTTCATCCACATCCGATTGCGTTCTTACAAATAACAAACGGGTAGATAATTTATTTAAATGACTTAATAATTTTTCGAAATGCGTAAGCTGTTCAATTTTTTTATAGATGTCAACTTCTTCCAAAATTAAAGTGTCGATGGCTGTATTTGTAATTTCCCCAAAATGTGCTTCCATGTCAATCACCACTTTTTCTAAATCAATAATATCTAAAATGTAATAAAACAATTCGTGTTTGTAGGCCTGTTCTTTTGTGTAATCTAAAACTTTGCGCGATTGTTTGTAAAGCGATTTATTAAATAATAAATGAATGTCTTTTATTCGCTCGTAAATTTGTGCAGTGGCGCTGTTTTGAATTCTGAAATAGCGCAAACTTTTTAAAATATGATGAAGCAATTGATTTTTTTCGGAAGGCAAATGCTTCACAAAGGTTTCATTTTTAAATTTTTCTTTTACCGCTTCTTCGTCGTATTCGCTTAGTGATGAAATATAATTGAACAGTTTAATATAATTTTTATCGCCCTGTTGCAAGGAAGAAGCCTGTTGAAAATGTTTTTTTTCTTCAACGTTCAGCGATTTAATTATGTCAAACAATAAATTCGAGGGCTTCATATTATTATTTATTATAGGCTTCGAAGGCTATTTTTTCCAGTTTGTGATTTGTTTACTATAAATTAAATCTCCTATTTTTTTGCCGCTCACTTTACTTTCGCCGTAAGCTAAAAAATCGAAGTAATAATTGGCCATTTTTTCGTAAGAATCTTTCATTACGGATTTTAATTCTTTTAAAAATTTTTCCCACACTATTTCTGCCGAATTGGTTTCTAATAATTCTTCAAACACATCTAAAATTAGTTTTTCGGTTTTAAATAAATATTTTTGGTCTTTATAAAAATCGCGCGAAGTCTTTAAAATATATTTTAGTTGCGGAAACATTTTTAATTCGTAATGCACAATAATGTTTTGTATCCTCGAAAAACATTGTAAATCCTGCCGCAGCAATTTGTCATTCTCATTTAAAATAATATTCACGTATTTTTCGGCTAATTCAAAATTTTGCGAATAAATATAAAGGTTGGCAAAATTGTAATAAAAAATAAGTAACTCCTCTTTATTTATTTTTTCCTTATACAAGTCAATTTGCTCATTAATGTATTTTATTATCGGTAAAGCTTTCTCCGATTTTCCGCCATCAGTATAAATTAGCAATTGAGCGTTACTGGTGCTGGTAAAAATTTTAAGCTGCAAATCGGTGGTATTAAAGGCAGGATGGCTTTTTAATTTAGTAAAACTCTCAATTAATTTTTCGGCAGTTGCGTAATTGCATTTTTCAATTTCAACCGATAAAATATTATTGATGGCCGACAAATACCTTTTTGGGAACTCAGTAATTAAAAACGGATGCTTGTCCATTAAATCCACCATATTTTGAAATTCATTCTGTCGCTGAACATTATCTCTTTTTTTGGAAAAACAAAGGGCGCGACTGTGATGGTAAATTACCAACGCTTTTTTAGAAAGACATTTATCTTTGTTATTAAGAAGAACCGAATTCAGTAAATTATCATAAGGCTCAAAATCTTTGATGTTTTTAGCCACCATGTTTTGCCTTATCTGATAATTTAACTGAGAAAAAACCTGAGCATATTCCCCCGAATTTTTTGCCTTCTCAATTAAATCCTGCTCTTCAGTAATTAATTCCTCCAGCGATTTGGTATCAATACCAAATTTATTTTCAATATCGAGCAATTGTTTTTCAATGGAAATTATTTCTAAAATAAAATTAAAACTTTCTTCCGCATAAGCGTCTTGCTTTAATTTAGTGAGCATTTTGCGGCATTGTTTGTATTGCGCCTTATCAAATAAATTTCGTAAATTCGAAATCTCATCCTTAAAAACATGTCCGCGAATAGACTCGGCGTAAAACACACGCTGACTTTTTAAAATTACATCATAAGTTAATTTAATAAGTTCTTTTTCGCTAGGTATCGCAATTTTTGATTTTGATTTTTGTTTCAGTAATTTTTGAAAATGCGCTTCGTCGAACGACCGTGATTTTTCGAGGTCATCAAATAATTTACTCAATATAGGTGCATGCGTCTCGGCCGAAACGGTGAGCTTAAAAAACCGTTTCTCCGATTTGCTCAGCGATTTCACCAAATCATATAACTCTTGTACGCTTACAGCTATCATTTTAGGAGTTCAAAATACTAATTTAACTATTGTAATCTTAATTTAATTGTAAAAGAACAAAATTTTCTTTACTTTTAAGGTTATACTTTAAAATTTCTTAAATGAGCCGTTCAAAAAATACAATATTTATTGTAATCCTACTTGCATTAATCTGCAGTTTAAAAGCGCAGCATCCCAATAAAATAAAATCAAAACAAAATGTGGCGAGTCTTTATTTATCTCCCGAAAACCTGCGTAGCGATACCATCGATATTTTAAAATACACCATCAACTTTAATGTTACCGATTTTGTTACCGATACTGTGCGCGCCAATACCATTGTAAAATTTACTCCTAAAATAAACTTGCAAAATAAAATAAGATTAGATCTTCTAAAATTATTTATCGATTCGGTAAAATACAATGCCACAAAGCTCACTTTCACTTATAACGATACGGTAGCAAAAATAAATTTAGCAGCCGGCTACAATATTTTGGATACTGTTAGTATAACGGTCTTCTACCACGGTAAACCTCAAGGCGATCCTACCGGATGGGGTGGATTTTATTTTACACCGCCGTACGCTTACAATTTAGGAGTAGGTTTTGGTGCTAACCCGCATAACTATGGCCGCGCATGGTTTCCGTGCTTCGATAATTTTGTTGAGAAAAGCACTTATGAATTTAATATTACTACTGATACAACAAAATCTTCTTATTGCAACGGACAATTAATAAGCGATATTAAAACCGGAAACAAACGTACGCGCAAATGGGTGTTGAGTAAAGAAATTCCAAGTTATCTCGCTTCAGTAGCAGTGGCCGATTACACTCAGGTAAATTGGTCGGCACCTTTAATGCTCGGAACCGTTCCGATAATTTTAACCGCGCGTCCTTCCGATACGTCCGCAATGAAAATTGGATTCGCAAAATTGAAAACAGCCTTGGCAGCATTTGAAAATTATTATGGTCCTTATGTTTGGAATCGTGTTGGTTATTGTCTCGTTCCATTCGGAAGCGGAGCGATGGAACATCCCACCAACATTTCATATCCTCAAGCAGTAGCAGGTAGTTTAGCTTATGAGGCCAGCATTATGGCGCACGAGTTATCGCATCATTGGTGGGGCGATTTAATGACTTGCGAAACAAAAGAAGACATGTGGCTCAACGAAGGTATGGCCAGTTATAGCGAACATTTATTTAAAGAATGGGCTTACAACAAAGCGCAATATATTGCCGATGTAAAAACCGAACACGATTATATTTTGCATTTCGCGCACTTTAAAGAAAAAGTATATTGGCCAATTTCGGGAGTGCCTTTTCAGTACACTTATGGCGACCACGTTTATAAAAAAGGAGCCGATGTGGCGCATACCTTGCGAACGTATATGGGCGACACTGCTTTTTTTGCGGGATTAAAATATGCCTTGGTACAAAAATCGTATAAGACTATGAATAGTGATGAGTTCAGGCAATTGCTCGAAACTTCGTCAGGGCAGACTTTAGTAGGATTTTTTAATCGTTGGGTATTTAGCGGAGGCTGGCCGCATTTTTCGATTGATTCAATAAAGTACACGCCGCAAGGGGGAGGCAGTTATATGGCCAATATTCATTTAAAACAAAAATTAACCGGTTGCAATGTATATTATAACAATGTGCCGCTCGAAATAACTTTTTTTGATAATGGTTGGAATAAAACGGTGAAGAAAGTAATGATGTTTAATCCGGTTCAATCTTTTACTGCTAACTTACCTTTTAATCCGGTTTACGCTGCTATTAATTTCGATTCAAAAATAAGTGATGCGGTAAGTTCCGATTTTAAAACTATAAAAGCGGTGGGATCATTCCCTTACACACTCGGAAAAGTAAATTTAATTGTAAGCAACAAAGGTGCCGATTCGTCGTTTATAAGAGTAGAACATAATTATACTGCACCCGATCCTATAAAATATAATTCTAAGCTTTATAAATTATCGAATCAGCATTACTGGAAAATTGATGGGATTTTAAGTGCGGGATTTTTAGCGAAACTTAAATTAAATTTTGATGGCATTCCCGTACCAACAGGAACGACGGTGGTGGGAACCGGAACTTACAGTTATTTGGATACTTGTTTAACCTCTATTAATGGCGACAGCATTGCTGTTATGTATCGTAAAAATGCGGGTGACGATTGGCGCGAATTAAAAACCACAAGATTTCCGGCAGCCGGCAAAACCGGAATTTTAACGGTAGATACTTTTAAGTTGGGAGAATATTGTTTTGCCAATAAAATGGGACCTAATCCTAATATGATTGGGATAAAACCCGTTGCAGAAAAAAACGTGAAACTAAAAATTTTCCCAAACCCGGCGAGCAATAGTATAACGGTAGCATTGGAAGATTATAATTTAAACGGAAAGGAAATTTTAGAGATAAGAAACATTGAAGGAAAAATAATTCACTCGCAAAATATAAAAACAAATTCCATCACCATTGATTGCAGCCATTTTGCAAAGGGAACTTATTTTGCGAGTTTGTTCAGCGGTGGGAAAATTATTTCTAAAGAAAAAATTATTTTGCAGTAGGGGGGATGTCGCAGTTGTATGATTAAGTACGATTTTATGGTTCGAATTGTTTATATTGGTATAATCATATTACATACGGTCTTATGCAAAGGACAAAATATTTATACTTTTGCTGGTAATGGTAATGTTGGATATTGTTGTGATGGTTTAAATGCAACGGTGGCGCAAATTAGCAATCCTGTTGGAGTTGCCGTTGATGCGTCAGGTAACGTTTATATTGCAGATTATCTTAACCATCGAATTAGAAAAGTAAATACTTCTGGTATAATAAGTACAATCGCTGGAACGGGAGTAGCTGGTTTTTCTGGCGATGGCGGCCCAGCAATCTCAGCTCAAATTTATGATCCACATGGAGTTTCGATAGATGCTTCAGGTAATATTTATATTGCTGATCAAGGTAATAACAGGATACGAAAAGTAAACGCTTCAGGCATAATTACAACAATTGCAGGAACAGGTGGAACCGGTTATTCTGGTGATGGCGGCTTAGCAATTTCTGCTCAAATTTATGGCCCTACTGCAATTGCGATTGATGCTAGCAACAATATCTTAATTGCTGATTTAGGCAATAATCGGATAAGGAAAATAAATACATCAGGAACAATTACAACAATCGCGGGCACAGGAATAAGTGGTTTTTCAGGTGATGGAGGAATTGCAATTTCTGCCCAAATTAATTTCCCTAATGCAATTGCTGTTGACCTTTCTGGAAATATCTTTATTGCTGATGCAAACAATAAAAGAATAAGAAAAATAAATACTTCTTGTATTATTAATACTGTTGCAGGTACGGGAACAAATGGTTTTTCCGGCGATGGAGGACAAGCTACTTCTGCCCAATTAAGCTTCCCCTTTGGTGTAGCTGTTGATGTTTCGAACAATATATATATTGCAGATAATCCTAATCATAGAATTAGAAAGGTAAACGCATCAGGAGTAATTAGTACTATTGTAGGAAATGGTATTGGAAGTTTTTCTGGTGACGGAGGACTTGCCACATCAGCACAGATTTTTGCTCCTTATTCGGTTGCGGTTGACGTTTCAAATAATATATACATTGCTGATTGGGCTAATGTTCGTATCAGAGTAATTTGTGTTAGTTCCTGCCTTGCTGGAATCAATGATTTAATTGTTAAACCAAGTGAAACAAAAATCTCCCCCAATCCAAACACTGGTTCATTCAAACTACAAGTCTCCAATGAAATTTCTAATGCCGAACTAATTCTAATCAATTCACTCGGACAAAAAGTTCACGAGCAAAAAATTTCATCGGGTGAAAATAATATCGTTACTAACGGTCTTCCAAAAGGGCTGTATCATTATATTTTACTCAACGATAAACAGCAAGTTAATAACGGGAAAATTGTAATAGAGTAAATCTCCACTAACTCCGAACCCCGAACCCCGAACCACTAGTTCCCAACACCTCCATCAAAGCTTTCGCTTTAAGCAAACATTCTTCATACTCTTTTTCTGCTTCACACAAATGGGTAATAGCACTTCCAACAGAGAAAGACAAATACCTCTCAGTTTCATTGTAAAAAATACTTCTTATTAAAACACTTAAATCAAAATCGCCATTGGGTTTTAGGTAGCCGATGCAGCCGGAATACGGTCCGCGGTTTTGAGTTTCAAAGTCATCAACCAACTGCATGGCGCGAATTTTAGGGGCGCCGGTCATGCTCGCCATTGGGAAAGTGGCTTTAATAATATCATCTAACAAAATATTTTCTTTCACCTCACAACTAATTGTACTTACCATTTGATGCACCTGATTATACGATTCTATTTTATAAAGTTCATTTACGTTTACGCTTCCTCGCGAAGCAATGTGCGATAAATCGTTGCGCGCTACATCCACTATCATTACATTTTCGCTGCGTTCTTTTAAACTGTTTTGTAAAATATTTTTTATTTGCAAATCTTCATTGGTGTTTTCGCTTCTTGGCGCTGTTCCCTTAATGGGTTTGGTAATTAAATTTTTACCACGCTTACTCAAAAATAATTCAGGACTAGAAGAAATAATATATTTATCATTGAGTTTTACGAAAGCCGAGTAGGGCGCTTTGCTGATGGAGTTTAATCGTGAATAAATTTCAATCGGATTTATTTTTACATCAAAAGCTTCAAAAGTAATGCAGTAATTTATTTCGTAAATATTTCCTTTTTGAATATGGTCTTTTAATTTTTTTACATTTTCTAAATACTCTTTTTTAGAAGTTTTAGCGATTATTTTTAAATTAGGGCAAGTATAATTTGTTTGAGAAATAAATTCATCTAAAGAATTAAAATTAATTTCTTCCTTGGCTTCAAAAAAACATCTTTGAGGAAATTTAAGTGGCGAGAAATTTTTGGTATTTAAATTTTCAATTTCATTTTTGTAATCGTAGTTGTAAAACACAAATTTTTCATTTTCCGATCCCAACAAATTCTCATTTTCAACCATTAAATCCCCCACCAAGAGCTTGTTTTCAAAGCCCTGAGAATACCCATTATTAGCAAACAAAGCATAGGCATTAAAGCTGTTCGGATGTGTATTAATGTCTTTCAATGAGTGAAATGTATTGTTTAGTGAGTAAAATTAACAATCTCTCTATTAAAAATGCAGGAATTGTAATTTAAAAATGGTATATTTATAGTCAAACTCATCTTCAAAGGAAAAAAAAGAGGTGTTATTGTTGTTATTTTAAAGTAGAAGAGTTTGGATAAAAATAATATTTTTAAGGCCATTAACCAATGAAACGAATTTTGTTTTTTTATATTTTCCTTCTAAGTGGTTTATATACTTTTGGGCAAAACTCATCAAAAAAGTCGAATGATCTTAAGAATGCCGGTATTGATCAATACAAAAAAACATTTGAGATAAAAGACAATTTTCATCCCGATAAAACAACTCTTTCTAAAATTGACATTTCAAAATACGAAAAGCTAAGAAAAGATGAAGAGCGGGTTCAAACCATTGATGAAATTACCGGATTTACAATTGTTCTTTATTCGAAGTATGAAATGAAACACGGGAAGAATGCTGATAACGAACTTCAGATTTTACCGATTAATATTAATAACGATACTCTTAAAACGTCAGGTAAATGAAAAAATATTTTTTCATATTATTTATCTTTCTCAGCGTTGTTTTATCAGCTCAGTTTTTGCATCCTATAGTTGGTATTAATCTCGAAAATGTTGGCGCCTGCGAAGTGGCGACTTGCACCGGTACGTATTATGATAATGGGGGAATTGGTGGCAGCACAGTTGCTTCAGGAGTTGCCGGAAATTATTCTGATGGCATTAATGGTGTTTACAGAATATTCTGTTCTAATACTCCCGGCCAATGCATTCGTGCCACTTTTGCTCAATTCAGTACTGAAGGCGGAGCCGGGTGTCCTTTTGATCTTTTTCGTGTTTCAAATGGTGCTACACAAAACAGCCCACTTCTCTTTTCTGGTTGCGGAACAGGAGCCATCGGGCCTTTTACAGGAACTATTGATGGTTGTTTGGGTTTTCGTTTTTGGTCTGATGTAAGTATTAATCGAGCGGGTTGGGATGTTGCATTTAGTTGTGTTGCCTGTGCGGGTGGTCCTACAGGAACATCTAACGCCGATTGTAATTTTCGTACGCCTCTATGCAGCAATCTTCCTGTTTCCGCCAGTGCAAACGGGCCGGGTATTGTCGCCGAAGGATGTACGCCGGGAACATGTCCTGCCGGTGGAGAAAATCATTCCAACTGGTATGAAGTTTTATTTGCTACCGGAGGAACCTTCTTTTTTACAATTGCTCCTACAATTGTCACTGAAGATTATGATTTTTTTGTTTTCGGCCCCAACCCTACTTGTGCCGCATTAGGTTTACCAATAAGATGCAATGATTCTGGTTTAGGTGGTAATACAGGCGTAGGCCCTCCGGGTACAAACCCTGTTGAAATAGTTACCGGCCCCACTTTTTGTTCTCAAATGAATGTTTTAGCCGGAGAAAGGTATTATATAGTAGTTGATTCGTGGGTACCGCCCAGCGGACCTTATGCCCTAACTTTTGGAGGAACAGCTACTTTTAATTGCGCTATTTTACCGGTTGAGATGACCAATTTTTCTGCATTTTACAATTCTGGATCAAAACAAACCGACTTAAACTGGACTACCGTTATCGAAAGCCATGTTGATTATTATTCGATTGAAAGAAGCAGCGATGCAAAAAATTTTACTGAAATAAACAGAGTGAGTCCGTATGGAACCGGAAATTCAAAAGAAGTTAGAAATTATCACAGCACTGATCCGAATCCGATGATTAACGAAATAAATTATTATCGGATTATAACGGTCGACAAAAACAGTCACAAAACGGTTTCCAACTTGCAGGCGGTCGCATTTCAGGATAATGATGCTAATTTGAGTTTGATTCCAAATCCTGCATCTACCGAAGTGGAGCTTCGGTTTAAATCCCAGATTGGAAAAAACTGGGGAATAAATTTGTACGACAGTAAGGGAAATAATCTGCAGTTGCTTAGCTATGATGCCACTCTTGAGGGAATAAATAAAATAGTGTTAGATGTAAGAGAACTCAATTCCGGATTGTATTTCATTAATATTTCCGACGGTACCAATTTTTTCAAGCGAAAGTTGGTTAAAGAATAATGATAATTCGTAGCCTACAAATTCAACTCACTTACAAAATCATTTCCCAAACTACTTTAATTAAAATTTTGTGAGCGCATTGAATAAAAAAATAATCATTTCAGTATTTTTTTTACTCCATGTAATTCTAGTAAGATCACAATTAGTTACTAACGGTTCTATTACAGGGGCACCTTGTGCCAATAGCGGAATTAATACCGGTAATGCCGCGGGTTGGAGTGGTTGCGGTTTTTCACCTGATTTATGCTGTCTGGCTATGCCTTCTTATGTGGCCACCTCACAGGTAGCACCTGCATTATCACCAGATGGAGGAACATGGTTAGGTTTAGCAGCTTTAGTTGAATGCGCCAAAACCACCATAACCGGTTTAACTATTGGAACTACTTATACACTTTATTTTTGCGGTGCCTGTTTTGGAACAGGAACCGCCATTTATAATAGCGCTCCTTCTACTCCGAGAATTATTGTAGGTACTTCTACATTTGTTCCCAGTATTCCAATGGTAGCCAGCACCTGGAATAAATATTCAATGACCTTTGTGGCGTCGGCCGCAACAATGACTTTACAATGTGATCATCCGAACGGAAGTAATTCTTATGCCAGCCTCGATGGTTTTAGTTTATCTTCAGCCTCGCCATGCGGACCGGTTGTTTTGCCAATAGAATTGATAAAATTTACTGTTTCGTATAATCAGGCAAGTAAAAAAGCCGAATTAACGTGGTTGACTGCCATGGAAGAAAATCTTGAATATTATTCGGTGGAAAACAGCACTAACGGCCTTGAGTTTGTTGAACTTTCAAAAGTTTACCCGAATTCAACAAAATCATTTGAAACCAAAACTTATTTTGTTGAAGATGAAAAACCGTTGCTCGATCAAATAAATTATTATAGAATTGTTGCAGTGGATAAAGACGGACAGAAATCTATTTCACAAATTCAATCGCTAAAAATTGATGATGATGATGCGAATCTAATAATAAGTCCTAATCCTACTAAAGATTACCTTAAACTTAGTTTTTATTCTGAAATAAATAAGTATTGGAATATTAATGTGATTAACAGCAGAGGGATTAATATCGAAACGCATGAATTCAGTTCTGAAAAAAATGGCACAAACATTTTCTTGTTAGATGTATCAAAATATAGTTCCGGATTTTTTTTTCTTAATGTAAGCGATGGTCTAAGCTCTTTTAAAAGAAAGTTTATTAAAGAATAAATTCATAAACTTTATCGTTTTGCTAAAATTTTGAAAGGGTTAATCCTTGTTATAAACTAAATCGATTTTTTTAACACCATTGGCAAAAACGAATGCATAGCCATAATAAATGAGTGAGGTAATCGAATTAATGAGTGAAACCAAGTTATTAATTAGTAAAACTATTCGTTCACATATTAAATTAGAAACTTTTAAATAAAATAGATTTGTGTGATTTTATTAAATTAAAAATCAGACGAAATATTTGAGCACTTCGTCTAAAAAAAAAGAAAAACAGTACAAAAAAAATTATTTTTACTTTCCATAAATAAAAATTACTTATGTAAGAAATTATGAACCAAGCACCAAAACAAATTCCCGCCAAATACCTTAAACTTACTTTTTGGTTTTCAATAATATCCTTGTTTGTTATTGTAATTCTGCAGCTTCATTTATAGCTATTCTGCAACTTCATTTATAAACGACATTTAACATTCCAAAATTATATACTTTATCATTTCAGTTTCTAAAAAGCGCGAAATGATTGTAATATTGAGCGAAATAATTCATCTGTTGAGCGAATAAAAATTACTAAACTAGTTTAGTTAGATTAACAGAAGTATCTTTATCTCTCAAACAGAGTATAACAGAAAGTAATAATCAGTGATGAAAATTTTTATGAATACAAAGGGCGATTTAAAAAGTATCAATTTCTCAAAAATAAAATTGAAGAGGATATTTTTGCCAATTTTTTTAATTGTTGGAATATTAAATTCCTATTCCCAAACCAACATCAGAAATGCGCAGGCCTTAACGGAAAATGAATTGAAACAATCTTATATTATTTCTAATTCAGTTGATCCCGAAACTAATTCACCCACCCAAAAAATTATGGCTTGCGCCGGAACTGCGGCTTACGATAATTTTGCAGCGGCTCAAAATTTAATAGTTAACGCCGGTTTTTTTGCCGGTACAACTTGTGGAACTTTTCAGGGCGGTGAAACTGCAGCTTGTAACACCGCCGGTGATCCAACCGTTTGGTTTCAGTTTACTGCTACCAGTACAACTCATTATGTTCAAATTGTTCATACCGGAGGATCTTGTTTTTTTGGAAGCGCGGTTTATGCAACAGCAGCACTTCCTACTACCGCTTGCGCGGATAAACCAATAAATTGCCAATCTTCTTCTTCGGGCCCCTTAACTCAAATATATCAGCTCACCAATTTAACTGTTGGTGCTGTTTATCATATTCAAATTATTTATCCATCCGGTGGACCATGCGGAAGCAATGCGACATTTAATATTCAGGTTACTACTGCTAATCCCGGTGGTTTTATTACTAATCCTCAATACGAAAGTACTTGTGCTGCGCCCGACCCGGGTTGTTGGTTTAATTCGCCGCCTGCTGTAGGAACCGTAACTTCAACCTGCGCTTCTTATCCTTTGGCGGCTAATGGTTATTCGGCAAATGCAGTATTTAGTGTTGCACAACAATTTACAAGTTCAGCTTCCTGGTCTAATTTTTCGTGGCAGGCTATCATTACGAGTAATTGCGGAGGCGGTAATGTGGTTTGGTTAAATTGGACCTTATATAACTGTTCATGCGGCATTTTAACTTGTGGTGATATTAATACTTTAACAGGAAACGGATTAACCTGTTCAACATGTTATATTCTTTTGTATCAGTTTGAGTTGGCCAATTGCAGCAGTTTTGTTACTGTTTGGCCTTATCAAAATGTACCTGCATCTCCAGTACCATGTACCCCGCCGCTTCCAATAGAACTTATATATTTTATTGGTAAAACAAATTCAGGTTCGGGTACAATATTAGATTGGGAAACCATTTCTGAAACACATACTAAAAATTTCAGTATTACAAGAAGTGCAGATGGAATTAATTTTTCTGAAATAGCCACTTTGCCTGCAGCCGGCAACAGCTCGTCGAGTAAAAAATATTCTTATACAGATAAAGGGTTTAACATGCACGGTACCTTTTATTATAAATTAAACGAAATTAAGCAGGATGGAACTGCGGGCTTTTCTAAATTAATTGCAATAACTCTCGAAGGAAATAAAGATTTAACGCATTTTGTACCGAATCCTGCCAGTTCAAACTTCGATATCGTTTTTGGAAAAGATGCTTTAAATCAGGAAACGTATTTAGTAATTTTTAATGCACTCGGCCAAATTGTAAAGGAAGAAAAATTTATTCCTGAAACTGTTCTTAAAAATATAAATATAGAAGAATTTAATAAAGGAATTTATTTTATCAATATTTCTACTCCCGCCAGTTCCGAGATTATTAAATACAAATTAGTTAAAGAATAATTTCTTTTTATTATTTCTTAAGTTTTATTAATTTTTTAAATTTTCGGCTAATTAGCTTTGATAATACCTGTAGATTAATACCATTCCTGGGAAGAATGTTGCTTGATTCTAAATCTGAAATTAACATTGTCAGTAATAGCGTAAATGTTAACGTTGCTAATTTACCTGATGGTATTTATTTTATTAAAGTGAGCGATAACGAAGGCACCATCTTAAAAAAGAATTTAATTAAGTTTCGATAGTTATCGGGATAATTATTTCTTTCAGCGCCTTTATCCAAGTAGCATTATCGTTTAAACTTTTTGCAAGTGTTACAGACTCACCTCCGTGTTTTTTAAATAGTTCGTTGTACTCAGTTCCTATTTCATAAATAGTTTCTAAACAATCGACCACAAAAGCCGGTGAAAACACCAATATTTTTTTGGCACCTTTTTTTGCTAATTCTTCAATGGTTTTATCGGAGTAGGGTTTTAACCAATTATCATTTAAACGCGATTGAAACGTGGTGATAAATTTTCCTTCCGGGATATTTAATTGTTTTACCAATTGCCTGGTAGTGGCGTAACAATTAGCACGGTAACAAAACTGATTATTAGACGTAACGGTCTCGCAACACTTATTTTTGGGAGAACCCGGGTCGCACGAATTGCTTCCATAATGTGCCGAAGCTTTTTTAATATGGCGCTCCGGTAATCCGTGATAACTGAATAAAACGTGATCGAATTCGTTTATGGGATATTGCTTAGCTTCTTCAACGATAGAATTTATAAATGCAGGATGGTTGTAAAAATTACTGTGAATCGAAATATTAGGAATCACTTCCCAGCCCGAAATTTCTTTCATAACCAACTCAAGCGTTGAGCCGGTTGAGGAAGAAGCATACTGAGGATACAATGGAACAATTGATATTTTAGCCGGCTTAGCTTCTTTCAATTTATTTAAAACTTTAACAATGCCTGGATTTTGGTAACGCATAGCAAAATCAACTATATAATTTTCTCCCATTTCTAATTGTAATTTCTCCGCTAAATTTTTTGTGTGAATTAAAAGCGGCGATCCTTCCTTAGTCCAAATTTGCCGGTACAATTTTGCTGAGCGGGATGAACGAAACGGAACAATAATAAAATTCACTAAAAAAAAACGTCCAATCGGGCCAATGTCAATCACCCGTTTGTCATTTAAAAATTGCGTGAGGTATTTTCTAACATCGGAAGTGCTAGGAGAATCCGGTGTTCCTAAATTAATTAAAAGTATTGCTTCTTTCATTTTAATTTTAAATTTCAGGAAGCAGTAAAAGGATTGGTTTCAGAATTTGTAGTATTTAAATTTGTTTCCTCGTCTTGAACTTCTGTTTTACGGGCCGTGAATTTTTTCTGAAACAATAAAATCAATCCCACACCCGTTGAAATAGAAGAATCGGCAAAATTAAATATCGGCCTGAAGAACTGAAATTCTTCTCCTCCCCAAAACGGAAACCATCCCGGAAAATGTCCGTTATAAATAGGAAAATAAAACATGTCAACAACTCTCCCATGTAAAAATCCGGCGTAACCACCGCCTTCGGGCATCCAAACCGATTTATTAAATTCATCACTTTCGCTAAATAGCATTCCGTAAAAAGCACTGTCTAAAATATTTCCAATAGCGCCTGCTAAAATTAACGACACCGATAAAATAAATCCCCAATGTTCTCCTTTTTTTACAATGTAAATCACGTACCATATCCCGGCAACGGAAGCAATGATTCTGAACACACTTAAAATTAATTTTCCGTAGTCGCCGCCAAATTCCAAACCAAATGCCATTCCGGGGTTTTCGGTAAAATGTAAAATAAACCAATTACCGGCCACACGTGTTACTTCGCCCAATGGATAATGCAGCTTGATAAAAATTTTAATGTATTGGTCAATAAACAAAACCGCAAAAATGGTGAGCAGTGGTATTTTATATTTTTTAAGCATTTGCTAAAAATAAAAAATTGCCTTCTATAAAAAAAAGAAAGGCAATTTTAATTTAATTATAAATAAAATTTATCTGGCCTGATTAAGTTTTGCATCAATACCTAAAGTAGCATGCGGCACACTGCGCAAACGTTCTTTCGGAATTAATTTTCCGGTAACTCTGCAAATGCCATAAGTTTTATTTTCGATGCGAACCAAAGCGTTTTTAAGATTAATAATATATTTTTCCTGACGCGCTGCTAATTGTGCGGTTTCTTCTTTCGATAAAACATCACTACCATCTTCTAATAATTTAAAAGTGGGTGAAGTATCATCCGTACCGTGATTATCTTCGTTAGAAAGAGTTTGTTTTAATAATTCGTAATCGGTTTGCGCTTCTTTTAATTTTACTAAAATCAAACCTTTAAATTCGGTTAATTCTTTATCCGTATAACGCGAGCGATTATCTTTTGTGTTAACAAATGGTTTTGGTTGCGCCTCGAGCGATTTTTTAATCATCGTTTTTGTTAAGTCAATTTGCAGCGGACGATTTCTAATATATGCTTCCATACTTCCGCCGCTCGATTTACCATCCGATTTTTTTCTACGCCCTCTGCCTTTTTTAATTGGAATCTCATCGTCATCTTCTTCTTCCGAAACCGGAACTTCTGCTTCTGCTTCTAAAATAGCAGGTTCTTCTAAATCGCCAACCGCAACATCATCTTCATCCGCTTTTTCATAATCGTCTTTTACATCCACATCATCATCGTCGTCATCTTTATTTTTGCCTTTTCCTTTTCCGCCTTTTTTTCCTTTAGTGTCAGGCTTCAATCCTTTTTTTATAGCATCAATTGGTTTGCCTTTAAGTTTTTTACCCGGCAATTCTTTTTTTAATTTCTTCAGCGGTTTTTTGGCGACTGCTTTTTTTACAATTTTTTTGGCAACTTTTTTAACCGCTTTTTTAGCTATTGGTTTTTTAGCAACTTTTTTTGCAGGCTTAACTTTTTTTGTTTTTGCTTTTACTGCTTTTTTTGCAGATTTTTTTGCAGCAGGTTTTGCCGCTTTTTTTGCGGGCTTTGCTGCTTTTTTCGCTTTCTTTATAACTTTCTTAGCCATCTTAACGTATTTATCAGTTTAATTTTTCTATTGAAATCAAGGTCGAAATTGTTTCATCTACTTCAACGGTATTTGCGGTAGCGGTGCTTAAATTCTGTACCAATTGCAAATCGCCGGTTAGAGTTTCTGAACAAATATAACTTAAATTATTTTTTATGGCAGTATTCAGACCATCATTTTGCTGAATTTTAACCAAAATTTTGTCGGTAACCTCTAAACCCTTGTCCTTGCGCAAGTTTTGAATGCGATTTACAATTTCACGGGCTAAACCTTCTTGTTTTAATATTTCTGTGAGGGTAATGTCTAATGCCACGGTTATTGGGCCATTATTGGCCACTTTCCATCCCGGAATATCAACGGGCATTATTTCTACATCTTCTGTTTCCAAAATTATTTCTGCTGCGTTTATAATTACCGCAAACTTTCCGCAACGCTCAATTTGAGCAATAATTTTTTGTCCATTTTCTTTTGCATAGGCTTGCAGGTCTTTCATGTTTTGTCCGCACTTTTTACCCAGTGTTTTAAAATTTAATTTTAAGTTTTTGGTGATTTGTGATTTGTTTCCGTCAATAAATTCAATTTCTTTTACATTTACTTCGGCTAAAATTAAATCTTTTACAGCTTCAATTTTTATACGGTATTCTTTATCCAAAACCGGAATTTGTATTTTTTGAAGTGGCTGACGGACTTTTATATTTTCTTTTTTACGGATAGAAAGAATCATTGAAGAAATTTTTTGCGCCAGTTCCATTCGCTCTTCTAAAACAATATCAATAATTTTTGAATCGGCTTTTATAAATTGTGTGAGGTGTATCGATTCTTCCGTTAAGCGGGAATTATTATTTTGTTTGGAAGCAAGGCTTAAATTCTGATACAGCCATTCGCCAAAAAACGGGGCGATCGGACTCATTAACTGCGCCACCACTAACAAACATTCATGCAGAGTTTCGTAAGCTGCTTTTTTATCGATGCTCATATCACCTTTCCAAAAGCGGCGGCGCGATAAACGAACGTACCAATTGCTTAAATGTTCGTCAACAAATTCTTCGATGTTTCGGGCGGCACGATGTGGCTCAAAGTTTTCGAAGTGCTCGGTAACGTCTTTTATTAAACTGTTTAGTTTAGATAGTATCCAACGGTCGAGTTCTTGCCGCTCTGTAAACGGAACAGAATTTTTTTCGTCAATTAAAAAATTATCTACGTTGGCATACAAAGCGTAAAAACCATAAGTGTTGTAAAGTGTGCCGAATAATTTGCGTTGTACTTCGGCAATTCCTTCTTCATTAAATTTTAAATTATCCCAGGGCGCAGCGTTCGCAATCATGTACCAGCGTGTAGCATCGGCGCCGTATTTTTCGATGGTGGTGAATGGATCGGCAGCGTTTCCTAAACGCTTGCTCATTTTATTTCCGTTCTTATCTAATACTAATCCGTTGCTCACCACATTTTTGTAAGCTACCGAATCAAAATTCATTACAGCAATGGCGTGCAAAGTAAAAAACCATCCGCGGGTTTGATCAACCCCCTCTGCAATAAAATCGGCCGGGAAATATTTTTTGTTATCAATTAATTCTTTATTTTCGAAAGGATAATGCACTTGTGCATACGGCATGGCGCCGCTATCGAACCACACATCAATTAAATCTGCTTCACGAAATAATTTTTTTCCGTTTTTTTCCAATACAATATTATCGGCGTAAGGCTTGTGTAAATCAAAACCGAGATAATTTTCTTTTGTCATATCCCCCGCTTTAAATTTAGCCAGCGGATTTTCGCTCATTACATTTTTCGAAATCGCATTTTGTATTTCAGCTTGTAATTGCTCAACCGAACCAATGCAAATTTGTTCGCTTTTATCTTCACTGCTCCAAATAGGAATGGGAATTCCCCAAAAACGCGAGCGCGATAAATTCCAATCGTTCAAATTCTCTAACCAATTACCAAAACGACCGGTACCGGTTGATTCGGGTTTCCAATTAATGGTTTTATTTAATTCAATCATCCGCTCTTTAGCAGCGGTTGATTTTATGAACCAACTATCTAAAGGATAATATAAAACGGGTTTATCGGTTCGCCAGCAATGCGGATAACTGTGCTCGTAAGTTTCTTTCTTAAACAATTTGCCTTCTTTCTCGAGTTTTAAAACAATTCTTTCATCAACATTTAAATATTCATTTGTTCTAGTCACAATTTGTTTAACAAGACTTTCATCTTTTAAGTTTTTAAATTTTTCAATCTCACTTAATTTTTCTTTATCGCTTAAATATGCCGCCTTTACATATTCTTCTCCAAACAAAAAGGAATCGTCTTTTACTTCGGGTAAAAATTTACCACGCTTATCTACTAAAGTTAATGAACCAATATTATTTTCTTTAGCCACTTTAAAATCATCGGCACCAAAGCTGGGCGCTATGTGAACAATTCCTGTTCCGTCGGTGGTTGTAACAAAATCTCCAATGACAACCACGCCTCCTGCCTCCCCAAAGGGGAGGTTCTTTCCATTTAAATCCACATTTTTATTGGCTTCAAATGGTAAGAGTTGCTCGTATTTAATTCCTGCTAAATCTGAACCTTTGAATTCAGAAATGATTTTAAAACTACTTAACAAGCCGCCTTTTATTACTAAAAGTTTTTTGTGATGTTCATCAGTTATAATTTCTTGAGAAGTGAAATCACCAATCATTGTCTGATATTTTTCCGTAACAATATCATCTTCAAATATTTTTCCATCAAAGTATTTTTCAAATCTATCTTTAGCTAGAATAACATTTATAATTTTAAAATTAAATGGGCTTACTGTTTTCACCAAAACATAGTCAATATCCTTCCCCACAGCCAAAGCGGTATTAGAAGGTAATGTCCATGGTGTAGTGGTCCAGGCAAGAAAAAAAACTTCTCCTACAACATTCTTAATTCTTAATTCTTCATTCTTAATTTTAAACATCACCACCGCTGTTCTATCCTTCACATCCTTGTAACATCCCGGTTGATTTAATTCGTGTGAACTTAATCCAGTTCCTGCAGCGGGAGAATACGGCTGAATAGTAAAACCTTTGTACAATAAATTTTTCTTATATAAATTTTGCAAAAGCCACCAAACACTTTCAATGTATTTATTATCGTAAGTAATATACGGGTCGCTCATATCTACCCAATAGCCCATTTTTTTGGTAATGTCTTCCCACTTGTCGGTATATTTCATTACATCTTTACGGCACTCAATATTATATTGCTCAACAGTAATTTTTTTACCGATGTCTTCTTTAGTAATTCCTAAATTTTTTTCGACGCTTAATTCTATTGGTAAACCGTGTGTATCCCAACCTGCTTTTCGTTTCACCTGAAAGCCCTGCAAAGTTTTGTATCGGCAAAAAATATCTTTTATAGTGCGCGCCATTACGTGATGTATACCCGGCAAACCGTTAGCGCTGGGCGGACCTTCATAAAAAACCCAAGGCGTTTTGCCTTCGCGCGAAGTGATGGATTTTTCAAAAGTTTTATGCTCTTCCCAAAATTGCAAAACATCTTTGCTGATTTGTGGAAGCTCTAACTTTTTATATTCGGGATACCTGGACAAAAGTTTATAGTTTATAGACAAATCTCAATACTCAACATTCAATTCTCAATACTTTCTTCAAAAAATGAGGAGCGAATTTAATAAAAATTAGTGAGTAATTGAACTAAAAATAAGAAGGAAAATAAAATGTATTCAATTAAAACCTATAACGGAAGTTAAATCTGTACTGAAAAGTAGGAGTATTTGTATTGGAAATAAACCAGAAAAATGCACTATGTAAAATGCAATTCTTCATAATAAAAGTTTAAGGAAATGTAATAAATTAAAATGTGGATTTTAAGTACAGCGTTTGGTAAATGATTTTATTATATAGAATGAGAATTATTGTATCTTACTGGCTCATAACAATGTATATTCAATAGTAATTATGCATTAAACCTTTGTGTTTAATATAGGTCAAAGTAAAGTTGCTAAACAATTCATTTTTATTAATAACTATCCCGAAGGGAAGCCTTCGGCTAAAAAAACTAATCATGAAAAAACTTTTTGTTATTGCTGCAAGTTGTTTTGCCTTATGGGGAATAGCGCAAGAAAACAATACCTGGCGAGTAGGTGTACAAGCCGGATGGCAAGCTAATGGCTCGCAATTTTCGGGAGGAATGCAAAATGCCAACGCGCGTTTTGTTCAGAGTCCGTTTGGTGCCTGGGCACTCGATTTCATTGGGCGTTACGATTTAAATAACCATTGGATGTGGATGACGGGACTAAATTTTAATTCGGTGGGAAGCGAATTTTTACTGGCCGAAGATTATTCGTTCACGCAAAAATCGAAACGATTCTCCTCCGTAAAATCAAGTTTTCCCGCGATGGAAATTCCGTTGATGGCCTTTTATAAATTTAATCCCAATTGTAAAAATGTAAGATGGTTCATTGGTGGAGGAATTGCAGGAACATTTATCAGTAAACAAACTATTGATAAAGATATCAGTCAGAGTAACGATGGAGCGTCAACCACGAGTTATTTAAGCAGCACTTCTGTTTCCAAGGGCGGGGCCTATTTGCAAGCCCGTTGGGCCATTGGTCGCGAAAAAACTTTTAAGTGGGGCGGCATTTTAAATACGAGTGTGGTATTTAATTTAGGCTTTACCGAAATGATACATTCTACAGTTAATTATACTGTGGATGGTAACCAATACAATCACGAATTTAGTAACAGAGGAGATTATATCGGATTTAGATTCGCTTATTTTTTCAGACCGCTTAAGTTTAAAAATAATGCAAAAGTAAAACCCGCCACTACCCCAAAAATTACCAGTAATTAAAATTATTGGGTGTAAATAAAAAGCTATTTCTATTGTAGAAATGGCTTTTTATTATTTTTATGCCGAACGTGCTCCTCTTTGGCGTAATAAAAAATTAAATTATTGCCAGCACTTTTAATTCGATGGCAATTGGTGTTGGCAATTTATTTATTTCAATTGTAGTTCTGCAAGGTGGATTTTCTTTAAAATATTCGGCCCAAATTTTATTGTATTTAGCAAAATCATCTTTCATGTTAGTTAAAAAAACAGTTACATCAATAATTTTATCCCAGCTGCTTCCTGCATCTTCTAAAATATATTTTATGTTGCGAAACACACTGTGACATTGCGCTTCAATATCATAACTTAAAATATTTCCATTGGCATCTAGTTCAACACCCGGAATTTTTTTTGCGCCGCGTTCGCGTGGACCCACCCCGCTCAAAAATAATAAATTTCCTACCTGCCGCGCATGCGGATACAAACCTACCGGCTCAGGTGCTTTGCCCGATTCTATTTTTTTGTTTTCGCTCATTGTAAAAATTATAAGCAAATATAAGTTATTACATTAAATTTGTATGTTATAATTTAAATGAATTGAAAAATATTTTGGTAATATATTTTACTCAAACGGGCCAGGCCAAACAATGCATCGATGCCGTGTTAAAACCATTTACTCAAAATCCCAATTATAAAATTCATTACGAACTCATTCAACCCAAAAAAAAATTTTCTTACCCCTGGAAATACACCGAATTTATGGATGTGTTTCCCGAAAACGTGCAGGGCATTCCTTGCGAACTCGAATCCTTAAAAACAGATTTATCTATTAATTTCGATTTAATTTTTATTGCTTATCAACCCTGGTTCCTTAGCGTTTGCAGGCCTATAAATTCTTTTTTGTTAAGTACAGAAGCAAAACAATTATTAAACAATAAGCCGGTAATTACAATTATTAATTGTCGTAACATGTGGCTAACGGCGCAGGAGAAAATGAAAATTCATTTAAAAAAATTAAATGCAAATTTAGTTGGCAATATCACTTTCGTGGATAAATCGGCCAACCTTACCAGTTTAGTTACCGTTTTAGCATTTGAATTAAGTGGCGTTAAAGAAAAATTTATGGGATTTTTCCCCAAATACGGAGTTTCCGATAAGGATTTAGCCATCGCTCCCGAAGTTGGAATATTAATTGAAAATGCTTTGAATAAAAATGATTTTTCTACTCTTCAAAGTAATATCGTTTCAAAAAAATTGGTCTCCGTAAAATCTAACTTATTATTGCTCGAAGGGCGTGGCAAAGTTTTATTTCCGCTTTACGCGAATTACATTTCCAAAAAAGGAACCGCCGGAAGCAAGGATAGAAAAACCAGAGTAAGAATTTTCGGAATTGTTTTGCCAACTGCCATTTTAATTTTTTCTCCTATCATTACTCTTGTTTCACGATTAGCACCTTTAATTGTTTCCCGAAAAATAAAAAAAGAAATAGACTATTACTCTCAAAACACCCTCAGAAACTGATAAGCGTTCGATAAAAGCTTTTTTTAAATCAATACCAAATTGAATGTTGAAAATTCACAAAAAATATTACCTTTGTTTATTGCCCCTGCAAAAATGGAGAGTTTGTTAACCGCCCTAGTAACACGTTCAACTATTTTGGATTACATTCCACAACGGGAACCGATTTGCCTTGTTCACTCAATTTACGAATGCAGTAATACCTTTGTAAAAACAGGATTTGTGGTAGAAGCGAATCATTACTTTACAAAAGACGGATTTTTAATAGAAGCCGGTATCATCGAAAATATGGCGCAAAGTGTGGCCGCTCAAGCAGGCTATTTATTGAAGCAAAAAAACGAAGCCCCTCGAATGGGTTTCATCGGACAAATTAAAGATTTAGTCATTCATTCCATTCCCGCAATAGCTTCTGAAATTATTACCGAAATAAAATTAATAAATATGGTAATGAACGTTACCATTATTGAAGCCTCTTCTTTTTGCAATAACCAACCGGTAGCCAATTGCGAAATGAAAGTATTTATTCAGCAATAAATTTATTCCGATTTTTTTTTATTTTTATTCTGAAATTCCTATTTTTTTTAAAGATTTTTATTTAAATAATTTAAGTATTTTTGAGCCTTCTTTTAACTTAATATGCAAGAGCAATACGATGTGGTTATTTTGGGTGGCGGCCTGGCCGGACTCACACTTTCCATCCAACTTAAACGCGCAAAACCCGATATTTCTATTCTTGTTTTAGAAAAACGAGCCACCGAAGCCGCAGTTGCGGCGCATAAAGTAGGTGAATCAACAGTTGAATTAGGGAGTCATTATTTGCGCGAAGTTTTAGATTTAAAAGAATATTTAGAAGCTCATGAACTTCCTAAACACGGATTGCGTTTCTTTTTTAAATCAAACACAAAAGAAAAAATTGCTTCAAGGGTAGAATTAGGTCCGCGCGAATTGTTACCGGTACCAAGTCATCAACTCGACAGAGGAACATTAGAAAACGAATTAATTCGCCGTACGCGAACCTTAGACACCGAGGTAATAATGGGCGCGCGGGTGAAAGACGTTACATTTTCTAAATCGGGTAATGAAGTAATTTACGTAAAAGATAAAGTTGAAATAAAAACTAACGGTCGATGGGTTGCCGACGCTTCGGGAAGAGGAAATGTTTTAAAACATAAATTCGGTTTTAAAAAAGATTGGGATCACGATGTTAATGCGGTGTGGTGGCGATTAAAAGGCGTGATTGATATTGATAAATGGAGCGACGATGCCGAATGGAAAAATAAATTAAAACCCGGTTTAAGATATTTGAGTACTGTACATTTTATGGACGCCGGCTATTGGGTGTGGGTAATTCCTTTAGGATCAAAAAATACGAGTATCGGAATTGTGGCCGACCAGAAATTACATCCTTTCGATAAAATTAACCGATACGAAAATGCTATCGAATGGCTAAAACAAAACGAACCGCTTTGTCATAAAATGTTGGAGCCCGAAAAGGAAAATCTGATGGATTTTATGATTTTAAAACATTATGGTCATAATTCCGGCAGAGTATATTCGGGCGAAGAAAGATGGGGAACTACGGGCGAATCGGGTCCGTTTTTAGACCCGTTTTATTCGCCGGGAACAGATTTTATTTCTTTGAACAACGGTTGGCTCTCCGATTTAATTTTGCGTGATTTAAAGGGCGAAGATATTTTGGTGCGCGCAAAAATTTATGAGCAAACACATTTGTCTTTATTCGAAAGCTGGACGCATATTTACCAATACAAATATCAGTTAATGGGTTCTACTCAAATTATGGTGGTAAAAATATTTTGGGACTGGGCGGTGTATTGGTCAGTGTTGGCTTTATTATTTACTAACAAAGCTTTTACAGATTTAAAATTAATAAAGGAATTATTTGCTTCAGCAGATGGTTTGGGAAGAAAATTTACTGCTTTGCATAAACAAGTTCAGGATTTTTTTATTGAGTGGAAGCCCTATGATACCGAAATTTTTTCTAATAAATATATCGATCCTTTTGATTTAAATTTCTTACGCAAATTTCAACAAGGCATTGATGTGAAACACGCAAACCCCGAAAAATTAGTAGAGCAGGTTTCAAAAAATCTGGACATACTGGAGAAAGTGGCCGCCGAAATTTTCAGGCATGTGAGCACGCATGTAAAAAATACCTCTCCTAAAATCAAAGTAAATCCTTATACTATTAAATTAACCGATGATTCTACAGATACCGAAAGTGTAAATGCGATAAGTCCGGATCCCGAAATAACGAAAGATGTAGATGTTATGTGGTTTTATAAGAAGAAAGAATTAGTATAAAAAGTGTAAATTAGCGAACTCTAAACAAAAAATGTCAGGCGTATACATAACCCGATCTGCAAAATTTTTACCTAACGAACCCATCTCAAATGATGAGATGGAAGAGTATTTGGGTATGATAGACGGTATTCCGTCGCGGGGAAAAGGACTCACACTTCGCAACAACGGCATTAAAACACGTTATTATTCCATTGATAAAACCGGAAAATCTACACACTCTAATACTAAAATGACTGCTTTAGCAATTGAGAAATTAACAGGTAAAAATTTTTCACAAAAAGAAATTGAATTCCTTGCTTGCGGCACTACTTCTCCCGATAATTTATTGCCTTCACATACTGCAATGGTTCATGGCGAATTGCAATGCGGTGCCATCGAAATAGCCTCTATTGCCGGAGCATGTTGCGCGAGTATGCAAGCTTTAAAATTTGCTTATGCATCCATTCTTTCCGGTAATTCAAACAACGCTGTGGTAACCGGGTCCGAAAAATTATCCTCTTTAATGAGAGCCGAACATTTCGAAAAAGAAACAGAGCGTTTAGCTGAACTGGATAAGAATCCTATCATTGCATTTGAGAAAGATTTTTTGCGTTGGATGCTATCTGATGGGGCAGGAGCTTTGCTACTCGAAAATAAACCAAGGGCTAATGAAATATCTTTAAAGATCGAATGGATTGATATTCGTTCTTACGCTAATCAATTAGAAACCTGTATGTACGCGGGTGCCGACAAAAACAGCGATGGTTCCACCACTGGGTGGAAAGAATTCTCCTCTACCGAATGGTTAGATAAATCTATTTTTGCTTTTAAACAAGATGTAAAATTGTTGGGTCGTGAAATTGTTTCTACCGGCGCTAAATATTTAAAAGAATTACTGACTAAGAAAAAAATTGAGGTCTCGTCAATTGATTATATTTTGCCTCACATTTCTTCCTTGGTTTTCAAACAAAAAATGTACGACGAGTTTGTAAAATTAGAAATCGAATTTTCTTTAGAAAAATGGTTTACCAATCTCACTACAGTGGGCAACATTGGTTCCGCTTCTATTTTTATTAGTCTCGAAGAATTAATGAATTCAGGAAAATTAAAATCAGGACAAAAAATTTTGTTAATGGTTCCAGAAAGCGCCAGGTTTACTTATGCTTATTGCCTTTTAACAGTTTGCTGATTTCTTACCAATGATTAATTATAAACGGAATGAATTGTGTACAAGAAATTTCAATAAGAGTAGAAAAAATAAAAACTATTTTTCAAAAATCTAAGGAAGAAGTTTCAATTCAAAAAAATCTCGAACTACTAATTCAACATCTCGAACAAATCTCTTCCGAATTTCGCTCCGTTGGGTATGAAGGCGCCTCTATGGGAATTGCTTTAAATGATATTGCAAAAAATAAGTCGTTGGATGAATGGAATTTATTTCTCGAAAAATCAAAAGCGCACTTGGCACAAATACATGCAGGTTTAGGTTGGGCCATTGCAAAACAAAATATTTCTGTGACGCCAATTCTCGAAAAACTTTCGCCGCTTGAAAGGTACAGAGTATTAGACGGACAAGGTTATTACGATGGAATTTTCAGACAAAGAATCAGCTTCAGAGAGCAAATTACGCCAATAGGATTCAATAATAATATGCTTCAGGCCTATTATCAGGGCATCGGAAGAAGTTTATGGTACACCAATTATTCGGATGTAAATAAAATTCAAGAAATAATTTTAAGTTTTCGTTTAGAGCATCGCGCTGCATTGTGGGTAGGAATTGGCGTAGCCTGTGCTTATGTGGGAGGATTCGATGAAAATTTATTAAAATCAATTTCAAATGCATCTGAAAAATATCAAAATCAATTAGCCATTGGTGCTGTGTTGGCTGCACGCTCACGCATTCAGGCTAATTCGCTTACCGATGATGTTGAACTGGCCTGCAAAATATGGTGTAATAGTTCTGCACAGGAATCGATGTTACTCAGTGTAAAATCAGAACCATCGGCATCTGCAAAAGCAGAAGATTTTTATAATATATGGCTCTCACAAATTGAAAAGGGTTTATCAGGCGATTCTATTTTAAATAATTCGAAATGAAAAAAGAAAATCTTCCGCAGGATAAATCCGCATTAGAAAACATGACGCGCGAATTATGTTATGTGAAAAATGAAGATGGAAAATATACTACCGGATTAAGTACAGGATGGAATGTAAAAACAGAAGCATTAAACAATGCCTGGGAAGATATTAATGAACGTGTAAAGGAAGCCGCTTTAGCAGTGAAAAATGGAGTGAAGAGTCCGGTTTTTTATTTTATGGAATTGCGTTTAATGGATTTGCATTTACTAAAAAGTTATACCGGTTTTTGGAGAATTAATATTAAGCGCCATTTTAAACCTAGCGTATTTAAAAACCTGAGCGAAAAAAAATTAAATATTTATGCCAAAGCATTTGACGTAAGTGTAAACGAATTAAAAACTTTTAAGGGATAATTTTGCAGAAAAAATATACACATATTCAATCTGCTCACTGCGAAAATGGCGTTGCTACGGGTTTATTAAAATACCATGGTATGGATTTTATGACGGAGCCATTAATGTTCGGACTGGGCTCAGGAATTTTTTATTTTCATATTCCGTTTTTACAAATTAATGGTGGGCCCGCGATAACTTATAGAGGGATGCCGGGTGGCATTTTTAGTCAGGCTGCAAAATTACTGGGCGTAAAAGTAAATCGAAAAAAATTCAGTAACGAAAATGACGCTTACGATTATTTGAACAAACAAATTCAAATGGGGAATCCTGTGGGTTGTCAGGTTGGTGTTTTTAATTTGCCATACTTTCCTCCCGAATACCGTTTTCATTTTAACGCGCATAATATTGTGGTGTATGGAAAAGAAAATGGAAATTATTTGGTGAGCGATCCTGTAATGGAAACTGTAACTACCCTTAGTGAAGCAGATATGTTGAAGGTAAGATTTGCGAAAGGACCTTTAGCGCCGAGAGGACAAGTGTATTATCCCGAAAATGTAAAACCGGTTTCGAATGAGCAATTGCAAAAAGCAATTTCCAAGGCCATAAAAAGATCGGCGTTTGAAATGATAAAAGTTCCCGGACCGATTATTGGGGTTACAGGAATAAATTATACGGCCCGGCAAATTAGAACGTGGCGCGATAAATTAGGAGTGAGAAAAGCCGGATTGTATTTAGGACAAATTGTAAGAATGCAAGAAGAAATTGGAACGGGTGGGGGAGGATTTAGATTTTTATACGCTGCATTTTTAGAACAGGCCAGTAATTATTTGAGCGAAGAAAAATTATTAAAGGTGTCGGATGATTTTACGAGAGCCGGCGATTTATGGAGAACAAGTGCCATTCAGATGGGGCGGATTTATAAGGGTAGGCTTGACGATCAAAAATATTATAATGAGTGTGCCGATATGTTGGATGAAATTGCTGAAATAGAAAAAGAAGGATTTACTAAGTTACTTAAAATGAAATTTGATTTTTAAGAATGGAAAATCAATTCGTTGAAATACAAAATATAAGTAAATTATATAAAGGCTCTTTAGTTCCTGCGGTAAATAATATTTCTCTCCAAATAAAAAAACAATCTGTTTTTGGTTTGCTCGGTCCTAACGGTGCCGGAAAAACGACACTCATCTCAATGCTGTGCGGATTATTTAAGCCCGATTCAGGAAAAATTTTCGTTGACGGATTTAATACAATAAGCGAATCTAAAAAAACAAAACAAATAATTGGTGTGGTGCCGCAAGAAATTGCTTTGTACGCAAAATTAACGGCCTGGGAAAATTTAATGTTCCTGGGGCAAATGTATGGGATTGAATCAGTGGAATTAAAAAAACGAATTAATGAACATTTGCAAATTTTAGGTTTGGAAGAAAATAAAAATCAGCAAATAAGAACTTTTTCGGGGGGAATGAAACGGAGAATAAATTTAATTGCCGGATTATTACACCATCCTAAATTATTAATATTAGATGAACCTACGGTTGGAATTGATGTTCAATCCAAAACCGCTATCATTAATCATCTTAAAAAAATAAATAAAGAGCAAGGCACAACCATTTTTTATACTTCGCATCATTTAGATGAAGCGCAGGATTTTTGTACGCACATTGCTATTATTGATGAAGGAAAATTAATTACCGAAGGAGAAACAAATGAAGTAATTAAAAAAAATAATTGCAAAACTATTGAAGAAGTATATTTAAATATTACTGGACAAAAATTCAGAGATTAGGAGAAATTTTAAATGTTGAATGATAAATGTTGAATGAAGAAAGCGGACTACACTCAAACCGTTTCGAAAGCCTGTGATAAAGTACCAAGGAATGAATTAAAATGAAAAAACTTTTTTGCTGCCTGTATAAAGAATACAAAATCCTTTCGAGGGATTTACCTGCATTAGCAATTATGTTTTTAATGCCGATGGCTCTGGTGTTTATTGTTACGCTGGTGCAGGATTCAACTTTTAAATCCGTTAACGAAACTTCGGTGCCTTTGCTGTTTGTAGATAATGATAAAGATTCACTTTCCTTTCAATTAGAAAATTCGTTAACGCAAGCACATTTTTTTACGACTAGTAAAAAAAATATTTCGGTTGATGAAGCAAAGCAATTAGTGGCCACCGGTAAATTTTTAATGGCCGTAATTGTTCCCGAAAATATTTCGAAAAAATTACGCAATAAAGCCAAAGCTAAAATATCGAAAGCCTTTAATCCAAACGATTCAATTATAAATGATGATTCAGAATTACAACTCCAATTATTTTTCGACCCCATCACCAAACAATCTTTTAAAGTTACTATCAGCAGCGCCATTGATAAAATTGTTTCCGGCATAGAAATGCAAAGTCTTACTAAAGAATTAAGTCAACAATTAAAACAAAATTTCCCCAATGCAAAACCAATTGCTTTCGACTCAAAACCATTGGTAACAACAATTCAGCAATACGCGAGTACCAATGAAACTTCGCTGGTGCCAAATTCGGTTCAGCACAATGTGCCGGCATGGACCATGTTCGCTATGTTTTTTATTTGCATTCCGCTTTCGGCCAACATCATTCGTGAGCGCGACGATGGGAGTGCATTTCGTTTGCTCACCATGTCGGGTTCTTATTTAAATGTTTTGATGGGAAAAATTTTAATTTATTTATTGGTGAACTTAATTCAATTTGTTTTAATGTTATGTGTGGGAATTTATTTTTTACCGATGTTGGGTTTACCACAATTGCAAATTGGAAATAATTTTTTTACACTCTTGGTTGTAGCATTAAGTTCAGGTTTGGCTGCCTGTGGGTTCGGACTGTTAGTTGGAACAATTGCAGGTTCGGTTGACCAGGCCGCTTTATTTGGCGCGGTTTCAATAGTAATATTGGCCGCTTTGGGCGGAGTTTGGATACCCACTTTTGTGATGCCCGAGTTCATGCGAAAAATAAGTTCAATTTCTCCTCTCAATTGGGGACTCGAAGCCTTTTATGGCGTTTTTGTTAGAGGATTAAGTTTGGGAGGAATTTTTATTTACCTGCTAAAACTTAAACTTTTCTTTGTGGCTTGTGTTTCAGGTGCTTTTTACTATCAGGTTTATCGAAGGATGAGATAGAAAAAATTAAGAATTAAGAATTATCCTCCAAGAAACAACCAAGACCTCCTAAATAATTAATTTTTGATAATTCGGCCGTTCTTGTTTGCTGCCTGCCAAAAATAAACCCCATTGTCGAGTTGCGAAAGATCGCAAGATGTAGGGTTGCTGTCAATTTGCTGCTGAAAAACCAATCGGCCAGCGATGTCGTAAATTTCAAGCATCGCCGGAAAAGAGAATTCGCCTTCAAACTTAACCACCCCATTTGATGGGTTTGGGTAAATTGTAATTGCTGTTTTAGCCTTAAATTCAACCGATACGAGTTTAGTAAATGAATGTTTGCCATCATTGTCGGTTTGTCTTAAGCGGTAATAAGAAATTCCCTTTAAAGGAAGACTATCTGTAAATTCGTATTGCAAAAATTTGTTTGAATTACCTGCGGCCGCTATATTTCCAACATGCTCGAACAATTGCCCATCGCTGCTGCGTTCAACCGAAAACAAAGCAGTGTTGTGTTCAGAAGCTGTAGTCCAGGCAACGTCAATAAAGTTACTCCGGGCATTAGCATCAAACTTCAGTAGTTCAATTGGGAGAGGAATGTTAGGAGTCACTATTACACCATCAATATAATAATAAGCACCCGTATATGTTCCACCCACTGCAGTAGCCGTAGGTGTGAGCGCATCAGCTAAAAAGTTGCCAACGGCAACAAACGAAAACGCTGTTGTGGGAGTAAAAATACCTGAAACTTGTACCCAGTTGGTTTTGTTGGTAATGATTGAGGAAGTATAAACTTGCGATATGTTATTGACACTTGCCGCGGCAGCTGTGTTGAACTGAAAGCCCATATTGGCAGCGCCAATAGTTGACAACTCGGTTAAACTCACCTGCATCTCACAATAATATGGAGTGCCAATTACAAGTGGAGAAGTAAGCGGAACACAATAAAATTCATGATAATTTGCTGTGGCATGGCGATCTACTAAAGCTATATAGCCATTCCCACCATAAGTAGCCTGATTGCCGGCAAAATTTACGGGTACCGTGCCATTGCAGGTATTAAATTGATCGGGTGTGTTAAGGCAATTGGTCCAGCTGCTATAATTAAGGCAAACCCCATATAATTCAAATCCCGGATTTGTAACCAGGTTCTGTGCAAGAATGGTGTAACTAAACAGTAGCGCAGAAACCGAAAACAGCATATACCTTTTCATTGGAGCAAGTTAAAATAATTAATTGAAAATTCCAACAATACAAGACCGAGCTCTTTTTTTGAATTATTCTCAAATTTTCGTTAACAAAATTTCCAATTTCATTAAAATGTATCTATATTTGCGACCGAATTTAAAGACCTATTTTACGAGTGAAAGCCTCTCAATTTAAAAAAGAAATAATTTTCCCTGTTTTACTGAGCATTTTTTGTCTTTTTTCTACCGCGTCTTTTGGTTTTGAACCTTCCGAATCTGATTCTCTCCACACTAAATCCGAAACCGGTCAGGTTGAGCATATTTCAAAAAGCGGCGATGTTGATATTACCAAAGTAGCCTTCGAACACATTTTAGATTCGCACTATTGGCATTTTTGGGGCGAGGGTCATGATGCTGTTGCTTTACCATTGCCTTGTCTTGTATATTCCAACACAAAAGGCTTGCAGTTTTTTAGTTCTTCTGTTTTCGAACACGGACATGCCGAATACAATGGTTACACCTTAGTGGATGAAGAAATAATTACTTCCGATCCCAACGAAAAAATTTATGATATCTCCATCACAAAAAATGTTGTTCAATTACTTTTATCATCTGTATTAATTTTCTGGATTTTTGTTTCAATAGCAAAATCTTATAAAACTACCGGCGTTACTTCTGCGCCAAAAGGCAAACAATCTTTTTTTGAACCGCTTATTGTTTTTGTAAGAGACGATATTGCAAAAACCAATATTGGTTCTAAATCCGAAAAATATTTACCTTATTTATTAACCGTGTTCTTTTTAATTTTAATTAATAATGTTTTAGGAATGATTCCTATTGGCGCAAATCTTACCGGAAACATTGCTTTTACATTGGTGCTTTCTACAATTACATTATTGGTAACAAGCTTTAGCGGTAACAAACATTATTGGGGACATATTTTTTTACCTCCCGTTCCAAAACCGCTTTTAATTTTAATGATTCCTCTAGAGATTATCGGCATATTTACAAAACCATTTGCTTTAATGATTCGTTTGTTCGCGAATATGAGCGCAGGTCATATTATTGTAATTAGTTTAGTGGGATTAATTTTTATTTTTAAAACACTATGGGTTTCTCCAATTGCAGTGGCCTTTACTTTATTTATTGACGTATTAGAATGTTTAGTAGCTTTTTTACAAGCTTATATTTTTACGATGCTTACTTCATTATTTATTGGCAGCGCGGTTGCCGATCATAATGAAGATGGAATACATAATGCAGATGACGATAAAATAACAACAACACATTAAATTTTAAATTATAGTTTAACCAAAAATAAAAACCAAGTACAATGACAGGAAGTATCGCAGCAATTGGTGCAGGTTTATCGGCAATAGGAGCCGGAATCGGTATCGGATTAATTGGTGGTCACGCTTTAGAAGCTATCGCACGCCAACCGGAAATGTATACAAAAATTCAAACTACAATGTTTATTACCGCGGCCCTTGTTGAGGGTGTGGCTTTATTCGGTGTTGTGGTTGCATTAATGGGATTAAAATAATAGAAGAGTTCCCTGCCTTGTGCAGGGAACTTTATTATTTTCTTATTAATAAAACCTGAATGATTCTCGAATAAATTTCGCAGAATCGAGTTTGTTACCTTAAAAAATTAAACATGAATAATTTAATCATATTAGGTTCGTTAACAACGCCAGGCATCGGTCTCATTTTTTGGACCACACTGGTGTTTTTATTATTGATTTTCTTATTGGGAAAATACGCATGGAAACCAATATTAAATGCTATCAAAACCCGTGAAGAGGGAATTGAAGAAGCTTTAGCTACTGCATCAAAAGCAAAACAAGAGATGCAGAATATTAAAGCTGATAATGAAAAAATTCTGATGGAAGCTCGTAACGAACGCGATAATCTTTTAAAAGAAGCGCGCGATGTTAAAGACAGTATCATCGGAGAGGCAAAATCAAAAGCAACTAAAGAAGCAGAGCGCATTATGGTGGCAGCACGCGAACAAATTCAAAACGAAAAAAATGCCGCTATTACCGAATTAAAAAATCAGGTGGCTACTTTATCAATAGAAATTGCTGAGAAAATTTTAAAATCAGAATTATCATCAGGCGACAAACAAAAAGCATTGGTATCACAATTAATGAAAGACGTAAATCTGAATTAGAAAATGGTTGTTGCAACAAGATACGCTAAGTCGCTAATTGATTTTGCTCTCGAAAAAGGGCAGCTCGAAGCAATTAATGATGATATGCAAATGTTTAAAAGCGTTTGCGATAATAACCGTGATTTTATTATTTTTTTAAATAGCCCCTTAGTAAATACCGATAAAAAATTATCCGTGCTCAATGCACTGTTCGATAAAAAAGTAAATGCATTAACGCTTGCTTTTTTTCATTTGCTGGCCAAAAAACGTCGCGAAACGTATTTGCCTTCTATTGCAACTGCTTTTATTGATCAATATAAAACACATAAAAAGATTTTAACTGTTGTTATCACTTCGGCAGTTGGTTTAGATGATGTGATTCGCAAAAAAGCTTTAGAGTTAGTAAAATCACAAGGTGCAGGTGAAATCGAACTCATTGAAAAAACGAATCCCGATATTATCGGCGGCTTTGTGTTAAACATTGGCGATAGACAAATTGATAAAAGTGTTTCCAGACAGTTAGCTAACTTAAAAAAGAATTTTTCTGAAAACGTTTTTATAAGTAAATTATAAATAAATTAAATAACAAAGAAAATGGCAGAAGTTAAACCGGCAGAAGTATCTGCAATATTAAGACAACAGTTATCAGGTTTTAAAAGTGAAGCTGAATTAGAAGAAGTAGGATCTGTGTTGCAAGTGGGCGACGGTATCGCGCGCATTTACGGATTATCGAAAGTTCAATCAGGAGAATTAATTGAATTTGAAACCGGATTGCAAGGTATAGTTTTAAATTTAGAAGAAGATAACGTTGGAGTTGTGTTATTAGGTCCGAGCGAAGGAATTTCTGAAGGCTCTTCGTGTAAACGCACAAAACGCATTGCTTCCTTAAAAGTAGGTGAAGGAATGTTGGGAAGAGTTGTAAATACTTTAGGAGAACCGATTGATGGTAAAGGGCCGATTACAGGAACAACTTACGAAATGCCATTAGAGAGAAAAGCTCCCGGTGTAATTTTTCGTCAGCCCGTTACCGAACCGTTACAAACCGGAATAAAAGCAATTGACGCAATGATTCCTATTGGCCGCGGACAACGCGAATTAGTTATCGGCGATCGTCAAACCGGAAAAACAGCAGTTTGTATCGACACAATTATTAATCAAAAAGAATTTTACGAAGCAGGAAAACCTGTTTTTTGTATATATGTTGCTATCGGGCAAAAAGGTTCAACTGTTGCAAATATTTTACGCACGCTCGAAGAAAATGGCGCAATGCCATACACCGTTATAGTTGCATCTAACGCCGCTGACCCTGCACCGATGCAATTTTACGCTCCGTTTGCCGGCGCTGCTATTGGAGAATTTTTTAGAGATACCGGTCGCCCTGCATTAATTGTTTATGATGATTTATCTAAACAAGCAGTTGCTTACCGCGAAGTTTCTTTATTGTTACGCCGTCCTCCCGGGCGAGAAGCTTATCCCGGGGATGTATTTTATTTACACAGCCGGTTGTTAGAGCGTGCTGCAAAAATAAATTCGTCGGACGAGATTGCGAAAAATATGAATGATTTGCCGGAGAGTTTAAAGCCATTGGTAAAAGGCGGCGGTTCTTTAACAGCGCTTCCAATTATTGAAACACAAGCGGGCGACGTATCTGCATACATTCCCACCAACGTAATTTCTATTACCGACGGCCAAATATTTTTAGAAGGAAATTTATTTAACTCAGGCGTTCGTCCCGCCATTAACGTTGGTATTTCGGTATCGCGTGTGGGAGGAAATGCACAAATTAAATCGATGAAAAAAATTGCAGGAACTTTAAAATTAGATCAGGCACAGTATCGCGAGTTAGAAGCATTTGCAAAATTTGGTTCTGATTTGGATGCTGCAACAAAATCTATTTTAGATAAAGGTGCACGTAACGTGGAGATTTTAAAACAGGCACAATTTTCTCCATTACGTGTTGAGCAGCAAATTGCCATTATTTATTTGGGAACAAAAAATTTATTACGTACCGTTCCAATCAATAAAATTCGCGAATTCGAAAAAGAATTTTTAGATATGATGGAGCGTAAACATAAAAGCACTTTAGACCAATTGAAAGCAGGAGTTTATAACGATGAGGTGACTAAAGTGTTAGAAGTAGTGGCGAGTGATTTAGTAGGAAAACACAAATAAATTAAAAATGTAGAATTAAGAATAAAAAATTAATTTTCAATTTTTCATTCTTAATTTTTAATTCAAGAAAATGCCCAGTTTAAAAGACGTACGAAATAGAATAACCTCAGTGGGTTCAACCATGCAAATTACCAGCGCCATGAAAATGGTGAGCGCCGCTAAATTAAAGCGTGCTTCTGATGCTGTTCAGCAAATGCGTCCGTATGCAAACAAACTAAAAGAAATTTTAGAAAATTTAAGTGCCGGAGATACATCAGGTAATCCATACACTCGTTCTACAGGTGGAAAGAATATTTTAATTGTAGCTATTTCAAGTAACCGCGGATTAGCAGGTGGTTTTAATTCTAACATCATTAAAAAAACCTGGAGCTTAATCAAAAACGAATACAGCGGATATACCATTACTGTTTTACCGGTGGGAAAAAAAGTACAGGACGCGTTTAAACGTTCAGATCATATAATTACGGGTCAGGATTTACCTCATAATTTAAGTGAGCTTTTTGATAATTTAAAATTCGATAAAGCTGCTGAAGCTGCACAAAGTATAACCAACACTTATCTCAATAAACAATTCGATAAAATTATTTTAGTTTACAATCAGTTTAAAAACGCAGCGGTTCAAATAGTACAAGCCGAACAATTTTTACCTGTATTGGCTCCTGCTAAAAGTGAAATAAAAACCACCGTTAACGATTACATTTACGAGCCCGAAAAAGAAGTTATTGTAGAAAAATTAATTCCACTTTCACTTAAAACACAATTTTATAAAGCACTTTTAGATTCTGTAGCCTCCGAGCACGGTGCTCGTATGACAGCAATGCATAAAGCAACCGATAACGCAAAAGATATGTTGCGCGATTTAAAAATTAGTTACAACAAAGCCAGGCAGGCCGCCATTACAAAAGAAATTTTGGAAATAGTTGGAGGCGCCGAAGCATTAAATAATTAAACCGTTCTTTAAAATAATATCTGTTTAATTTAATCCCGTAAGATTATGAAGTTATCAATGTTCAAATTTAACCTGCCAAAAGAATTATTGGCAGAGTATCCTGCAAAAAACCGCGACGAAAGCCGTTTAATGGTTGTTGACCGTGCAAGCGGAAAAATCATACACAAAAAATTTAAAGATGTCATAAATTATTTCGAAGACGGAGATATTATGATGTTGAACGATACTAAAGTTTTTCCGGCGCGCATGTACGGCAACAAAGAAAAAACAGGTGCTAAAATTGAAGTGTTTTTATTAAGAGAATTAAATGCCGAAAGCCGTTTGTGGGATGTATTAGTTGATCCTGCACGCAAAATCCGTATCGGAAATAAATTATATTTCGGCGAAAACGATAGTTTAGTAGCAGAAGTAATTGACAATACAACTTCCCGCGGAAGAACACTTCGTTTTTTATACGATGGTTCTTACGAAGAATTTAGAAAAGTATTATATGATTTAGGAGAAACTCCGCTACCAAAATACATTAAGCGCAAAGCCGAAGAGAGTGATATAGAAAGATACCAGACTGTATTCGCAAAAAACGAAGGTGCTGTTGCTGCACCAACTGCGGGCTTGCATTTTAGCAGAGAGTTATTAAAAAAATTAGAAATAAAAGGGGTGAGTTTTGCGCCATTAACTTTGCATGTTGGCTTGGGAACTTTCAGAACGGTTGAAGTAGAAGACTTAACCAAACACAAAATGGAAAGCGAAGAGGTCTTAATTTCGGCCGACACCTGTAAATTGGTTAATTATACAAAAGCCAGAAAGCATAAAGTGTGCGCAGTAGGAACCACCGTAATGAGAGCCGTTGAATCTTCAGTTTCTACAACGGGCCAATTAAATCCGTATGTGGGCTGGACTAATAAATTTATTTTCCCACCATTTGAATTTAATGTGGCCAATTGTATGATTACTAATTTTCATATGCCCGAGTCAACTTTATTAATGATGGTGAGTGCTTTTGGTGGCTACGATTTAATTATGAAAGCATATAAAGAGGCCATCAAAGAAAAATACCGGTTTTATTCGTATGGCGACGCCATGCTGATTTTGTAAATAAAAAAACTCAAAGCTGTTTCTAAAGAAGCAGCTTTTTTTGCTTCATATTAAATATAATAAAATGGTATTACCAAAAATTACAAATATTTTATTTTTAGATATTGAAACAGTACCCGTAAAGTACAAGTATGAAGATTTAAGTGAAAATGAAAAAGAACTTTGGAATAAAAAATGGGCATTTAATAAGGATAGTGAGCCAGAAGAATTATATGCAAAAGCCGGAGTATATGCCGAGTTTTCTAAAATAGTTTGTATTGGTTTAGGATATTATCATTACTCTAATTTCAGAGTAAAATCAATTACCGGTGAAACAGAGCGCGACTTACTTAATGAATTTGTAAAAGTAATTTCCCAAAGTTTTAATAAGGACGAGCATTTTTATTGTGCGCATAACGGAAAAGAATTCGATTTTCCTTTTTTATGTCGCCGAATGATTGTTAATTGGGTAGAAATTCCAAAACGATTGCAGTTGCAAGGATTAAAGCCCTGGGAAGTAAAGCATCTAGACACGATGGAATTGTGGCGATTTGGCGACGTAAAAAATTTTACTTCATTAAATTTACTGGCGCACACTTTAAATCTTCCATCTCCTAAAGATGAAATGGATGGCAGCATGGTTTCGAAAGTATATTACGAAGAAAAAAATATTTCGAAGATAGAAAGCTATTGTTTAAAAGATGTAGTTACTCTGGCACGTGTTTACCAGCGTTTAACCGGGCAAGAGCCGATTAAAGATGAAGATGTTATATTTGCATAGACAATGAGCAAAAAGACTGAAAAAAAAATTGGTGTTATTGGAAGCGGGAGCTGGGCCACTGCTATCGTTAAAATTATTTCTAATAATTCAAATCACATAAATTGGTTTTTTAGAAATAAAGAAGATATTGAGTATTTAAAAAAGCACAAACATAATCCTCGTTATTTAAGCTCAGTAGATTTCGAAACAAAAAAATTAAATTTATATAATGATATTAGCGAGTGTGTTAAAAATTCGGATGTAATTATTTTGGCAATCCCATCGGCATTTTTACATTCAAGTATAAAGTCATTATCAAGGCATGATTTAAAAAATAAAGTTTTCTTTTCTGCCATTAAAGGAATTATACCGGAATATAATTTAATTGTTGGCGAATACTTAAATAAATTTTATAAAATACCATTCGAAAATATTGGAGTAATTACGGGTCCTTGTCACGCCGAAGAAGTGGCTATGGAAAAATTGTCGTATTTAACATTAGCATGTTCCAATATTTCAAATGCCGAAATGCTGAGTGTTTATTTTAATTGTCGTTACATTAAAACAACTAATAGCGATGATATTTACGGTACCGAATATTCGGCGGTATTAAAAAATGTGATTGCTTTAGCCGGTGGTGTTTGTCATGGTTTAGGATACGGAGATAATTATTTGGCGGTTTTGGTGAGTAACGCAATTCAGGAAATAAAACGATTTGTGGATGCAGTTCATCCGATTAATCGCGATATAAACGCCTCCGCTTATTTAGGAGATTTATTGGTAACGGCTTATTCTCAATTTAGCCGAAACCGAATGTTTGGAACCATGTTGGGAAAAGGCCATAGTGTGAAACAAGCGCAACTCGAAATGAATATGATTGCCGAAGGTTATTACGCTGTGAAATGTGTATACGAAATAAATAAAAAATACAAAGTAGATATGCCCATTACAACTGCGGTGTATAATATTATTTATCTCAATAAAGATCCGCGTAGCGAAATAAGAGAATTATCCGAAAAATTATCGTGATCCAATTGAAAAATTTCGCCAATATAATTTCGGTCATATTTCATCCCTTATTAATGTGCAGTTACGGAAGTCTGATGTTTTTCTTTTTATTAAAAGGTTCTGTTTACGATTTTATGACACCCTTAAAATTAAAATGGATTATTTCTGCTATGGTATTTTCTTTTTCTTTTGTATTGCCGGTTCTTAACATTTATACTTTATACAAATTAAAAAGAGTAAGTTCATTCACCTTAAAAATTCAAAGCGAACGTACATTTCCTTACATAGTAACTTCCTGTTTTTATTTTGGTTTGTTTTATTTATTTTTAGATTTAAATATATGGCCAAGTATAAAAATATTAATTTTCGGAGCCGGTTTAGCCATTTTATCTACCGCCATTATTAATTTAAAATATAAAATTTCGGCACACATGGTAGGGGCGGGCGGAATTGTTGGTTCTTTAATAATTGTTTCATTTATTATTAAATACAATGCTGTTCCCGAATTAGCAGCGTTATTTTTACTGAGTGGTGTAATTGCAACAAGCCGTTTGTATTTAAAGGCGCACGAGCCTAAACAAATTTATTCCGGATTTTTTTTAGGAATGTCTATTCAGATATTTGTATTCCTTATTTTTTATACCTTTAACTTTACTTAAAACATTACGATTGAATTTAGTAACAGGAGCTACCGGTTTAGTAGGCGCGCACGTGGTGTATGAATTACTTATGCAAAATAAACCTGTTGTTGGTTTAAAAAGAACGACAAGCGACTTAACTAAAATCGAAAAATTATTTTCGTATTATACACCCGATTATAAAAATCTATTTCTAAAAATTAATTGGGTCGATTGTGATTTAACCGACACTGTAAATCTCGAAAAAATATTTAAGGAAATAAAAACAGTTTACCATTGTGCGGGTTTTATTGCGTTTGGCGAAAAAGATGAGCGCGAGTTATTAAAAACAAACAAGGAAGGTACCGCCAATATTGTTAATGCTTGTTTATTAAGCAAAGTTGAATCTTTTTGTCACGTGAGTTCAGTAGCCGCTTTAGAGAACCGGGATATTAATAAAGATATTGATGAAACTGTTTTTTGGAAAAGTGATTCTTCTTCGCCGATGTTTTATGGTTTAAGTAAGTATTTAGGTGAGCAGGAAGTTTGGCGGGGAATGGAAGAGGGACTAAACGCCGTAATAGTTAATCCCGGAGTAATAATTGGTCCGGGTTTCTGGAATCAGGGAAGCAGCGAATTATTTACAACCTGCAATAAGGGCATTAAATTTTACGTAGAAGGTGTTACCGGTTTTATCGGCGCCGGTGATGTAGCAAAAAGTATGATTGCTTTATGCGAAGCAAAAAAATTTGGACAGCGTTTTATTTTAATAGAAAATAATTATTCGTTCAGAGAAATATTAAATTCAATCCACAAAAACTTCAATAATCCTATTCCTACAATAAAAGCCGGAAAATTTCTATTAAATAGCATGCGCTTTTTTAATTTCTTTTTTCCGAATAATAAAAAAATAACTCATGAAATAATAGCCGCCTCACTTTCAAAAAAATACTTTTCTAATAAAAAATTATTACAGAATCTGGATTTTAAATTGACCCCAATTAGCGATTGCATCACATTGGTATGTAAGGCGTTTCAACGCTAAAACTTTAATAATCGTTAACTATTTTAATACCAGATAGTTAAATCTAAACTTGGTCGCAAAAAAATTGGTTTTTGTATGTAAAATATATATCTTAGTCTATTATTTTATTCTCTATATGCATATAGCAATTGCCGGTAACATTGGGTCAGGAAAAACAACATTAACTTCTCTTTTAGCAAAACACTATAAATGGCACGCCCATTATGAAGACGCTGATGATAATCCGTATTTAAACGATTTTTATGAAGATATGCAACGCTGGTCGTTTAACCTGCAAGTGTATTTTTTAAATAGTCGCTTCAGTCAGATTTTAGATATCCGAAAAGGAAAACACACTGTAGTTCAAGACAGAACTATTTATGAAGATGCGTATATTTTTGCGCCCAATCTTCATGCGATGGGATTAATGACTACGCGCGATTACGAAAATTATTTTTCGCTATTTAAATTAATGGAAAGTTTGGTGAAGGC
>JAHEYG010000125.1 GCA_023251725.1 Sphingobacteriaceae bacterium | reverse complement strand
TATACGCCCGACAGAAATTTTCTTATTATAGAATAAGAATTTATGCATTGGATAAAAAAAGGCCATCTTTTTAAACCCGACGGAAGTTTGTGGTGGAGTAAAAAGTACGCTATGTATCCAAGTCCGATTTACATTCAAGATCAAAATATCATTCGTGTTTTTTACGGAACTGTAGATGAGAATTTTTACGGGCGCACGTCTTACATTGATGTGAGCGCTGATGATCCGATGAAAATTGTGAATGACCCGAAAAATTTTGTGATTGATTTAGGAATTAAAGGAACCTTTGACGATTGCGGCGCCACGCCAGCTTGCGCGATTACTGTAAACGGAAAAGATTTTTTGTATTACAGCGGATTTTGCAGAAGTCATCAATCGCCTTACCATATTTTTTCGGGATTGGCTATTAAAAACAAAAATGGTGTTTACGAAAAGTACAGTAAAGTTCCGGTGTTAGACCGAACTGATTTAGAATATTTTGACAGAGCCGGGCAATCGGTAATTTATGATAACGGAATTTATAAGAGCTGGTATGTTTCGGGTGTGAGATGGGAAACACTGAATTCAAAATTATTTAATAATAAACAAATGCCTCTGCATACAGTACGTTATGCCACATCAACTGATGGTATAAATTGGGAATCATTAGAAAAACCAAGCCTAGAATTTGAAAGTGAAGAAGAATTTGGTTTTGGAAGACCTTGGGTGTGGAAAGATGGAAGTATTTACAGAATGTGGTATTCTATCCGTAAAAAAAATTTACCTTACAGCATGGGTTACGCCGAATCTGCTGATGGAATAAAATGGAGTAGAAAAGATAAAGAGGTAGGAATTTTTGTTTCGGAAAGCGGCTGGGATAGCGAAATGGTTTGTTACGGTGCAGTTTTAAAAGTAAAAGAAAAAATATTTATGTTTTACAATGGAAATAACCAAGGCGAAACCGGATTTGGATTAGCTGAATTAGCTTCAATTCGGTAATTATTATAAAAGCGTTTAAAATTATTTGTTTATTACAATAACTTTTGTAGCTTTATTATTCCAAGAAAGAGTCTTATTAAAACTGACACCGTGAAAAAAATAATTTTTACCGTCGTAATAATGTTTGCGATTCTTATAACTAAATCGCAAACTTGTAATTCGCCAATAGTTATTCCGGTAAACGGCAGTTTTACACCGATTGATTCTTTTTCTGTTAATGCAAGATTTTTTTCATTCGTCGCAAATTATCCTAATATTAGAATAAAAGCATGGATAAAAAACTATACCTCTAGTGGTAATTATCAGGTAAAATTGTATAATGATAGCTGTGGTAATTTGACTGGTAATAAAATTCCAATTATTCCTAGCGCTTCCGGCGATAGTGTTTCAATAATTGCTCTTGAGTTAGCAATTGGAAATACTTATCTTATCGAATTATCAAAAATTAATCCTTCTTCTGATTACATAGTTTATAAAATGTCGGTTAACAATTTTATTTTAAGTTTAGCGTGCACAACTTGTGTCCCTACATCAACGTGTGAATTGGTTTGCAACGGAAGTTTTGAATGTTTAGTACCTTCAACTACAGTAACGGGTATTGGTCAATTATCAGCGGCAAGTAGTTGGACTCCCGCTACATTCGCAACACCTGATCTTTTTTCAAGTGCTGCTACAAGTACGGATGTTCAGGTTCCTTGTAATTGGTTTGGAAATCAACCGGCCTTTGGTACCGGCAACAATTATGCAGGCATTAATTGGTACGATGCTGGTTATAGTGAGTATATAGAGACTCAACTTACAAATACAATGCAACCAACGAAAAAATATATTATTTCTTTTTATGTAAGCAGAGCTGAAAATCCCATAATAGATATAAAGAATCTTGGTGTGTTTTTAACGAATACAATTGTAGCGGTACCTGGTGGAGGTGTTTTGACTTTGACTCCTGTTGCAATTTTTACAAATACCGTGTTGCTAAATAATAAAACTGTTTGGCAAAGGCTTAGCTTTTGTTATACGGCTGTCGGTGGTGAACAATTTCTCACAATAGGTAGGGCTAACACTACTTTTACAGCCACTTCGACCCCATCAACCACCCCGTTATGCACTGGGCTAGGGCCGGGTTATGATCCTTTTAGTATGTACGGATATTTCTATATTGATGAAGTAAGTGTTAGGCTTTTTGATGTCGCCGGGCCGAATTTGACAACATGTCCCGGTATTAGCTCTGTTTTGAGTCCGAGTTTTGCTTGTAATGCCGGTATTCCAAATATAAATTTAACTTACAGTTGGTCCCCTGCTGCAACATTATCTTCAGGTTCTGTTTTAAGTCCTACTGCTACACCGACAAATACGACAAATTACATTCTAAATGTTACTGCCACTGGTGAGAATAGTTTGACTTGTTCTGTTTCCGGCAGTGTAACTGTTAATGTTTATACTGTTACGAGTTTGAGCATTTCTGCAAGCAGTACAATTGCTTGCCCAAGCACGCCTTTTACTTTAACAGCAACTGGAGGCGCTGGAGTTGCTTCAACTTATACATGGCAACCTTCTGTTGGAACCCTTACCGGAAATCCAATTGTCGTGACTCCAACTTTAACAACAACCTATACTGTTTTTGCGCCGGATGCTAACGGTTGTATTATTTCAGGAACAGTTGCAATTAATATTTATACTGTAATTCCATTTTTTACTGTTACAGCAAATCCAACCGTTGTTTGCACGGGTTTAGGTGGCACTTCAACTTTAACTGCAAGTGGTTCTCCAGGAACATTTTCATGGAGTACCGGGGCAACCAATGTGAGCACCGTTAGTGTTTCAGCAGGTACATATACGGTAACTTTGACAAATACATTAGGTTGCACCTCATCGCAAACCATCTCGGTCGGTAACACTGTTGATATTACTTCATTAACAAGCAATACCATTTGCGTTAGCACAGGAACTGTTGACCTTGGTATTATTACTTCGGCGATACCTTATCCTAGCGGAACTTTTTCGGTAAACGGTTCACCAACATCAAATGTTTATACTCCTTCCGTATCGGGGACTTACGTTATTGGCTACACGTATACGGCCGGAATAACCTGTAATAACACAGCAACAACAACTTTGGTAGTAATGAATACCCCGCCAACACTAACCATTGTACCAAGTAATACTATTGCTTGTTTGGGGACTAATTTTTCGCTTACAGCAATTCCAACTACTTCTATAGTTTACACTTGGTTTCCGGGTGGTTTCGTAGGAAATCCATATGTTTTTACTCCTGTATTTAATCCAACTATGACAATTACCACTTACACTGTAATTGGTGGCGCAGGAACGTGCACGGTTTCGGCTGTTTTTGCTGTTGATACAAAATCAACGCCGTGTGTATGTCTTCAAAACTGCAACAATGAAGTAGCTAATGATTTTTTTGGTCCATTAACCGTTGCTTCTAGTTCTGTATATTGTGTCACTGCCAGTATAAATATTTTCGGCGCCGTTACTTTTTCTAATTCAGATTTTAAAGTTTCTCCGAATGTTACAATTACTGTGGTGCCAAATTCAACTCTTACAATTGCGGGTTGTCATTTATATTCTTGTGAAAATATGTGGCAGGGTATTGATGTGAAATCCGGCGGTGTTTTAAATTTTATTCCGAGTAGCACACTTCAAACTTCTTTTATTGAAGATGCTTTTGTTGCAGTTAATATTCAAAACTATACTTCCGCCTCTACAAATATACTTACTACCGATAATGTTATGTTTAATCGAAATCAAGTGAGTATAAAATTAAACGGATATAATATAAATCAAAACAATTATCCATTTACTATAAAAAATTGTTTGATTACCTGCCGAACAATTTCATTTAGTCCACTTTCGTGGCCATTAACTAACACAGTAAAAAATTCGGCAAGTGGCGGAACAATATTACAATCCCCTTATATTAGCCCTGTATATTCTCCCACAGCAACACTCAAAGCCCCTTTAAGCGGAACTTATCCGACTAACGGAATTGTTTTAAATAACATTGGATTTACTTCTGTTCCTTCATTTCCGGTTTATAAAGGAATAACCATCGGACAAAACGGAACCAATAATTATAATGTTTTTGATAATTTGGTGGATGATATTTCTGCTAATAACTCGAACTTCACTGTAATAAATTCTGTTTTTCAAAATGGCAGACCAACGAGCAGAGGAGCTAGTGGCCGCGGTATAGTGGCCGTTAGTACGCAACTTGACATTTCGCCAGATCTGGGCAATCCTGTAATTAATAATCAAATTCGAGTAATTCCAGGAGGTGGTAATAATAATTTTCATAATAAATTTTACGAGCTTACCCGAAGTGTGGAAATAAGAGGATACTTAAGTACCGAAATAACAGGAAATGAAGTTTTTAGTTCCGCTAATTCATATTCGCTTTTTACAACTGTAAATACAATTGGTAATCTCGGCTTTGCTCTTAACACTAATCGTTACTATCAAATTATTATTTCCGAAAATAAAATGTATAATATCAAAAATAATATTTTATTTGATATCGGTAAGGGTTTTTATTCTGTGGGTACTCTATCAGGAAACGGGCGTTATATCGGCCATGCTAATATCGATAAAAATATTATCAGCCGCCACCCGACCACCGCAACTGCTCAGGAATATGTAAATGTTGGAGTAAATATTAATGACGCCTTTGCTACAGCTACTTTTGTTATTGCTCCGGTTGGAACTAATAATTTAAGTGTTAGTAGTAACAGTATAACAAATGCACATAATGGTGTTGGTGCTTCTAATGTAAGTTTTTCTCCAATTAATATTATTAGTAATACTATTACTCTTGTCAATGAACCAAGTATTTTCTTTTTCTTTCCTTTGCAAAACGGTATTACTACTGCGCAATTAGGCAACGTAAATATCTGGCAAAACAATATTACTGGCCCTTTAACTTACACGAACGATGTGCGCGCTATTAAAACAAGCATGAATAATAATTTAAGTGTGCGTTGTAATACGGTTGACAATACTGTTCGCGGTTTAGATTTTAACGCGTCGCAAGCAGTAACAGATGTTGAAGATAATGTTATTCAAATTACAGGAACTTCTATTCTTGCTACTTATGGTTTAAGTTTGGATAATAATGCGATGATTGGTGTGCAAGGAAGTAGCGTTTACCCACAAGACAATCAATGGCTCGGTACAAACTGGTCGCCAACCGTAACAACGAATTTCAAAACTTTAACCTTTGGTGCGGGTTCTTCTGCTTCATTTTCTAAAATGTATGTACAGACAAGTACGGTATCAACAATTTTAGATCCTAACGGTAGTAGTCAGGTTCTGGCTGGGGCCGTTTTAAATTCGGATGATTATTTTCATCAAGTGAGTAATCCAAATAACACTTTGCTAAATGTTACTATTTCCCAAACTCCGGGTTGTCGCATTCCTTCGGGTGGTGGGGGTAACAAGCCTGCACAAAGATCATTAATGGAACAATTGGTAACAAACGCCATTTTATATCCAGTTAATGCAACTCAAACGCGTTTTATTGATAAAAACAGAGTTTTCCGTACCATTAAATCTGATAATTCATGGATGGTTGGTTCAACTACGCTTTCTAATTTTTATACCACAAGCCAAATCGGTTGTTTGCAAAGTTTTGTTGATATTGAAAATGAATTAATAACGGGAACAAATGCTTCTTCTCAAACAAAAATAAATGCGTTTGCTCCTATAAGTGGCATT
>JAHEYG010000064.1 GCA_023251725.1 Sphingobacteriaceae bacterium | reverse complement strand
GCGGTCGCTGATTTATTTCTTCATAATGAATTGCTAAAAAAAAGTTTGACAGGTTTGGATTAACCCCTAAAATGAAAAAACACATGCGGTTAAATCAAAGTGAAAAATTTGAAATCATTCAGCTAGTTGAACGCAGAAATCGGCTCAAAAGTCCGCTGGACTTTTTTACCCTATTTTAATTTGTAATTTTTACTCCCTTGTCCACACTACTTCTCTTCCAATAAGCGAAAAACCGATGTAACCTCTAACATTTAATTTATTGGGATCTTTATCGAACCACATATAACACTTATAAGTCTTGCCTTCTTTGGGATCGTAAATTTTTCCTCCCTCCCACTCTTTATCTTTTTTATCGTAAGTAAATCCTTTTAAAATAAATAACCCGAGAATCGGGCGCGCTCGAAGATTTACATTTGGATTATTATCATCCACCTTGGGTAAACCCAATTTATTATTAGGATCTTTTAGCCAGGTGATTTCGCCATAATAAAAACCATTAAAATCTTTTTTGATTGTAATTTTCGAATCGCCGTAATTACTAATCCAGGTTCCGAGTACACGATTTTCATCCTGAGCGGAAATTGTTAGCATGAAACTGATTGCAGTTATGAGTAAAAGATATTTTTTAGTGATTGTAGAGTTCATGATATTTTGGATTTGAGATGTGGGTATTGAGTATTGGGAATACAAATATCTCTATACTCATATCTATTTTTTAGCTTCTGCAGCTTTTGCATCTGATTTTGCTTTGGCATCGTCTAATATTTTCTGGCAACGGGCATCACTTTCATCTAAAATTTTCTGTGCTTTTTTATCTACTTCTTTTTTTGCTTTTTCGGCGGCTTTTTGCGCGGCGAATTTAGCAATAGGGTTACTTGCCTGCTCTACCAATTGGTCGGCTGCTGTATACCCTTCGCTTTTTGTTTTATCAACTAATGCCTGAGTTTCAGCTTTAATTTTTTCGACTTCCACTTTTGCATCATCTAATATTTTTTGTGCTTCTTCATTGGCTTTATCCGCCACCGCTGTTACCACCTGTTCTTTTATCTGCTGAACAGCTCCTTTGGCATCGTCTTTTAAAGAAGTTTTTATTTTTGGGTCAGTAACAGTTCCTACAAATAAAGCGGTAACTTTTATTTTTTCTCCCAAACTCACATTCGTTCCCGCAGCGGTATTGGCCTGTGCAAGCAGACCGTTAACCGCTCCATTGGCTTCCTTTCCGAACATAGCTCGCGGAATTTCCATTTTCCATTTGTAGTCGATGGTTTTATCCAAGCCGGTGCTTCCGCTGATATTTGCATTTACCTGGTCGATCTTAACATCAAAAGGAGTTATAATTAATCGTCCGTTTTGAATCTTATACTGAACAGCAAGGTTATTGAATTCCAGATTTTTTAATTGTTCTATTTTTAATGCTTCGCCTAATTTCACAAACGCTGGAAATCCTCCCACACTCACTTTATTGGTTTTAAATTCGCCATGCGCATCCACAGCATTTAAATCGGGATCCATATTTTCGTTGAGAGAAGTTTTAAAATTTTCGAGCGTAGCAGTAAACATTCCTTTAGCATATTGCGCGACCGGTGCAATTTTTTTAACGGTATTAAAAGTGTTGAACGTAGTTTGAATATCAAAATTTTCCACTTTTAAATTTAAAGCCACCTGAGGCTTTTTTGGATTTTTAGTCTCGTAAGAACCGTTTATGGATAAAGCACCGCCAAGTGTGTTCATTCGTAAATCAGTCATATCTACTTTTTTATCGCGCACAATAATATTTCCCGTAAGATTTTCTAAAGTGAGATTGGTATATAAAACTTTTGTCATTTTCGCATTTAAAGCGAAATCTATATTGCCCGGAACTTGTGCAACTCCTGAAGAAGTTGTTGAAGTGGCGGCGGCTACAGTGGTTGTTGCGGCAGCAGTTGTATTAGACGACGAACTCATTAATTGATTTAAATCCACCAAATTTCCGCTCACATTAAAGGCACCTTTAATTAAATCATTTTTAAAAATATATTGCATAAAGTTTTCAATTTTACCATTGGCTTGCAAATCGGTATTACCCATTTTTGCATCGAAGCTTGCTAATTCTACAAACTGATTGGTAAAATTTAATTTCATTACGTTTAACATCACATCGTAAGGTAACGAAGCAGTTTTATATTTCATCTGATTAATTTCTAAAGCACCGGAAGCTTTAAAATTTTCATATTCCTTTTTCTCAAGCGCACTCATTTTTCCCGCAATATTAATATCTGCTTTAATAGTTCCGTTCATTTCATCGCCTGCTTCACTTGGTATAAATTCCTTAACCGAGGCTAAAACAATTGTTCCTTTTATTTCGGCACTTAAGTCAGGATCAGAAATTGGTGTTTTAACATGTGCCCAAATATTAATGGGATTGCCTGCCAACTCCATGTGAAATTTATTTACATCAATAGTAGTAGCATCCAGCACACCGTTAGTATTGTTTACTTTTACATCAATATTAATATTGTTAACCGATTTTGGCAAGGAAGGGTATTTAAACATGGCATCAGAAATAATTAATTCTAATCCAAATGCGGGATACTGTTTACTGTTGTAGGTTCCTTTAGCCCATCCGTTAAGCGCCAATTTACCTGCCGTTTTTATATTGGCAAAATCTTTTGTGAACACGCTTGGTATTAACGATAAAATAGATTTAAACTCGGTTTGTTTGGCCTTAAATTTTAAATCCATATTCATGCCATCTGCAGGCATCGCCAAAAAACCATCCAAGCCAAAACTCAAATCATTTAAACTTAATTCGTTTTCTTTAAAGGTAAAACTCATTGCAGGAAGATTCATTTCTAATTCGGCTTTTGAACTCACATGAACTTCTTTCAAATAATTTATCCCGCCCGATTTAAAAGTGGTTTTTGCAACATCCAAAATATTATTCATTGTAAAAACATCCTGAGTAAAATCGCCTTTCAATTCGTAATTAAAATTTTCGAGCTTAGCATACATATTTCCTTTCTCATCATCATAAACAATATAAGCTTCTGTAATTTTTAACTCTTTTAATTTTAATGCAAACTTACTTGGTTTCGAAGGTTCCGCTTTAGCAGAATCGGCAGATGCTTTTGCAATATCCCAATTCGCTTTGCCATCGTGCAATACTTTCCCCAAAATACGGGGCCCATCGATGTTTAATGAATTTACCTGGTATTTATCGCCCGCAATTACACTTTTTAAATTAATATTAGCCCGCAATTGTTTTATAAACGCTAATGTATCGTCCTTAAAATCATTCACGCCAATTACACTCACATTATTAATCACAAATTTAAAATCCGGAAAAGAACTGATAAGGGTTAAATCAAAATCACCAAAATCCACTTTAGCATTTAAATTATTATTGGCCTCGTTTTTTACAAATTGAATTATTTTTCCCTTAAAAATAAAGGGTGCTGCTATTATAAAAATAATTAAGACAAGAAAAGTTATTCCCGTCCATTTCAAAATTCGTTTAAACAGACTTTTTTTTGGTTTTTCGTTCATGGTTATGATTTATTGGAATTCTAAAAATACTAATTTTTTGGTTTAATTCTTATTAAGTTACCGCCAAAAAACCCCAAATTATCCAAACTCCAAAAATAAGAAAGGCTGAATAAATTCCGGTGCCGCATCTTTTTACAATAATTCCCCAAATTGCTAAGCCAACAAAGAGAAGGTACGCGAATATATCAAACCAAATCAGGAATATTTTCACTTCATTATAGCCCCATTTCACAGCAAGAATATTGATTAATCCGAAAAAAATATTTAATCCAATAGCCCACATCAGCCATAATTTTCCCCAATAATCCAATTTAAATTCGGTAACAAACATTTTTGTCCATTCGTTAAGCATTTTCTTTCCGAACCACTCGTTAAAAAAACCCAGCATGGTAAGTGATCCAATAAAATTCCACCAGCCAATTGATAATAGATATTTATCCATAATATAATTTATTAATCAAAATCTCTAAAATCAACTTTCGCTTTTAAATTATCAGTTATACCCTTCCATTTTAATTTTCTTTTAATAATACTTTTTTTTGATTTTTCGTTCATGGTTATGATTTATTGGAATTATAAAAATACTGATTTTTTAGTTTATTGGAAGCTAATTTTATAAAAAAATAAAAAACTCGGGAACCAGCTCTGTCTCGCTGCACGAGACGGTCCCCTCCTTTTTAGAAGGAGGGGACATTTTGCGTGGGCTCGCCTTTGGCTCGCTGATTATTTGGTATATTTACATTCATAATTAATTTTAATTGAAAAAAATCCGCTTCGTCTATTTATCCTCTGCCGACCCGCATAATAAAAAAGTGTGGTCGGGTACTCATTATAACATTTATAAATGTTTGCTTTCTATTGGAGAAGTTGAAGTTTTGGGTCCGTATTCGCCTAACCTTAGATTATTTTTAGCGAAATTACTTAATCAGTTCTATTTACTTTTTTTTAAAAAGCGATTTAGTTACCGTCACAGCAGTTTTATAAGTAAAGCGTACGCCAATTATTTTGAGAAAAAATTGAAAGGCAAAACTTTTGATTACATAGTGGCGCCGGCTGCCTCGTGCGAACTGGCTTACTTAAAAACCAAAATTCCAATTATTAGCATAAGCGACGGCACCTTTGCCGGCTGTTTAAATTATCATAAAGCTTTAAGCCATTTAATTTCTTCTTCGGTAAAAGATGGTAATTTAGTGGAGCAAAATGCGATTGCTAAAAGTACATTTACAATAGTTTCTTCGCAATGGGCGGCTAATTCGGTTTTAAAAGATTATGACTGCGCTCCCGAAAAATTATTTATTATTCCTTTCGGTGCCAATTTTGAAAAAATTCCTGCTTTTACCGAATTATCTTTTGAAACACCTATAATCTGGAAATTACTTTTTGTAGGTGTTTATTGGGATACTAAAGGCGGCGAATATGCCTACAATTGTTTTAAAATTTTGTTGGATAAAGGTTATGAAGTTGAACTCACTATTTTAGGCTGTCATCCGCCTTCCGAATTTTTGCATTCAAAAATTAACGTGATTTCATTTATTGATAAAAATAATGATGAGGGACAAAAACAATTATTTAAAATATTTAAAGAGAATCATTTATTAATTTTACCAACCCGCTTTGATTGCACTCCTATTGTTATAAATGAAGCCAGCGCATTTGCAATGCCTTGCCTAGTGGCTAAAACCGGCGGCGTTGAAGGACACTTAAAAGAAAATGTGAATGGTTTTTTAATGGATTACAACGATACCGGAAAAGGATATGCCGAACAAATTGAAAAATTAATTATTCTCCCCGAAAATTATATAGCTTTAAGAAAAAGTTCGCGCGCTTTATACGAACAAAAATTAAATTGGGAAAACTGGAAAACTGAATTTCTTAAAATTATTAAGCACTAGTTAAAATCTCTCTCTCTTAAATATTTTTTTGTTGTAACGGCTGGTTAAAATTCTTTTTTTAGCTTTTTTATACAGAGTTGATTTAGGCCAATCTATAAAAACGTCGGTAATAAATTTGGAAAGTATTTTTGGGACGTCGAATTCCTTTTGCATATCTTTCAATGATTTTATTTGATTCCGCTCAAATAATTCCTGAAAAAACAGGAACGATTTTTTATGATGTAACTCTTTTGAATATAGTTTTGAAAACAAATTAAGGTTTTCGGAAATAACTAATTTTTTATTTTTTGTTATATCCTGAGTAATTTGCCCGGCTTCTCCATCTACCACAGTAACTAAGGGTTCAGGAACGCTTACAAATTGCTTGTGTGCGTTAAGATACTTTATATAAAACTCAACATCCACCAGCCATTTATAATCTTTATTGAAATCCATTTTCTTGTCGTTTTTAAATATTACAGCACTGGGATTCCCAATCACGTTTCTGAAAAATAAAAAGTTGATATCAATTTTCAAACGTTTTATCTGTAACTTAGTTTGCTTGTGAATATAAGTACTTTTTTTAAGTTTAAAATTAATTAAAGAATAGCAAAACGCGAAGTCGGCAGAAGGATTATTGTCAAGAGCAGCAACAAATTTACCCAAACTGCCCGCATCCGTAAAATAATCGTCGTGATGCAAAATTTTTATATATTTTGATGAAGCTTTACTAATTGCGTGGTTCCAATTTTGGGGAGATCCTAATGCCGGTGAATTATAGTAATATTTTAAATGAGGAATTTTTTGGGAGTCCACTATTTTTTTTACTCCATTGTTGGTTGAATCGTCGGAAACTATTATTTCATAATCCTTAAATTCCTGAATCAACACAGAATCTAAACACTTTTTAAAAAGTTCAGGATTATTATAAGCAGGTATACAAACCGATACTTTTACCATTTTATTTTTGTGCTCTGATAATTCCCCGTCGTAAATACGGTTCCTTGAAATTTTTATCTAAATAAAATAACATATAATTATTCGACAATGTTGTTTTAAAATTATAGTGGTTTAACATTTTAGTAAAATCCATTTCATCATTCTGATTATGATAAGTACAAATAGCAATCTTTAAAGGTTCTTTCCTCGCTAAAATTTCTTTCGCTCCGTTTAAAAGTTCTTGTTCCGCCCCATCTACATCAATTTTTATAAAATCAATTTTTGCCCCATTCTTAAAAAAAGTATCTAATTTAATATTCATCGTATCGTCCTTGTTAGCAATAAATTTATTTACAATAGTTACCTTATCCTTATAATCGGCAAAAGTCGCGTTTAAGGCTTCTATCCACTCCACATCTGTTTCAAATAAATAAGCGTGCTTTATTTTATCGATAAACGGCAAAACAAAAATTCCTTCCGCCACACCGGCGTCCACTAATACTGAATCAAGTTCAATATTAAATTCATTGCTTAAATACTGATGTGCCGACTCCACATCTTGTTCATTCAATAGAAATGAATATTGGTCTTTAATTCTTTTTTCGGAAGAGTTTTTCTTAAAAAATAACTTTTTTCCCTGGTGAATCACGTAATTTAAATTGTATTTTTTATCGTGATGCACTTCAATGTTATCGGGCGTATATTTTAAAGTAAAATCATAGGGGAAAACATGAATGCCCTGTTCCTTTAAAAATTTTGAGATTTTATCAGTTTCCTCTTTTGGAAAAGTATTCTTTGAAGAATTTAAAAAACTAATTATTTCATTTCGCAACTTCTCGGCGCGCTTATTACTTTTAAAACGATAAATTTTCCATCTTAATTTTTCAGGGACAACGTTTTTATAAATATTTCTTACCAAGCTCATTTTCAAATATAAGTTTTATTTAAAATTTAACCAATAGGATGAATTTCCGGAGACCGAATTTTTATAATAAATATCTTCATCCGTTGGAGAATTACTATTTTCGTACCAAGGCTGATGAATAAACGTAAAATCACCGGCCAACCTGTAGGCCTTACATTCTTCGGCATTTCCTTCGGCAAAAGGTCTGTACAAAGCAAAAGTAGTGTCAACAGGCGCGTCATAAATATTTTTTTCAATTTCAAATTTCCACCACTGAGATTCCATTCGGATAACTTCCGGTTTATTTTTATAGCAATCCGGAATATCATTAATTTTTAAAGCGACGCCGGCTTTTTCGATTTCACTAAATTTATTTAAAACCTTATACAGTTCGTAAATAATATTTTTCGGACATTCATTCAAAGGCAAAACATCGGGATCGGTATAAACATAGTATGATTTTTTAAATTGATTGAACAAAGGAGTTTTCCACAGCGCCATGAATCCGGTATTTTCGTTTAAAAAAAATATTTTATGCTTTGTTGATTGGTAATACTCGAGCAAAGGCCGGTAAGTGGATTGATTATCGATAACATAAATATTTTTATAACCGGCATTTTCGAGCCATGCAATTAATTGTTTCAAAAAAGTTAATCGGTTACGGTTATTAATAATTATTGGGATGTGGAAAGAATTATTTTCGGTTAACTTTGTGGAAACAAATAAGCGATTTATTTTTTTAAGGAATAAAGTCACGTTTTGTTTACTTTTTTTCCTGCTTTGGAAAATATTTTCTTTTATGGAATTATCGTTTGGCATTCTTCAGAAATTATTTTCTCCGCATTTTTTGAATCGCATCCACTATTTTTGAAAATTTACTTCGGGTAAAAGCATTGTGTTTTTTTAAACTTTCGAAAACCGTTTCCGATACATTTAATTTCCAGGCTTTTTCTCTTTCTTCTGTTTGTAAATTAGTTAATTTAGAATCGTTGCTCACTCCTCCTCCATCAAAAACAGAAATTACTTTATCAATATGTTCAGAAGTCACATCCGGTTTTAATAAACATCTTATAAAAAACTCGTAATCACCTGCAATTTTAAAATTGGTATTATACAATCCGTAATTTTTAAATAATTCGGCTTTTATAAAAACACAAGGATGCCAAAAGGTGCTATTGAGCATAAAATCGAGATCCATTTTTTTGGGCGCCGAATGCGTTTCCTGTTTTCCGTCTTTTTGCAAAATTAAATTTCCATAATAAAACGATTTTTCTTTTAACATCGGTGCAATCGTTTGAAGAATGTTTTCGTTCGCCAAAACATCGCCACTATTTAAAAATAATAAATATTTACCCTTTGCTTTTGCAATACCTTTATTTTGCGCCTCGTAAATTCCGGAATCGGCCTCTGAGTTAGAATAACTGATTTTACTTTTAAATGATTCAATTATTTTTTTACTATCGTCGTCACTATTTCCATCAATTACAATATACTCAACTTCTTTATAAGTTTGCGAAATAACACTTTCAATGGTTTTTTTCAGACCGCGGCCATTATTTTTATTGATGGTTATTATTGAAAGCAACATTAGTTTGAAATTTGTTTAAACTCGTCTTGAAATTTTTTCGAGCAAGCTCATTAATTTTAGCACCATCTTTTTAGTCATTGAATTTTTAGAGTCCTCTCGTTTCTTTTTATACAATACGTAAGAAATGGGAATTGCTTTTAACTTTGAATACCCATTCTTTTCAATTTTTTCAAAATAGTCATTGTAGAGTTTTTTCAATAAAGGAAATTTCTTAAAATCATACCTCTTATAAAATCTTGAAATTTCGTTTTTATCATCGCTTAAATTGCTGAAATGATAAAAAACCAATTTTGTTTTATCGTTCAGTATAATTTCATTATTATTATTTACCTCTACAATATAGCGTTCGTGTAAATTCCACGGAGCCATGTTGTACTTATAATTTTTCAAAACCAAAACATCACTAAAATAAATTGGCGCAAAATTCATCCATAATTGGTCAACAAATAAACCATCTGCAGTTCTATTAAATCCCAACTTCAAAGTTTTTTCTTCCCACCAATCTAACATTTTAAGGGCTGTTTTATTTTTAGCATTAATTCCCAAAAAACCTAAATTGTATAAACCATAATTTAAAAAAATATTTTCGGAAGGCAAATAATTATCACTGGCAATTGAAGAAGTAATATGCGGTGTTAACACCATTGAATTAGTTTGAAGTAAATTATTAAGTTCCCCAATAGAATCATAAAAACAAATATCCGGGTCGAGATAATAAATTATTTCTGCATTTTTATTTTGCTCGATAATGTATTTAAAAAAAGTTGGTTTTACGCAAGTATTAAATTCAACAATATCGTACTTATCAATAAGTTCATTTACATTAATACTTTTTACTTTATTAATAGGGACAATAATTGCAGGTTCAAATATTTTATAATCAATTTCGGTTGAAAGTTCATCCACCAAACCAATATACATTTGGAAATCGGGATTGAATTTTAAGAAAGATTGTTTGAGCACATTAGCCTGCGCCAAATAATTATTGGAACAAAGTGTAAAAGCAAAATGTTTTTGATTCGGATTCATTTTAATTATTTTCGCACAATTATTCGGTATTGAATTTAAGACATTTTTTTGAATATTCTTTTAATAATTCTGCCTAAAGATCCAATACAATACCTTAAATAAGCCGATTCTTTCTGTTTTTTCAAAACATCATTATAAAACACAAAACTGTTGTTATTAATGATAGGATTAAACAGCGAAAAACCAAAATAACGGGTTACATTATTCACAAAATCATTCGATAAATTAACATCGCGGGTATTACCCGAAAATCCTTCTACCGAATATTTTGCTACAATTAGATCGGTAAATTCAAATTCGGCTTTAGAAAGGCATTTTAAATTAAGGTCCCAGTCGGAGGATTTAGTATAACTTAAATTATAATTCCCGATATTTTCTTTTAAAAAAATACGATTGTAAAAAATAGCCTGGTGACAAATATTTTGATTCAATAATTTCTGAATCGTAAATTTTCCTGCATAAACTTCACCATTCTTAGCCCAGGCATTATTGCCAACAATTTCAACGTTGCCGTAAACAATTTTTTTATTCGTATTAGAAATTACTTTGCTGATTTTTGATAAAACTTCGGAGTTATAAAACGAATCATCGCTTCCTAAAAAAAATAACCAATCGCCTTTGGCCAAATTCATTCCTTTATTCATAGCATCGTAAATGCCTTTATCTTTTTCGCTGTAAATTTTAATGTTGGAATATTTTGAAGTATAAGAATTTGCAATGACTAAAGTTTCATCGGTAGAAACTGAATCCATAATCAAAATTTCATACGATGAAAAATCCTGCGCAAAAATACTTTCCAAACAATTCTTCAATGTTTTTGAAGAATTAAAAGTGGGTATTATTATGGAGATTAAAGTCTGCATTATTTTATTTTCTCACAAAAATAATAATGATGGTGTTTTAATTTTTTTAGAACTGTTTTACCAAAAATATTTGAAAGCGATTGTTTAAGGCTTTTAAAATATTGCTTAACTAAAATACCAAAAGTAAATGGAGTTTCCGGAGACGGTTCAATGGCTCCATCCGAATTTAGTTTTGGCAGTTTTGACAGGATATCTTTTTTTACCTTCAATAACATTTTTATATAGGGAAAATAAAATAATTCCTTGGCGTCATTGCTCATCTCATAATCTTTACCTGCTAAAGAAACTACTTTGTTAGAATAAAATTTTAATCCGTGGTAATGAAAAAATACGGCCTCAAAAGATTTGCCGGATAAAATTTCTTTTCCACTAATTTTTCCATTCAAATTTTTATTAAAATTATATTGCTGCAAATTCCAGGGAGCAATGCCACCACCTAAATGCTGCAGCTCGTGAACGCCATCAAACTTTTTGGTCCAGTCATCTAAATATTTCTGATCACCAAATTTACCCTCCTCTATTCTACCGTAACACCAATCAATACAAGCTTTGCGCCACCAATGCAAAACCTTCATCCCTCTTTCATCATTTTTAAAAGTGACAAATTGCACGCAATATTTTCCGTAAATAACCGATTCGGCATACTCCTTAGTAAAACGATGTTCAGTTATAAGAACTGAATTGTCTCCCATCTCCTCCACTAAAACTTTTGGATCAGAATAAAAATACATATCGGCATCCACGTAAGTGCAATTATTTAAATTAAATTTTTCGATAGAATATAAAATAGTGCTCGAAGCACAGGTCCAACAATATTCGGCGGCCGTACGGGTTGGTTTTACTTTTAGGAGTTCTTTGTCTTCAAATTCCTTTAATGAAATTACGGTTAGGTTCTTATAATTTTCTTTTTTCAAAAAACTATAAGTCGCTTCATCAAAAGCATAAACGTACAAATGAAAATCGGCACAATTTTTTTCGAGCGATTGATACATCAGAACGCCCCTCGAAAGATAAAACGAGTTAAATAGTGTACAGAAATTTAATTTCTCCATTTTCATTTTCGCGCCTCCATAAATAATGAATCGGGTTTTCTAATCTCTTTTGTATTGGGATTTCCATCTAACTCAAACGAATTCCAATTTACAATATTACTTTCAAAAGCTGTTTTTACTTCTGCGTTTTTAAATCCACATTTCTCCAACAATATTTTTAATGAATACCTATCGTACATCCATTGGTGAATTTCGCCCTGCGAACGAAATTTTGCAGGCTGCAATAATTCATAATCTTCTCCCAGCCATTTTTTTATTAATTTATTTTTGTACCGTGCAATAATATTTTTCGGGCGCAAGGATAATCTGCCCGGTTTTATTATTTTATTTTCCTGATTTGCTTTTACCGCTCTTAAACTATCTAATATACTTTGCACTTCTTTGCCGTTACGCTCTAATAAAAATGATTCATTACTTTTTGAAACGTTTTTTAAATAATTAAGCATGTCGCCACCAGGAACGGTTCTTACCACCTGATCGTACATTTCTAAAACGCTCCACTCATATTTTTCAAGAGCACCCGAAACATTTTGCAAACTTTCTTCCAGGTACTTTAAATAATTCACAACAATTCTTTCCAAATCAGGAATGGCTACACGAATAATTCCGTCGTGTTTTAAAACGCGAAAACACTCTTTAATAAATACAATTCCTTTTTCTTTAGGGAAATGCTCCAATACATGCGAATGATAAACCACTTCAAAAGAATTGTCCTTAAAGGGAATTCCACTCAACAAATTATGCGCCTTTACTTCGGGTGACGATGAAACAAAATCAACATTCGTCCAGTCGTTACAAAAAGTAACGCCGCAGCCTAAATTTAAATATGCGAGTTTGTTCATTTACTTTAAAAGTGAATTAAAATGTTTTAAAACTTCATCAATATAAATATCGTAATTATAATCCTTACAAGTTCTTTTCATTGCATTTTTACCAATTTCAATTGCCTTCTCCTTATTGTTTAAATAAAAATTTAATTTCTCAATGGCTTCATTTATATTTGTATAGGTTTCAATTTCCTTTCCGGGTTCAAACATTGCGGCAAGATTACTTCCTGCATCGTTCAGTATCATTGTCCCCACTCCACTCGCTTCGAACATTCTCATATTTCCAACATTTCCCTTCAGTAAACTTTCGTGAATATTAAAGGTTACAAATGATTGTTGTAAAATGTTGTACATTTCAAGTCCCCAGCATTCCCCCTTGTATCTTTTTAAGATTTTAGAATATTCATTTGTAAAATATTTTAATCCTTTAATATTAATTTGCTCTTTATAACCATATCCCCATATTTGAATCGGTGTCTTTGCAACCAATTCTTTCAATGCATTTTTACGAATGGGGTGAACTTCGCTCCAACCTCCAACAAATGAAAATGGAATAGATTTATTCTTTTCAATATTAATTTGCGATAATACTCTTTGATCAAACGCCGGATGAATATACCCTGATTTAATTCCTAATTCTGAAAATTTCTTAACAAAATCAGGCGTGGAAGATAAAATAAAATGAATTCCGTTTAAGTTTAATCCGACGGGCAAAGGAGTTGAAATAAAAGAGGCAATTTTTTTGCAATAAGGAGAAACGCTTTTAATAAATTCACCAAAATATTCGAATACACTTTCGATATAGAAAATATCAGGGGAATATTTTTTTATTTGTTCGAAAGCGATTTTCATTTTCCAATTCTCATTATTGTATTCAATATTATTTTCCTTAGCCCATTGCTTTTGCAAAGGTTCGCAAGTTTCAATAATTAAAAATGCATCGTTTCCTTTTTTTAATGTATAATGATATGCCGCTCCCGTATCAGCAAACATTTTCGACAATAAAAGATTTTGCATTCCGCTAAAGGACATTTCAAAAAATTCGGGATGGTGTTTATAAAAACTATCAAGAAAAGGCGGGTAATAAGATGTAAAAAAACAAATTTTCATTGTGCAACAAAGGTCTTATTTATTATTAAATATACAATATTCCAACTTTATTTAATACTATAATTCGTTTATTTTTCAAAAGCGCGGTCTTAATATCGTTACAAATTATTTTGAAGATTTGTTTGCAGATTTTTCCTATTTAGTATTAAATTTGCCTTAAATGCATTCGATAGAACCCTATTATAACTGGCGCCACGTTTACATTGCTTCCGAAGATGAGCAATCGCCTTTTTACGGGCGCGAGTACAGCGAATTCGAATATTCTAACACCATTTACAATTTCTACATCCATCCGCAATGGGACGATATTGGCAGCGAAACCTTATACATAAAAGTTTTATTTAGCGATTACGATGAAAAGTTTGCCATTATTGAACTCATTGGCGAATGGAACGATGCCATCAATAACGACATCATGCTTTTTAAACGCGATATTATTGATGAATTAATTTTCGCCGGTATCAACAAATTTATTTTAATAGGCGAAAATGTGTTGAATTTTCATCACTCCGATGAATGTTATTACGAAGAATGGTTTGATGATATTGGTGAAGATGGCTGGATAGTATTTTTAAATTTCAGAGAACACGTGCTCAAAGAATTTAAAAAAGCCAATATCGATTATTATTTTATTTCGGAAGGAGAATTAAGCGATTTTAATTGGAGAAAATTTTCACCCGGACAAGTTTTCGGAAATCTCTTAAAAGTTATTTCTAAAAGATTGGCGTAGGATTTCAAAAAATCATTTTTCCAATTTATTTTGGACTAAAGTCCAATTCAACTTCAATATTTATTCCACGGCCTGAAGGCCGTGGCTATTAATTTCATTTTAAAAGATTTTATTAGATTTTAAAATTGCAAAGACTTTTGAGTGGCTATTAATTTCATTATAAAAGCATTTATTAGATTTTAAATTGCCACGACGGCCTTCAGGCCGTGGATAAAGAATCCGAAAAGATTTAGGGCTTTAGCCCAAACAAATAATTTAGGATTTATCTTTTCTTTGGTGAATTGTCTCCTTAAAAATCTTTGAAAGAATTTTTCTATCCACATCCTCCAAAGTCATTTCTCTTCTGGCAAAAACTCTTTCGGCAGTTTCAGTCATTTTATTGATACGATGTGTTTCCAATCCATCTTTCCCACCCCATGAAAATGAGGGAATGTGAGTCGGAGGAAATCCGGCACCAAAAACATTGGAGCCTACTCCTACAACAGTTCCTGTATTAAACATAGTATTGATACCCGATTTAGAATGATCTCCCATAATTAATCCGCAAAATTGCAAACCGGTATCTTCATTTTTATTACTCACGTAACTAAACAATTTTACATTGCCGTAATTATTTTTAAGATTACTGGTATTGGTATCTGCTCCCAAATTACACCACTCGCCAATAACACTGTTTCCTAAAAATCCATCGTGCGCTTTATTCGAGTATCCGAAAATAACCGAGTTATTAACTTCGCCTCCCACTTTACAATGCGGACCAACTGTAGTAGGTCCATAAATTTTTGCTCCCATTTTTAAAACGCTTTCTTCGCCCAAGGCAAACGGTCCGCGAACAAGGGCGCCTTCCATTACTTCGGCATTTTTACCAATGTAAATAGGGCCGTTGGTGGTATTAAAAACACACCCTTCGGCTTTTGCCCCTTTTTCTAAAAAAATTAAACTCTTTTTTCCTATTACGGTAACCGAATCTTCGAGAGCCGCGCTTTTTTGCTTTTTTGTGAGTAAATCAAAATCTAATTGCAAAGCTTCGCCGTTCTTCACAAAAATATCGCACAAATTATTTATTTGTAAAACAGGCTCTTTATAAGTTTCGGCATTTTTAATAAAATCTTTTAAATTAGAATCATCTTTTCCCGCATTAACAGCGAGCAAAGTTTTATCCTGTTTCAATCCTTTTCCGGGTTTTAATTTTTGTACTTCCTTAAAAAAATCATTATTCGGAATTATTTTAGAATTAATAAAATAATTATCGAGCGTGGTGCTTTTAGTAGTTTTAAATTTTTGATTTAAATATTCGTGCGTTAAATAACTCACCACACAATTACTAATGGTTTCCCATTTTTCTTTCACAGTTAAGATTCCAATACGTATTTCAGAAACAGGTTTTGTAAAAGTAAGAGGTAACAACTTGTTACTGGTATCGTCGTCGAATAAAATAATGTTCATTGTACAAAAATAATTAATTAACGCGGTCTTCCCACTTTTATTTCGCCGGCATCGTTGGTTTGCATTTTTGGTTGCTCAGGTTGTTTTTCGGGTTGCTGAATTTGCGTTTCTTTTATCGGCCTGCCCGGATTATTATTTTCTTCTTTTTTTGGCTGCTCAATTTGCGTATCGTTACCTTTTATAGGTTGCTGAATAGTGGGACAATCGCCTTTAGTATCGCCATGGGCTGCGTGTGAAGACCAGTCTGATTCTTTGATTGTCATATTTACAGGCGTGCTGCCTGCAGGTTTGTGACAAATATTAATTTTTTTATCGCCGCCTTGTCCTGGTCCGCCCAGTGTTGCAGTATTCACACAATTACCTTTATAATCGCCATGAGCTGCATGCGCCGGCCATGCATTTTCGGAAATGGTGATAGTTTGTGGATTATTGTTATTACCGGGAGGAATGTGACATATGGTAATTTTTTTGTCTTCTTTTTTACACTCTCCCATTTGATCTCCGTGTTTCTGATGCTGTGACCATTGACTTTGCAAAATAGTAATCGTTTGTTGAGAATTGTCGCCATTATTGTGGCAGATTGTAATTTCTGGATCAATTATTTCTGCGCAGGCCCCTTTTGAATCGCCATGCGCGGCGTGTGCTGGCCATGCACTTTCGGGAATTGTAATAGTTTGTGGGTTATTGTTATTACCTGGAGGAATGTGACAAATGGTAATTATTTTATCCTCCTTTTTACATTCTCCTAATTGATCGCCATGCGCCAAATGTTGCGACCATTGACTTTGTAAAATGGTCATTGTTTGAGACGTTGCATCATCATTTTTATGGCAAATAATAATTTCTGCATCTGTACCAACACCGGTGCATGCCCCTTCGTAATCGCCGTGCGTCTGATGCTCCGGCCATTCAACTTCATTAATAGTAATGGTTTCATAATTGGATTTATCTTTTTTATGACAAATAACTTTTGTTTTTATTCCAAGCTCTGTGGTACCTAATTCTTCATAAATAATTACTGTTGATTTTGAAGCAGATGATTTGTCGTTTTTTGCACTCACTACAATGGAATTAGATCCTAAATTTAAAAGAGGGCTAAATGTAACCGAAGAAATGTTATCATAATTAAAATTTACACTTATACCATTTACGGTAACAGTAACTTGTGAAGGCGAATTTATTCCGGTTATTTTTGCTTTTACATTGTAACTATTTACTTTAATGGTATAAGGATTTGTATTGGGATCGAGTATGTTAACCGCAACACCACGCAAGGAAACCGTTGTATTTGTGGTAACTGTTGTATTTGTTATAACAACTGTATTAGTAGGGATAACTACAACTGTACTACCCACCACAGGTTTTGTGTAATTAATAATGACGCTTTTAAAATCGGTACCAAACGGATTGGAGGCGGTTATTTCAAAAATATTTTGCCCGTCTTTTAATTGTAATTGGGAAGCGAATTCATTCGTAAAAGTATTATAAGTAAAAACGGTAACCGTATTTCCGTTAAGTTTTACCGCCAAATCACTTCCGGCCGAAATGTTTAAAACATTAGCAGTAATATTTATTGATGAAACAGTTGTATAGAATGGATTTGTGGGTGGGTTTGTAATGGTTATTATAGGAGGGTATCCGGTATAAAAAAGAATTGCCGATTTTGAATCACTTCCTGTTTTATTGGCCGCCGTAATAACTACTTTATTATTTCCAATCATTAAATTAGCTTTGAAAGATAAATTAGTACCATCAAAACTATAATAATTTACTTCGGATCCATTAAGTGTAACATTTAATTCATTTCTTGAACTTACATGATATATTTTAGCTTTAATATTATAGGAACTCGAATAGGTGGTATGCGGTGAATTAGAGGGGTGAGTTATGTTTACAATAGGTTTCTCTGCCGCTGTTGAGTAGTTATTTCCATTTTGATTTACTGTTACAGTATTGTTGGGATGAGTTGTAACAGTGCCGTTGTTAGCGGGAGAATAATTATTTACGTTGGTATAATTGCTGGTGTCTTTTGTATGATGTCCGCCACCACCAAGAGTAATTAAAAAATTAATGCCTGTGTAATGATAGTAATCATTATTTCCTGCGAGCCAATGGTTATTTACTCCAGAGTAACCATCCAATAAATCTGCTTTTATTCCTTGCGGGAAAGTAACTTTGTATTCCCACAATATTGAAAAATACTGATTAAATTGATATCCCAGTCCAATACCTGCCGATGGAGAAAATGTAATCGTGTTTTCGTTTTTACTTCCTGAACCAAATGATTCGTAAGATTTATCCAAAATATCCTGCTGACCTAAAATTATATTCGACGCTGAGGCTTGTCCTGTTGAATCCACTTTCGTGAAATTATACATAAGGCCATTTTTATCAAGTAAATTAGTATTGGTTCTGAAAACCGAAAATCCGATCCCGCCCCATAAATTTAAAATTACATGTGTGCGCTCGCGCAAACGGTTAAACGAAACCTGAAGTTCGAGCGCTCCTTCTGAAATTTCGGTCTTGTAATTATTGTAAATGTATTTATTAAGACCTCCCGCATAATTTACATTTGAATTATAGGTACCATTAAGCGCCGCGTTAGAAATAAGATCATAATTTCTTTTGCTGTCGTAACCATAAGTATTGCCGAATAAGGCCCTGCCGCGAATTGCCAGACTAAAAAAATGAGTTTTATTTTCGAAAAAACCTTTTTCTAAAGTAAAACCACCGGCGAATCCAGCATCATCTTTTGATAAATCGGAAGTTTGCCACATACCCCCAAGATTAAAACCCAGGCGCCACGAATTATAATATCGTTCATTCTTTTTTACGTTCAGTGAAGTTTGAACGTTTTGTGAAAAACCAATTGAAGAAATTAAAACGATTGAACTGAATAAAAATACTTTTCTCATAATTTTTTCTAATTAAATAAAAACATATGAGGGATGTTCAGTGCTTCTACTAACTAAAACTTTGCCAAACTTTTTAAGATGCTGTTAAATTAAGTTAAGTGCGTATTAAACTTTCTGAGCATCAACAATCTTAAATTCGGTTCTACGGTTTTTTCCGTGCTCTTCATCGGTACAATCTGCATCATTAACGCATTTGTTTAATAATTTGGTTTCTCCAAACCCAATGGCTTTTAACCTTTTTTTGTTAATGCCTTTCGACACCATATAATCCACAGCAGTTTTAGCTCTTTTTTGGGACAAGGTTAAATTATACTCATCGCTGCTACGAGAATCGGTGTGTGAACTTAATTCTACATTAATATTTGGATTGGATTGCATAACTGCAATTACTTTATCCAACACATTTTTTCCGGCCGCATCAAATTTAAAATCCGCCAGAGCGTAATAAATATTTTCGATAATGGTTAAACTATCGTGTTTGGCTTTATTTTTCATTTCCAACACTTCCAGCCACGGATCATCCACTGTAAAATCTCCCATCGCCACTTTATCCACGTTCAAAATTTTGAACTCGAACTTGCCTTTTATGTTTTTAATTAATTCTTTATACAAGCGGCCTTTAGCATCAGCAATATAAAGTTTTTTTATGGAACCAACCCTAGGATCGCTTTCATCCAAATCAAACAAATACTCGGAAGCCGCTTTCAAATTTTTAAATACAAATTTACCTTTGTCATCCGTACTGATCGTTTGATTTAATTTACCATCCTTATTATACAATAATAGTTTAGCGTTATTAAATGCTTTTTTATCCTGATCATAAACATAACCGTACAACTGCATAATCAGATCTTTATCCTCAACATCCAAATCGGTAAGCATAATTTTTTCTGTCGACAAAATATTAAATTTAAATTTGCCACCCCCCGTGAAAAAACTTTTTATTTCTTTACCGCTCTTATTGGTTAATGTAACTTTAGTATGTTCAGGTAAACTAATATCCGAATCTTCTATACTA
>JAHEYG010000063.1 GCA_023251725.1 Sphingobacteriaceae bacterium | reverse complement strand
TTAATGTTGAAATCGAAATATTTTTAATAAAACATCCAAAAAATAAATTTGGATAATGTTATCTAATTAGCTAACTTTACTTTGTGGAACAAAATTTCATTAGGGACGTTCAATACTACCGACATTATTACAAAGAGTTTTTTGAGAAACAAGCTTTCAAAGTTCAAAAAAAATTAAACTGGACTTTACATTTGGTAGCTACTTTAGAGCGCATCCCAATTAAATATTTTAAGCATATTGAAGGAACAAAGGGCCTTTACGAAATAAGAGCAGAAATAGGAAGTAATATTTTTCGTGTGTTTTGCTTCTTCGATGAAGGGCAATTAATAATTCTTCTGAACGGTTTTCAGAAAAAATCGCAAAAGACACCGCAAAATGAAATTGAATTGGCAGAAAAATTAAAAAAACAACATTACTATGAAAAAAAAGGCAAATAAACATTTGACATCTTTTGCAAGTCACTTGGATGAGCAATACGGCAAACGCGGAACAAAAAAACGCGAAAAATACGAAGAAGAATTTGAGTCTTTTAAATTGGGTGTTTTAATTCAGGAAATGCGCGAGAAAAAACATTTAACGCAAGAGCAACTTGCCGATAAATGTGGCACTACAAAATCGTACATTTCAAGAATTGAAAATAACGCCAGCGATATAAGACTCTCAACATTAATGCGCATTATTCACGATGGCTTAGGCGCACATTTGAAACTATCCCTAACTATATAAAAATTATAATAGCGGTTAAAATTGAGGCATCAATAATTTTGGATATCACCAAAAATTTACTACATTTGGTTTACATGAAAAAGTTTTTACTTGTTGTTACACTATTTTTATCGTCCTTTGCTTACTCTCAGGTAACCATTGTAAATAATACAAACCTTAATGGGTTTATTTTGACTGGGTCTGCGTGGGAGACAAAATTTTCTGATCGAATTGAGCTAAAAACTTCTAACAGCTTGTATTCGCAAAACTATTTGGACACTATGCTCAATTTGGTTGGTTATGACTCGTTAAAAATAAGTTTTACGATTTGGCAAGCCCCTTTATCTGCTATGTCCTTTTTAAATGGTATTGCGGCATCACAAGTTCCGTTAACTTATGCCATTTCTTCTACCAACATTACTAAGTTATCGTTATCTATAAGTTTGTTTCCTACCATGAGCTTTCAAGGGGATATTTCTATCAAGGGATTAAAAATAATCGGTTTTCCGTCAGCACCGACCGCCATAAACGAAAATAAAAATCTTGGTAATAATGAATTTGTTTGTTTAAAAGACAAATTTATTTTTAACGGAAATATAAAATCACAAAAACTTATTGTTTACGATGTGCTGGGAAATATAGTGATGAATAAAAATTTGGAAGAAACAAATCCCATCGATTTAAGTACCGGAGTTTATTTGGTAAGAATTATCGATAATGGAAATGTTGTTTATAATAAAAAATTGCTTTTTGGGAAATAAGTTCCAAACTTCTGCCAACTGCCAAATTTTCCTTTTAAATCCGAACCCCTAACCCCGAACCCCCAACCACGAACATATTCAAGGTCGTATCAACAAAAAAGAAGGCGTTTCTTTCTCATCAATAACAATATCTTTCGAGAACGCATTAAATCCTTCGATGCTTAGCAACACTAAATTGTAATCGTAAAACGAAATGATGTCCCAATTTTTTTTGCTGAGTAACTGAAAATTAGCGGGCGCGTAATTTTCGATACTGTTTATTTCTTCTTTTATTTCGGTATTGGCTTCTATAATTCCATTGTAATCTACAATCGTAATTACCACATTACTGTTTTTAAGAATTTTTTTGGCGTAAAATAATAAAAACACATCGCTGATAGAAACAATTGGCAATAACACTTTATCCACCGCGTCTAAATTATGATCAATAAAAATTCCCACCGGAATTTTACTGTTATGAATAAACGCATTCGATTTTTCATCTAGTATACGCTGCGTTTTAAAAATATTGCTTTTTCCTGTTAAGGTTCCAATTAATTTGTCGGGATTCAAAGCGCTTGCTGTTATACCAATGAATTGTCCCAATAAAGTGCCTTCAAAAACCGATTGTCCTACTCCTACAAGCATTATATCATACGCACCACTATTGGCGTCTTTTAAAATTTCGTCGCTCACATCGTTCGAAACTTTGTAACTGGTGCTAATGCTCAATCCTAATTTACTTGCTTCAATTTTAATGGGCTTAAAACTTTCTTTTTCGTATTCGGCCAATTGATACTGATTAATATCGGCACTCGGTGTTACGTGTAAAGCCATAATTTCGGTCGAGTTTTTTGAGTAACCCGAAATTAAATTAGCAATACGCGCTAGTTTTTTTCCACTATTAGGATTCGCAAAAGATAAAAGCACTCTGAATTTTTGTTTTACTCTTACAGCTAATTCATCTATATCTTTTTCAAAAAAGTGATTAATTAAATCTAAAGCCGGTCCTGTCATAAATGTAGTGACTAAAGCCATCAATACCATCATGGCAAAAATTTGCGGACTCAAAACGCCTAAATCGTAACCAATATTTAAAACTACCAATTCCATTAATCCGCGGGTGTTCATAAATGCGCCTATTGATAAACTGTCTTTCCAACTTTGCCCGGTAATTTTTGCTGCAAAAAAAGCGCCACCAAATTTCCCAACAATAGCAACACCAATAATTAAAGCGCACACGCTCCACAAATGCGAATCGTTTAATAATCCTATTTGCGTTCTTAAACCCGTGAACACAAAAAACAGTGGTAAAAATAATCCCAACGAAACCGATTCAATTTTTTCGATAATTAATCTTCTGAAATTTATCGACGGCGGCATGATGGCTCCGGCTAAAAATGCGCCGAACAAAGCGTGTATACCGATTACCTCAGTTATAAAAGCAGACGTGAGTAAAATTCCAAATATAACGGCCACCACATTTAAGCTCATCGATTCTTTGTTGGAATATACTTCACCTATTTTTTTTAAGAAGGGCTGAACCAATTTTATCATAATGAATAAATATCCCAATGCAAATCCAATTGTAAATAACGAACTCATAAATGAACCCGCTTTTACAATGGCAATTACAGCCGCTAAAATGCACCAGGCGGTAATATCATCACTGGCGGCGCAAGTAATGGCTAAAGTTCCCAATCGTGTTTTACTTAAATTTCGTTCCTGAATAATGCGCGCCATCACCGGAAAAGCCGCAATGCTCATGGCAATTCCCATAAATAAACTGAACGACATAAAATCAATATTATCAGGCGCAAATTCTTTATACAAAAAATACGAGAGCGCCATTCCGGATGCATAAGGAATTACAATTCCAATATGACTAATGATAATGGCATCCTGAGTTTTATTTTTTAAAAGTTTTAAATCGAGTTCCATTCCAATAACAAACATGAACAACACTAAACCAACCTGACTTAAAAGATGCAGATTTCCTAATGAAGGTTTAGGAAAAAGAAAAACACTGAATTCAGGAAACCACAATCCTAAAATAGAGGGACCTAAAAAAATACCCGCAATAATTTCACCAATTACAGTGGGTTGTCCGATTTTATTAAAAATAAAACCAAAAGTTCGCGCTGTAAAAATAATGGTAAGAATTTGTAATAATAAAATAGCGAGCGGATGCGTAATGTTTTGATGAAGTGCTGTTGAAAAGTGATCTATGATAGAATTGCCTGTTTGAGGATGAGGAATAATGTGTTTTGAAGATTCGTGCACTTTACCCGAATCGATTAACAAATAAATAAAAAAAGTAAAAATGCTGACAATTAAAACGTAGAATAAAATATTTTTATACTTATTCATATTGTGAAATAATTAACGAAGTATAAAACATATTAGAGTTTACTTCTACAAAAATAAACAAAACAGCGTTACTTTGTTAGGAAAATGGACTAAATAAAAGGAGTTTATGAACTTAAATGATACTCTCAACTTTAAAATAAAAAAAATTACCACTTAGGCACTAAGAACACTGAGTTGCACTAAGGCCTAGTGTAACTTCGTGCTCTTAGTGTCCGATAGCTATCGGACTTAATGGTAAAAAATTATGGTTAAACTCCTTGTGTAAGAAACACTCAGCATTTTAAATATTTCCAATGCCGAATTTTTCCTTCAGCCATCCATTCAATAGCAGTTTCTAATCTCTTATTACGGGTTTCTTCGGTTTTTGCTTCTGTAATCCATTCAACATATTCTTTTTTGTTTGTATAACTGAAGTCATGAAACGTAGTATTCGCATCTTTATTTTTTTGAAGTTCGGTAAGTAAATAGGTAGGAATTTTTAAAGTTTTTACTCCCGAATTTTCTTTTTTGGGAAGCTTAGCACCCGCGTCGATCAAACTCATAGCTTCCTTAATGTATTTTGAAAGAATTTTATCGGCAGGTAAATCTTTTACCGAAGTAATTGCGCCTAAATTTCCCATCGCGGTTTTATTATGGCCGGTTAATAGCATTCCGTCAGGATCTTTCATCAAGGCGCCGATCCAGAATCCGAATGTACAATGTTTTTTAAATGCCGCCATGCTGCACAAAATATTTTCGTTATACATAAAATTCGGAAAACTCCATTTCCAGGTTTCTTCAACACTGGTGCAAGATTTATGAACCAAAACACGAAGATGGTTTAAAATAGGTTTTGCAAATGGCGCCGATTTAGCAATGTAGGCGTCAACCTTTTTATCTTTTTTTCCCATAATAATTTTTTTTAAAATAAGTTTCTAATTCTTCCTTTACAGTGTGCGTCGTATCGTATGTTGCCATTTTAATCAACAATAAAAATTTTGCAACCTTTTTCAGAATAAGATTTATGCGCATCCGCATTATCTCCCACCTGATAAGTCATTCCTTTTTTTAAAATAAATTTACGCCCGTCTTTTAATTCAGTGGTCATTTCTCCTTCTACACAATAAATAAAATGACCTTTATCGCACCAATGGTCGGCAAGGTAATTTTCTGAATATTCTACCATTCTCACTCTTACATCTCCAAAATTTAAAACTTTCCATGAAGCAAATCCTGTGGTTCCCAAATGCTTTTCACCCTTTACTTTTTCCCAGTCGGTTAATTCGAAATTTATGGAACTGTTTATTTTCATAATTCTATATAAAGGTATTTTTTATTTTTTCTTATTGGAAGAATTTATCAATTATTTTTCTAATTTTACAAAAAAAGCATGAAAAAAGTATTGTATGTCATCGTCGGATTATTAGTAATCTATTTAGTATTATGTATGTTCGGTCCTTCAAGAATTTTAGTTGAAAGGTCAATTGTAATTAACGCGCCGGCCGAAAACATTAAAGCGGCGTTTACAGATTTTAAATTTTTTAGGAAAAATTGGTCGCCATGGACAGAGAAAGACCCTAGCATGACCATTGTTGACGAGGGCGAATCCGGTAAGCCGGGATCAAAATACTCATGGGTGGGTAATAAAGAGGTTGGCACAGGAACCATTGAGCTTTTATCAATTGATGGAGATACTGTTGTAGAAAAATTAACCATGAAATTGCCAAGAGAAATGGAAGCCCGGATATTTTTAATTACCAAAACTGAGGGCAGTGCAACCAATGTTAAATGGGGAATGAAATTTTTGGTTTCTTTTTTTGGAAGAGCACCCATGTTATTTATGAGCATGGATAAAATGATGGGTCCCGATTTTGAAAATGGTTTGGCTAAATTAAAAACGGTTATGGAGGCAATGCCTGCCGTTGCAAAAACCTATAAAGGTTACGAAATAAAAGAAATTGCCTGGGAAGAAAAAAATTACATAGGTAAAAAAGAAACTGTGGCTTTTGAAAAACTAAGCGCATTTTTTGCCGAAACTTACCCGAAATTAGGAGCTGAATTCGGAAAAAATAAAATTGAAATGATTGGCGCTCCCAGCTGTATTTATTTTTCGTACGACGAAACCGGACAAAAAACCGAATGCGCCGCTGTATTTGGTTGCGGAAAAGGGATAGAAATTAAAGGCTGGCAAAAATTTACCATTCAACCTTGTCCAAAAGTTTTGCATATAGCGTATTATGGTCCGTATAACGAGCAAATGAAAGCGCCGCACGAAGCTATGGATGAATACATGAAAGAAAAAGGACTAACACAAAACGGAGTAGTGGAAGAATATGTTACTGATCCGGGAACAGAAAAAGATTCTACAAAGTGGTTAACTAATATTTATTACATTATTAAGTAGAGAAGAGTTCCTTATAAAAAACTTCATGAGTAATTAAGGTGGTTTTTTACTTCTAATTGTTTTTTTTGATTGTTAATCGTTATCAGTTATCAGTTATTGATAATACGTTTATTCGTACATTCGTAATTCATAAATCTTAATATGGATAGAAGAAAATTTATAAAAGTTGGAGGCGCCATTACAGCGCTGAGTGCCATTTCTCCAATGGTAATTTCGCAAAACGAAATCATTAAACCTTACGATAATCCTTTTTTAGCAGCTACAACTATAAAAACCATCCGCGACCGAATAAAACCAATTACAGCAGAAGAACGTTTGTTACGTTTGGAACAAGCCCGCAAATTAATGAGCGAAAATAATCTGGATGCTATTTTTATGGAAGGCGGAACTTCGTTAAATTATTTTACAGGCGCTAATTGGGGAAGGTCAGAAAGATTATTCGCCATGTTACTTCCGCAAAAAGGCGAACCCATTTTTATTGCACCAAAATTTGAAGAATCGCGGGCCATGGAACAAACCAATAAGAGTAAATTATTTTGCTGGGAAGAAGATGAGAGTCCGTACGAATTAATAAAAACTATTTTAAAAGAAAATAATTTATTAACCGCCACAATTGGCATTGAAGAAACTACACGTTATTTTGTTACCGAAAATATTCAGAAAACAATTCCAACTCTCCAAATAAAAAGCGCCACTGTTGTTACAGCGGGTTGCCGTGCCATTAAATCGGCGCACGAAATTGAATTAATGCAAATTGCCAATGATATTACGGCCGAAGTTTTTAAAGCAGCGGTTCGTCAATTGAAGGAAGGAATGGGCGAGAGTGAATTTGGAAAAATTGTTTCGCAATTATTTAATGAATTCGGAACGCCCGGCGGCGCATTGGTTTTATTTGGCGAAGCCAGCGCGCACCCACACGGCTTAGTAAAAGAAACAAAATTAAAACCAAACGATATTGTTTTAATTGATGGCGGTTGCGCGGTGGAAGGTTACGATTCGGATATTACCCGCACCACCGTTTTCGGAAAACCCACTGATAAAATGAATAAATTGTGGAACATTGTTCGCAAAGCGCAGGACGAAGGTTTAAAAACCGCAAAGCCCGGCGTTCCGGCAGAATCGGTTGACGCTGCTGCGAGGAAAATAATTACAGATAACGGTTTCGGTACACGGTACAAATATTTTACACACCGTTTGGGTCACGGTATTGGAATGGACGGACACGAGTGGTATTATTTGGTGGGAGGCAATAAACGATTATTACAAACCGGAAATATGTTCAGTAACGAACCCGGTATATATATTTTGGGAGAATTTGGAATTCGTTTAGAAGATGAAATGCTGATTACCGAAAACGGCGCGAAATTATTATTGCCGCAAGCACAAAGTTTGGAAATTATTTTTTAAAATTCTCAGTCGCTTTTCTTACGCTGCCGTGTTTTAGCAATAAGGCTTTTGCTGATTCGTAATCTGAAATTCCTGCATTTTTCATTAGCATTTTTGTGCCGCGGTCAACCAGTTTATTATTGCTGAGTTGCATATCCGCCATTTTATTTCCTTTTACTCTTCCTAATTTAATCATCACGCTGGTGGAAATCATATTTAAAACTAATTTTTGCGCGGTGCCCGATTTCATTCGGGTGGAGCCGGTAACAAATTCGGGACCAACAATTATTTCTATAGGAAATTTCGCGGCTTTGGCAACCGGACTTCCTTCATTACAAGTAATGCAACTCGTAACAATATTATTTTTATTGCAATTTTCTAAAGCGCCAATAACATAAGGCGTTGTACCAGATGCGGCAATTCCAATCACCACATCGCTTGAATTTATTTTGTGAATTTTTAAATCTTCCCAGCCTTGTTGCAAATCATCTTCTGCAAATTCAACGGCTTTACGAATGGCGGCATCGCCTCCTGCAATTAATCCTATTACTTTTTCGTGGTCGATGCCGTATGTGGGCGGGCACTCACTTGCATCTACGATTCCTAATCGTCCACTTGTGCCTGCGCCAATGTAAAATAATCTGCCACCGCTTTTCATTTTTTCGGTAATAACATTTACCACTTCTTCAATTTTTGTAATTACTTTTTCAATTGCGAGCGGAACGGTTTTGTCTTCTTTATTCATATTCACTAATAAATCGCGAACACTCATGTTCTCGAGATTATTATAATACGAATCTTCTTCGGTAGTTTTTTGCATTATTTTAAAAATTTACGTACTAAAAAATAAAAGAGCACAATTCCCACAATAGAACAAAGTATATATATAATGGTTTCGGTGGGAGTGGGCAACATATTTCCTTCGCCCATTAATTTGGGCGTTTCTTTTGCAACGGTGTGCGAACCTAAATTTTTTCTTAAGAAAGTTAATTCTTCACTATAAGTTTTACCATTTTGAATCAAATAAAAATCTTCTTTTTCATTTTTGAAATATTTTCTGCTTCGGCTGCACCAATCCATTCGGGCATCGTCAACACGTTTGTATTTGGCGTAAATTATCCATTGTTCGCCGGGATTAAAATTTTGAGAACATTCCGTTCCGCAATCAAACAAAATTTTAAAAGTGGCATGTGCAATTCCCTTATACAATTCCGAAATCTGAAAAATAGCTTCGCTTTTATTATTCTCACAAGGTTTTGCAGATAAAATTTTCCCCAAAAAAATAATTTCGTATTTATTGCATTCTTCCATTGATAAATTTGTAAACGGACACTGACATGCAAAAAGTGCCGAGTGATTAGTGATTAGTGCCAGGAGGGTTAAAATATAAATTTTACGTTTCAAGAAGAATATTATTTTTAGAATTTGTACATTATTAAACTAATCACTAGACTCTAATCACTAGACTCTAATCACTAACCACTAATTCGTGTGTTAAAACTCCGCCTTCTTCAAAAATTGCACCGATTCTTCCAATAAAACATACATCACTTTATCTTTATCAATAAACGGAATATTTTTCCTATAATTAGAAATAAAATTTTCAATTTCTGGTGAAGATTTTAATGGTCTTCTGAATTCTAATGCCTGCGATGCATTTAAAAGTTCTATTGCTAAAATGCGTTCCACATTTTCAATTACCTTAAAACATTTTGTGGCGGCATTCGCGCCCATGCTTACGTGATCTTCTTGTCCGTTTGACGAAACAATGCTATCCACACTCGCCGGCGTGCACAATTGTTTATTCTGGCTCACAATAGAAGCGGCTGTGTATTGAGGAATCATTAATCCTGAATTTAATCCCGGCTTTGCCGATAAAAAACTTGGTAAATTTCGTAAGCCTGCAATTAATTGAAAAACTCTTCTTTCGGAAATGCTTCCCAGTTCGGCAATGGCAATGCATAAAAAATCTAATCCTAAAGCTAAAGGTTGTCCATGAAAATTGCCTCCCGAAATAATTTCATCGCTTTCAGGAAAAATGGTTGGGTTATCCGTCACCGAATTAATTTCAGTTTCAAAAATAGTTTTTACATAATTGCAGGTGTCTTTTGTGGCGCCGTGTACTTGTGGGATGCAACGAAACGAGTAGGGGTCCTGAACTTGTTTTTTATTTTGTTTTAAAATTTCGCTTCCTTCTAAATGTGCGCGAATGGCTTTGGCGGTTTCTAATTGTCCGGCGTGCGCGCGAATGGTTTGAATATTATCTTTAAACGGATCAATTTTTCCATCAAAGGCATCTAATGAAATTGCAGAAATAAAATCGGCGGCTGAATTTAATTTTTGGGAATGCAATAGGCAATGAACACCGTAAGCACTCATAAATTGTGTGCCGTTTAAAAGAGCTAATCCTTCTTTTGATTTTAATTTTAATGGCGAAAGATTTAATTGTTTTAAAACATCTACGGAATCACATTTATTGTTTTTATAATTTACTTCTCCCAAACCAATAAGAGGCAAACTAAAATGCGCGAGCGGTGCCAAATCGCCGGATGCGCCCAACGAACCTAATTGATAAATTACAGGGAGAACATCATTATTAAAATAATCCATCAAACGCTGCACGGTAATTAATTGCACGCCGCTTTTGCCGTAACTAAGCGCCTGAATTTTTAAAAGCAACATTAATTTTACAATTGGTAGCGGCACTTCATCGCCCATACCACAGGCGTGACTCATAATTAAATTTTCCTGCAATTTTTCAATTTCATTCTCATCAATACTCACATTGCATAAAGCGCCAAAACCGGTATTAATGCCGTAAATAGGTTCTTTACTGCTTTTTATTTTTTTATCGAGGTAATTACGACAATCTTCAATATTTTTTACGGCCGCTGGCGATAAAGTTAGTTGACAATTGTTATCGGCAATATGCTTAATGTCTTTTAAGGTAAATCGCTTGTTGGGATCGATGGTGAAAGTCATAGTTAAAAATTACAATGTAAAAATACGAATGCAATTGAAGATTAGGGTATTTGTTGGAGAAAATATTATAAAAATTATTCAATACTGATTAAAAGCGTAATTTTGCTGTATGAAAATAATCTGTATAGGCCGTAATTACGCTGAGCATGCCAAAGAAATGAAAAGCGCGGTGCCTACCGAGCCGGTATTTTTTTTAAAGCCCGATACGGCACTTTTAAAGGAAGAAGATTTTTATATTCCTGAATTTAGTAAAGAACTGCATCACGAAATTGAGTTGGTTCTAAAAATTTGTAAAGTGGGCAAACATATTGAAGAAAAGTTTGCGCATAAATATTACGATGAAATTGGTTTAGGAATTGATTTTACCGCACGCGATATTCAGGCGGAATGCAAATCAAAAGGTTTGCCTTGGGAAAAAGCAAAAGCTTTTGATAACGCCGCCCCCATCGGAAAATTTATTTCTGTGGAAGAAATAAAAAACATTAACGGCATTAATTTCGAATTAAAAATAAACGGGGTGGCAAAACAAAAAGGCAATTCAAAAGACTTAATTTTTAGTTTCGACAAAGTAATTTCTTATGTTTCGCAATTTATTACTCTAAAACAAGGCGATTTAATTTATACCGGAACCCCCGAAGGCATAGGGCAGGTAAATAAAGGTGATAAACTCGAAGGATTTTTAAACGGCGAATCGTTTTTGAAATTAAACATCAAATAATGAAAATTAGTTTTAAAATAATTCCAATCATTTTCATAAAATTTTATCAATACAGTATTTCTCCGCTATTACCAAATTCTTGTCGCTACTCACCAACCTGTTCGCAATACGGCATGGATGCCATTAATAAATACGGAGCCATAAAAGGTTCGTGGCTGGGATTGAAACGAATTTTGCGCTGCCATCCTTGGGGCGGAAGCGGGTATGATCCTGTTAAATAAATTATTTCTCAATAATAATTTTATTGGTTTCCAGATAACCTGAACAATTTATTCTTAAAAAATAAGTTCCGTTTGCAATTTCAGCAGGTAAATAATACTGAATTGAGAATGATGAAATTTGTTTGGCTTTGTTTTCATTTGAAATTTCTTTTCCCGAATTATCAAATAATTGAATGGAAATGGGTTCGTTCATCTTAGTTTTATAATCAATAATTACATTTCCTAAACTTGGATTCGGATAAATTTTATTTTTTTTGTTTTCTACCAAATCAAAAATTCCAGCGGCAGAAAAAGGTTTAATTTTTAGTATGGCATCACTGTAAATATAATCGCCCGGTGTTTCACCATCAATATTCGGAACATTTCCTACGGCATAAAAATTGACTTCCCCGTTAAGCGGCGCTTTCCAGTTAAAAGCAAACACAAAAGAATCTAATGCAATTCCCTCGGCATTGTAAAAAACATTTTGCCTTCCGTTAAAAGCATAAGTCAATAATCTGGTATGAATACTATCGGTAATTGTTGAAGTACCTGTATTAACCGATAAACTGTCGAGCACTTCAAAATCGAAAGTAAAATTGGTATTACCACTTTTAAATACTACAAGATTCACAGTATATGTCTGACTTGGCACATATTTATTATTTATCAAAGCCGGATTAGTTTTTATTTTAATAAACCCTCCACCCGAATTAAGAGGAAAAGAATTATGACAAGATACACAAGTTGATTCTCCGGGCGAACCGGTTCTTCCCCACATAATAACCGGGAGTAAATAAGTATAAGACGAAAGCAAAATAATAAGCAATCCCAATAAAATAAATGGTATTTTAATTATGCCCAATTTATTTCTTTTATTTTTCTCTGTCGGAAATTGCATTTTTAAAAATGATGTCTATCAAATTTACTGATTTTTAACGAGGTTTGAAATAATCACAGCGATTTATTTATAAGAATACAATTTTTAGGAAATTCGGTTTATTTTCATTACCTTTAATGTTGTAATTTCGAATGATGAATAAGTTATTTATTTTATTGGGAATAATTTTTTTAAGTTTTGCTTCTTGCCATAAAGATCCAAAAACAAATGAGGTGGCATCTCCTGTTACCGATCCTCTTGTTACAACTAACGAAGTAATTTTAAATTTTACCAATGTGGCCGATACCGCCGTTTTGCAAATTGCAAAAGACACCATTTATACCGCCCCCACTCCTAAATACATCAATGCTAATGGCGATACTTTTTCGGTAACTAAATTCAAATACTATGTTTCAAACATTAAATTAAAACGCCTCGATGGAACGTACTATACCGAACCCGAGAGTTACCATTTATTAAATGCAGGCGATACTATCAATTATTGCAGATTTTCATTAAAAAAAGTGCCCTATGATTACTATGTTTCTATCGAATTTATTTTAGGCGTTGATAGTTTCAGAAATTGCGACGGTGCTCAATCCGGCGCGCTCGATCCTAGCGAGGATATGTTCTGGAGCTGGAGTTCGGGATATATTTTTATGAAATTTGAAGGCTACAGTCCGCGTTCTTACCCAAGTAATTCGCATAATCTCACTTTTCACGTTGGCGGATATCTCACGCCCGATAATAATATAAGAACCATCACATTGCCATTCAACGCACCTTATCTTAATGTGAGAAAAGAAAATGTGGCAACAGTATATTTAAAAACAAATGTGCTCGAAATTTTCAGAAATCCCAGCATCATCGATTTCTTCGCTTTAAATGGAATAACAAATCCTAAGAGTGCCAAAACTATTGTCGCAAATTATGTCGATATGTTTTCTATTAGTGCCATTAAAAATTAATGAAATATTTTATTGCAATAATTAGTGTTGTTTTTTTTTTATCGTCTTGTTCAAAAGACACTGAAATTATTTCTAATACCACTACCGCTACAATCAACGAATATGCTCCGGTGAATCCACCCGGATGGCCGGCACCGGTTTATAATTTTAGTAATAACGATGTTACGTATGACAAGTTTATGTTAGGAAGACATTTGTTTTATGAGCCAATGCTTTCTGAAGATACCACCATTGCCTGCGGTAATTGCCATCAGCAGTATTTTGCGTTTACTAACGGTCCCGACCATAACGTTAGTCACGGCGTTCATGATTTATTGGGAAAACGTAACTCGCCGGCTTTATTTAATTTGAACTGGCATACACTTTATATGTGGGATGGCGCTGTAAATAATTTAGAAGTGCAGGTTTTGGCGCCATTGGCAAATCCTTTGGAATTAAATTTGAGTTTGAGTAATGCTTTAAATCGTTTATCGAAATCTACTAAGTATAAAAATTTATTTAAAAAAGCTTTTGGCGATACTGTGGTTGATTCGCAGCGTTTTTTGAAAGCTATTGCACAATTTATGGGTTTGTTGGTATCTTATAATAGCAAATACGATAAAGTAAAACGAGGAGAAGATAATTTTAGCGCTTCCGAAAAAAATGGTTATGATGTTTATAAAATTCAATGTCAGTATTGTCACGTTGAACCTTTATTCAGCGATTATAGTTTTAAAAATAAAGGTTTACCGATAAATCTTTATCAGGATAGCGGAAGATATAGAGTTACCGGAAATCCTTCTGACCAATTTAAATTTAAAGTTCCCAGCCTTAGAAATCTCGCTTTTACCGTGCCTTACATGCACGACGGCCGTTTTGTTACTTTAGATAATGTATTAACTTTTTTTACTACCGGCGTTGCTAATACTCCCAATCTTGATCCTTTTATGGCAATCCCTCATACTGTTTCCGTTCAACAAAAAAGCGACTTGTTGGCTTTTTTAAATACTTTAAACGATTACAAATTTGTGACTGATCCAAGGTTTAAGGAAATTCATTAGGGAGAAAGAGGTTATACGTTATAGGGTTATAATGTTAATCGTAATCTTCTTTGAGTTTATTCTAAGTAATTTCATAATATCTTTCTTATTTTTGTAACCTATCCCTTTATTAACGTTATAATATATTATGTCTCACTTTAAGTTAAAGAAAATTTATTTTAGTCTTTTCTTTTGTTTATTTATTACTTTTTTTCATTCCCAAAACGTTACCATAAAAGGCAAAGCTCACAAATCTTATATAGGAAAAGAAATAAATCTGTTTGCTTACGATGATTTAATTACTTACACGCAAACCAAAGAAGCTTCCGATACCATAGATAAAGACGGTTATTTTGAGTTGCAATTGCAAATTGATCATACGCAACCTGTGGTTCTTAAAATAGGTAACCTTGTCGGGAAAATTTATATTCAGAAAGATTTTGTTTACGGAATTAATTTTCCGCAAAAAGATTCAACAATCGATATTAGAAACGACACCGATTTCCCAATAGAAATTGGCGTATTCGCGGCCGACACAACTGAGTTAAACACCTTGATAATTGATTTTAATAAGCAATACAATAAAGTTTTTGCCACCGCTTCTTACGAATTTCTAAATAAAATTAAAATTTTTAAAAAGGCTGATAGTCTTCATTTACTCTCTTACATCCGCTACAAAAAAATAAATCATTCGTATTTTAAAAGTTATATTGATTATGCTTTGGCCGATTTGAATTCGAGTGCAGGTCGCGGAAAAATATTTTTAAATACTCAATATATTTTAAACAAACCCGTTTTGCATAATCATTTCGAATACATGACTTTTTTTAATTCGTATTTTAAAGGATACATCGAGGCTTATTCCTCCACAAAAGGCGGCGAAAATATTTACCATTTAATAAATACTATTGGAGGATATAAGCAATTGGATGCTTTTTTGAAAAATAACCCCGAATTAAAAAATGACACTCTTCGCGAATTAGTTATAATCCGAAACTTATATGATTATTGTTTTAATTCACAATTTGATAAAAATGCGGTAACAAATATTTTAGAACAACTTTATCAGAACACAAAAATTGCCGAACATAAAAAAATGACGGAAAATATTTTACAGATTAATAATAAATTACAACCGGGCGCGCCGGCACCATTTTTTACGGCCGACGATCGTACCGGGAAAAGCATTAGTATGAGCGATTTTAAAGGAAGATTTATTTATCTCAATTTCTTCTCCACCAAAAGCATTAACAGTTTAAAAGAAATGCCAAAAATTTTGGATTTGGTAAAAAAGTACGGCGATAAAATTGTGTTTATTAGCATTTGTACGGATGATAGTTTAAAAACCTATAAAAATTTCCTGAAATCCAATCCAAAATATAACTGGACTATTTTATTTAATAATTCGGCGCCGCAGGGAAGCACCGCAAAAGATCTTTATAATTTAAAAGGCATTCCGGCTTTCTTTTTTATTAATCAATATGCCAATCTCGCTCAATCGCCGGCACCGTCGCCAACAGAAGGGTTTGAGTATAAACTGAAAGGTTTGTTTAAGCCAAGGAAAAGCAATCATATCCCCGGAATTAGGTAAAAAAAATACTTTTCCAAAACCTATTAACAAATAGTAATTTTTTGAATATTTTTTTTCAATTTTGGGCTTTAGAATATGGAGAACATAATTCCATAATTTAAAATATGCCACTAAAATACCAGCCCAAACAAAAAGCCATACTTTTATTAGAAGACGGAAAAGTTTTTGAAGGAAAGGCTGCCGGAAAAATTGGAATCGCCACCGGAGAAATTTGTTTTAATACCGGAATGAGCGGTTACCAGGAAATTTTTACCGATCCGTCGTATTTCGGACAAATCATCATCATGAACAATGTTCATGTTGGGAATTACGGAATAGAAGAGACCGAAGTGGAAAGCGACAGTATAAAAATTTCGGGAATGGTGTGCAAAAAATTTAATACCGGCTATTCCCGGGTTCGCGCACAAAAATCGCTGCAGGAATATTTTGAAAAAGATTCTATCGTAGCCATCAGCGATGTAGATACGCGCGCCATTGTGCGTTACATTCGCGATAAAGGGGCGATGAACTGCGTAATTTCTTCTGAAAATACCAACATCGACGAGTTAAAAAAAATACTGGCAAAAGTTCCCAAGATGGAAGGCCTGGAACTTTCTTCAAAAGTTTCAACAAAAAAGGCCTACGAATTTGGTTCTTCAGAAAATAAATTCAGAGTAGCCGTTTTAGATTTTGGTGTTAAGAAAAATATTTTGCGTTGCTTAGCTGAGCGCGGTTGTTTTTTAAAAGTTTTCCCAATGAAAACTTCTTTGGCAGAATTAAATGACTTTAACCCCGATGGATTTATGTTGGCTAACGGTCCGGGCGACCCGGGCGTAATGAAAGATGAAATTGCTTTAATAAAGCAAATTGTTGAATTAGGAAAACCGGTTTTCGGAATTTGTTTGGGCCATCAGCTGTTGGCCGAATCGCAGGGAATAAAAACGCATAAGATGCATGCCGGTCATAGGGGAATTAACCATCCTGTAAAAAATATTATCAGTGGAAAATGTGAAGTTACTTCCCAAAATCACGGCTTCAGTATAAAAGCCGATGACATAAAAAATAATCCGAATATAGAAATTACGCATATAAATCTCAACGATAAAACAATTGAAGGCATCCGTTTAAAAAACAAACCCGTATTTTCGGTGCAGCATCATCCCGAAGCATGCCCCGGTCCGTACGACAGCCGTTACCTATTTGATGAATTTGTTGGGATGCTTAAAAAATCAAAAGTTCCTGTTTTAGAAAAGAAATAATTTTTTGTTGTTATTTAAATTAAAATAATTCAAGAATTATCGGTCAATATTTGTTTTCTTTCAGTATAAACTGATCTTGTTTTTATTCACTATTTTCTTACAAAAAAACAAACAAAAAAGCTTCTAAATAATTTTTATAAACCTTTCATTGGTCAACCTTCGACCCCCTATAGGGTAAATTCATCTAAATCTTTCCAGTATTCATGTTGTTTTTTTAAAGGTTATTAACAGCTTTATTAAAGGCTTTCTCATTGGGTGAAACGTCATTAATATTGAGTGAATTGCCAATGAAATTTAAGGTCCATTTACTACCTTAGGAAAATCTGTTACCCAATGAAATTTTAAAACTCGTATTATGAAGAAGTTATTTTTTTTAGGAATTTTATTAATTGGTTATGCGAGTAATATTTCAGCTCAGGAAGTCGTCTCAAAGGGAGAAAGTGAACGGTTATTAAGTTTATTCAAGAAATTTGAAGGAACCTTCCAGTTGCAAATAATCGATTCTCGTGATAAAATTGAGATGCCCTTAAGTTTAATAGATATTGTTCAGGCCAAACGCCACGCAACAGAGGTAGTATATTTTCAAATGAAACCCAATGTTAGGGTGATGATTTTGCCTGAATCAGAAATTAATAAAAAAGGATTTAAACCTCTTGAACGCATTATAAATATTTCATTAAATAATAAATAAGTTATGATTTTAATAAATTCCCCAATGAAAAAACTTTTTCTCGTATTAATTTCTATAACTGTTTTTAATTGGGCTGAATTATCTGCTCAATCAACTAACTGTAATACTGCAACAAATTTAACTCTCAATAACGGTACCGTTTGTGTAAACGGAACATCTGCGGGAGCAATTACAGATAATATTTTATATGGCGCTTGTAACGTAGTTCCAATTAATTTGGTTTGGTATACGTTTATCGCAAACGGCTCTAACAATTCATTTACGGTTACCCCCGGCACTTTAACCAATGCTCAAATTGTTGTTTATTTAGGAGGATGCCCTGGTACTGGTACTTTACAAAATTGTGTTACAGCAGTTGGTAGTAATTCCTTAACAACTGCATGGGGATCGACTGTTGGACAACAGATGTGGATTGGCATTGCTTCAAATGCTGGCGTGAGCGGAACTTTTAATTTTTGTGTGAATTCACAAGCACCATTACCGGGTGCAGGAAATACCTGTGCTCAGGCAATTCCTATTTGTAGCAAAACATTTACGAAAGCCGCATTGCTGAATAATACTTCCGGACAAGCGCCTACTTGTTTTTTAAGCCCAACTCAACAAGATGTTTGGTTTAAGTTTACGATTACCCAGGCAGGTCTTTTAAGATGGACCGGCACTCCAAATAATTTGGCAACGGAATTTGATTGGTGCTTATGGGATATTACCGGAGGCTGTCCCGGTGTTGTGGCGTGTTGTAATTATAATTTCGCCGGAGGTTCAAGTAATGGTTTTGGAATGCAAACACAAGCAGGAACTGTTCCGTGCGGAACAAATGGTTTTGCCGGACCACCTGCCGAATTTTGTCCCGCACTTAATGTAACCTGTGGTAAGATATATGCTCTGCAAATCGATAATTACAATTTTAATAATACAGGATTTACTCTTAATTTTAATAATTCAACGGCCTTAATAAGTTCTACGGTTGCATTTGTTGCAACGCCAACGCTTATTTGCGGCCCTACTCTTAATGTTGGAATTGTAAATAATTCGCTGGGAGTTTGCGCAGGTGAAGTGTGGAATTATGGAGATGGTTCACCAATATATAACGGTCTTCTTCCACCGGCGCATACTTATACCGCACCCGGAACTTATGCCATTACGGCCTCCATCGGAGGTGTTTGTCCGGCTACAGCTTCGCAATTTGTTCAGTTACTGGCACCTCTTGCGTTCACGGTTACGCCAACACCCATTCTTTGTCCCGGTAATTGTACAGGTTCGGCCACCGTTAGTCCGGTAACAGGTGGCGATGGTATCTACACTTATCTATGGAGCACAGGAAGCACTTCCACCAGTGTCTCAGGTTTATGTGCAGGAGTTTATTCAGTCACAGTTTCCAACGCTAAATGCGGAAGTTCACTTACAAAAACCATTAGCATTGTTGCTCCGCCCGCTTTAACGATAACAGCAAATCCAACAAATGCAACTTGCGGAACTAATAACGGAAGTATTTTAGTTGTCGGAGGCGGAGGTACGCCAACGTATTCTTTTTCTTTAAATGGAGGTGTTTTTACCGCTGCCACCAATTATCCCGGTTTAGGTGCAGGCACGTATACAATGGGAATAAAAGATATTAATGGTTGTCAGAAAACTGTTACTGTTGCAATAACACAAACATTGCCTCCTCCAACCACTGTTGGTTCAGTTACTACTTGTGCAGGAGTTCCGGTTACAATAACAGCCGCCGGTGCTACAACATATAGTTGGATTAATGCTGCCGGACTAAACACAACTACCGGTGTGAGTGTAATAGCTACCTTAGCAACTACAACTACTTATACCGTTACCGGAACAACAGGTGCTTGCTCATCTACAGCAACGGCGGTTGTAACAATTAACGCCCTGCCAACACCGACAGCTATAAGTAATAGCCCTGTTTGTATCGGTCAACCAATTATTTTTACCGCGCTTGGTGTTGCCACCACTTATACATGGTCAGGCCCCGGTGCTTATACTTCCAATGCACAAAACCCAATTATTTTCGGAGCCACTGCCGCTATGGCGGGAACTTATACATTATCGGTTACGAATGCCAACGGATGCAAAAATACTGCGACAACTAATGTTGTAATTAGTCCGGTACCGGTTATTGTTGTTAATAGCCCTACGGTATGTTTAAATCAAACTATTAATCTTACTTCAAACGGTGGCGCAGGATACTCTTGGACCGGACCGTTAGGATTTACTTCACTTTTGCAAAACCCAAATATTCTTAATGCCACCTTAGCTATGTCGGGTAATTATACAGTAGTTGTTACAAGTGCTCTCGGATGTACAAATTCTGCAGTAGCTACTGTTTCTGTTCTTACTCTACCTATTCCTGTAATTAACAGTAATACTCCTTGCGTTGGTGGAACTTTAAATTTAACCGGAAGCGGAGGTGCTACTTATGCTTGGACAGGACCTAACGGTTTCGTTAGTGCTACTCAAAATCCTAACATACCAAACGTAACACTTCTTGCCGGCGGAACATATACACTTATTGCTTCCGCAGGAACTTGTTCGGCAAGTATAACTGCCATTATAGCTATTAACGCTCTGCCAACACCGACAGCCACAAGCAATAGCCCGGTTTGTGCCGGAACTCCGATTAATTTTACCGGAGCAGCTTCTACTACTTATACCTGGACAGGGCCTGCTGCTTTTTCATCTAATCTTCAAAATCCAATAATAGCTTCGGCAGTTGCAGCGAATGCAGGAACATATACTTTAGCCGTTACTAATGCCAATGGTTGTACAAACACCATCACGACGAATGTTGTTGTAAATCCACTGCCTGTTCCTATTGCAAATAGTAATAGCCCTGTTTGTATTAGTAATTCCATTCTTCTTACCGGAGGCGGTGGAGGAACATATTCCTGGGCCGGGCCGGTAGGATTTACTTCTTTAATTCAAAATCCTTCAATTCCATTGGCCA
>JAHEYG010000062.1 GCA_023251725.1 Sphingobacteriaceae bacterium | reverse complement strand
CTACTTTTTTTCTATCAAGATACCTTGGTGATAAGGCATCAATTTTTTTCAATAAATACCTAAAAGCCTCATTAATTTTTCCATCCAATTTTTTAATTTCCTTTTTGAAATCTTTGCTTTCCAAAATTAAAGCTCTGTAGGCCGAAAATGCTCTCATAATTTCAATATTAATTTGAATTGCTTTTTTAGAGTTTAAAACTGAAGAAAGCATCGCTACTCCTTGTTCAGTAAAAACCAATGGATTAACGTAAGAATGTTTTAGACTGCCTAAACGAGGCGCTATTTCAATCAGTTGAGTTTTTTCCTCTTTTGTTAATTCAAACATAAAATCTTTTGGAAATCTATCCGAATTCCGACTCACTTGTTGCTTTAACTTTTTTGTTTCCGTTTCGTACAAAGCAGCTAAATCTGCATCAATCATTACTTTTATTCCCCTAAATTCAAAAACAAGATTTTCAAAGTTTCTTACCGGTAATAGTTCATTCATAAAATATGTTTTTAGCAACTGGTCACAATTTGTGACCAGTTAGTTTTTTAAATATTTTTCAAATTTAGATACAGAAAGCAGAAAACCTTGCTACAATTTGTAGCATTTTTAGAACTGGTCGCAAATTGTGACCAGTTTACTCTTAAATAATTTTTCTTTCGGATTATTTCCCCGTCACTTTAAATTCTGTACGGCGGTTCTTGGCTTTATTTTCGGGAGTATCGTTGGGCACTTTTGGTTTTGTATCGGCGTAACCTTTGTAGCTCATTCGTTTTGCATCTACTTTCCCATTTAAAATTACATAATCGTAAACTGCTTTAGCGCGATTAGCAGAGAGTGTTTTATTAAATGCTTTATCGCCGCTGTTATCGGTGTGGCCTCCCAATTCTATTTTTACGTTGGGGTTTTTATTCATAAAGAAAATTAATTTATCCAACTCCGCCTTGCTTTCGGGTTTTAAATCCCATTTATTCACATCAAAAAAAACATTTTTTAATTCAACTGTACTTCCGGTATCAATGGGCTGTAAAGGAATGTCTAACACAAACGGTTTATTAAAATCGGCTTCCTTTCCCTTTAAAGAAAAATTATCGCTGTAAAATAAAAAACCGTCTTTGTTTACATTCACAATATAATTTTTATTTCCCGTTAAGGTTACTAAAAATTGCCCTGCTTTATCCGAGTACGATTGCGCCACATTTAACTGCGTTTCCAAATCAATTAATTCAAATCTAGCTTCTAACGGTTCCTTACTTACGGCATTGTAAATTTTACCTTTTACGTAAGTCAGCTTCTCCGGTTTTAATTCGTTGGTTAATTCGAATTGGTACAAATCCTGTCCGCCAAAGCCTCCCTCCCTATCACTCCCAAAATAAGCTAACTTACCGCTGGGCTCCACCATTAAACTGGTTTCGTCTTCGAACGTATTAATGGGATAACCTATATTAACCGGATTCGACCACGAACCATCGGGCTGGTGTTTGGTCATGTATAAATCTTGTCCGCCCATTCCTGGGTGACCGTTAGAGCTAAAATATAAAGTTTGATTATCGGTATGAATAAAAACCGATTCTTCATTTTCGGAAGTATTAATATTATCCGGCAATTTTACCGGAGGTGTAAATTTTCCATCCTCTCCTAATGTACTCATGTAAATATTAGGGTCTTTTATTGAACCATCGCGTGCCGAACCACCTCTTATAAAATATAAAGTTTTACCATCACTCGAAAAAGATGGTTGCGTTTCCCAATTGGCAGTGTTAATAGTTGGACCAACGTTAAAAGGTTTTGTCCATTTGCCATTTACTTTTCTTGCATAAAAAATATCGCAGCTGCCGTAACCTTTTCTATCGGGCGAGCCGTAATCGCCGGTAATTTCCATACACGAAGCAAAAAACATTTCATTTCCGTCGGCCGATAATGTTGGAGCTCCTTCGTTGCCAATAGAATTAATAGCGGGAATTGGAACGGCGGTGGTCCATTGATTATTTTTATCTCTAAACGTAACATAAAAATCTTCCTGCCCTGCCGGGGAACCATCTGCGGCCTTTACACGAATATTTCTGGTAAACATTAAAGTTTTTCCGTCGCCGGTCATTGATGGTAAATATTCGAAATTTTCGGTATTGATTGCAGCGCCGCAATTCACAAATTTATAAGGCTTAGGATTTTTAATTGCTTGCGAACCGAATTTAGCATTTACTAATTCTTTTTGCGCCGACTCTTTCATATTGAGATTTATGCGTTCAAACTTTAAAAAAGTTTCGAAATTTTTGATGGCATCGTCGTATTTTCCTACCATCATATCGGCGGCGGCGAGATAATATAAATTTTGTGGATAAAATTTTACATTGATGGAAACTGCTTTTTCGAAATGCGAAATGGCTTCCTGCGCGCGATGATGTTCCATCAATAAAAAAGCGAGTGCCGAATGCGCTTCAATAAAATTATCATCTTCCTTTAAAGCTTTGGTTAAATTTTCTTCCGCTTCCTTATCTTTTCTAACTTCATAAAACTTTTTTCCATCTTCATAAAATTTAATGGCTTTTTTATTGCTGCTGGTGTAAGTTCCAGGAGGCAATGCAGCTTGTGAAAATAATAATGGCGACAAAAATAAATTTATAATTACAAAGAAACTTCTTTTCAAAATTACATCTATTATTTGTTTCATGCATATCCCGATAGCTATCGGGAGCAGAAAGTGAAGAGAAATAATTCTTAATTCTAAATTCTTCATTCTTAATTTTAAATTCTTCATTTAATTCCTAGCCATGCTCTCCTTGCAATAATTTGTTTATCGGTAGGGTCTTTAATAATATCGATCACGTTTTCTTCGATTACTTTTACTTTAATAATTTTTCCTTTTAATTTTTTTAAATTAAATTTTCCCTTTTTCGCTTTGCGGTATACTTCTACTTGCAATTTATCTTTCACCTTTGCCTTTCCCAAAAAATCAACAATTACTTCCTGAGCATTTTCTACAGTGAGCAATCTATTATTAAACGAATACAATTCATCCCCAATTTTATATTTGAATTGTTTTCCGAAATTATCTACCGATCCCATATCAATAATTACCAATCGTTTTGTACTATCGTTATAACCAATTCCCATTCCGCCCAATGTAACTGTTTCCGTTTCGCGTTGTTTAATTAAATCCAATCCCACCATTTTAAAAACGTCAACCATTGGCAAAGGTTTATGTCCGCCAACACAATCATCTAAAAATTTTCTAATTTCCGGAAACGTTAATTTTTCAATTTCAGGAAACAAATCCGCATCCTTAAACGATTTATTTTTACCGTAATCTTTTGCTAAATCTTTCATTAAATCCTGTGTGCCGTATTTTCCATTGCTGTAAGAACGCAACATCATATCCAAACACATTCCTATTAATGCACCTTTTTCGTAAACGTTATTGTATTGTTTATGATAATGATCGGTTAAAACATTTTTGCTCATGTAAGTAAACGAGGCAGTATCATTATAAGATTGCAATGAATTATTATATTTTTCCATCATGCGTTGAAAAAAAGCATCGTAACCAATTAAACCTGCTTTTACCTGAGCGTGATGCGCTGCGTATTCGGTTAAACCTTCATACAACCACAAATGTTCGCTCATTTTAGGTTCATTAAAATTAAAATTACCGATTTCTTCGGCGTGAATATTTAGCGGAGTTACAATGTGAAAAAATTCGTGAGCACTAACATCCATTAAAGTTTGAGCTATGGCAGCGGTATCCATTTCGGGTAAAGTGTAAAACGAAGAATAAGAATGCTCTAAGGCACCTGAAGAGCCTGACAAGGTGGGCTTATCAAAAAAATAAAGTAAAAAAGCATATTTGTCAACAGGCAATTTTCCATCGAGGTAATCGCGTTGCGCAAATAATAATGCTTTTAATGAATTAGCACAGTATTTAGAGTTTAAAGTTTTATTGGGAGAATATACCGAAACTAAAACTTCTGTATTGCCCACCAAAATAGTTGTTGTATCGGGAATACAATATAAAATAGGCGAATCAACCAAAGCGTGATAATCAAAAACAGAAATTACATCCTGTGCAGTGCCTATTTTTATATTATCCAATCCGGTTGAAGGATAAAATCCAATTGGTTTTTCAAACTCCAATAAAAAATTACGATTGGTCATTCCTTTGAAATAACCAAAAAACCCGTGCGTATTAATCACAAAATTTTTATCTTTTTCAATGTTCGTTCCGGCGGGTTCAAAAACAATTTTGTCTTTTAGTTTTGTATCCCAAGAATCCTCTACCTGATAAGTAATTTTAGAAATTTGTTGAGCGGGAGAAAATTTATACGTATCGTCGTTTACTTTTTCAATTTTAATAAGGCCGCCATTTTTTGCGCTGACTTGCAAATTACTAATGAATCTTCCAAAATTATAAACCTCATAAGTGCCGGGTACCATATCCGGAAAATTAAATATCACTTCGTTCTCAGTAAAATCGGGAGGAATTAATTCAATAGTTAATTTATCGTCGCTAACATTATTTAAATTAATGTGATAATGATAATCTTTATCGGCCAGGCAAAACAGCGAAACAAAATAAAATAAGAAACTAATTACAAGAGGCTTTTGCATACCAATTATTTAATGAGCAAGGTAAAGTTTTTCCATCGATATTTTCGCCAAAATATGATAAAAGTTAAAGACGCAATTATAAGCCAAGTGAATAGTTCGCCGGCGGGATTCTCGGCTGAAACTGCAAATATTGAATCCGTTTTTAAAACTCCATTAGGAGAGGTGACTAAAAGTCCGGTAATTAAATTATTGGCACAATGAATTCCCAAGGCTAGCTCTAAACCTTCATCTAACAAAGTAATAGCTCCTAAAAAAAATCCGAATAAACTATAATAGGGTAACATCACTTCCCATCCATATGTTTTAGCTTCGGGATTATTCATATGTACATAACCGAATAATAAAGAAGTAATGATAAGTGGCGTAATTCCATTCTTAAAAAATTGCGACATACCCTGCATTAAATAACCGCGGAAAATTATTTCCTCGGTGCTGGTTTGTATTGGCAACAACACTACACATATTACGAGCAAAATAAAAAAATCGAAAGGTTTAAATTGCAAGGTGAAGCTTTCTTTATTTAAAAAATATTGTACAATTGTAATAATAATAATAAATATTGCCCAAACCATAAATGCAAAAAAGAAACGCTTGTACCTTATGTTATCGTAAGCTGTTATTAAACTTTTAAAAGGTTTCTGATGAATTTTTTTTACAATAATGTATAAGCCAAATAAGGCAAATACAAACATACTGAAGAGCATAGCCAGTAAAACATTTTTATTAAACCCAATTTTATCCGGATCAAACAAAATTTCGGGATTCGTTTGCATTTCGTGAAAACTAATTCCCATTTTAAATCCGGAAGCAATAAGCGGTACCAATAAAAAAATCTGACAAATAAAATAACCGAAAATACTTGCTAAAATTCCGCAAACATACATCCATCGTTTGTTATAGCCATTTACAAAGCCGGCATTCAAAAATAAATTATTAAATGGCAGCGTGGCTTCCTGTTTCTCTTCGCTTTGTTCATTTATTTCCACAGCGCTAAAATAAGCGTTTTGTTTTAAATTGTACTTTTGTTTTATGAAAAATATGATAAGCGGTTTGTTGGTAATTACTTTTTTAGGATGCGGTGAAGAAAAAAAACTGAAGGAACCAAATTCAATTGAAGAATTAGGAGAATTATTGTTTTTCGATCCCATCCTATCGAGCGACAGCAGTATTTCGTGCGCTTCATGTCATAAACCCCAATACGCTTTTTCTGATAATATGGCTTTAAGTTTGGGTGTAGGCGGCAGAAAAGGAAACCGTAATACTCCAAGTGTAATGAACCAAAGCGACCGCAATTTTATGTTTTGGGATGGCAGAAATGAAACATTGGAAGAACAAGCAGGAGGTCCAATCGAAAATCATGTAGAAATGAATTTACCATTGAGCGAAGTCATTAATAGGTTGTATCGTCATAAATATTATACCATGTTTTTTATAAAACTTTTCGGCCAACAACCCAATCGGGAAAATATTGTAAAAGCAATTTCGCAATACGAAAGAACTTTAGAAACTAACAACACTGCCTTTGATAATTACATGAGCGATAAAGATACCACGCAGTTTTCGGAGTCGGCCAAACGCGGACAACAAATTTTTAACGTAAAAGGGAAATGTTTTGATTGTCATTTTGGTCCGGATTTTACGAACGACCAGTTTCGCAACATTGGTTTGTTTAATGGGAAAGATTTGAATGACAGCGGAAGATTTTCGGTGACAAGAAAAATTAGTGATTTAGGAAAATTTAAAACTCCTGGTTTAAGAAATATTTCTATTACCGCGCCCTATATGCACAACGGCATGCATAAAACTTTAAAAGAAGTAATAGATTATTATAATGAGCCCGATAAATTTATTAAGAACAGCGTTAACCGCGATACGCTTTTAAATAAACCGCTTAATTTAAGTGACAATGAGAAAAAAGATTTAGAAAATTTTTTGTTGAGTTTAACAGACCGTCGTTTTCTGCCACGAATTAACACGAATTTGCACTAATAGTTTAAACACAGATTAGTGGCAATTCTGAAACCTGCCTACCGTTGTTAAGCCTGCGCCACGGCAGGCAGGTTAGTGGCTTTAGTCCGTAATAATTATTTTTTTACAATCCTGTCCTTCGTTAGTCATTACGTAAACGTAATATTCTCCGGCTGCTAATTTTTGATTTATTTTAAATTGATATTCGCCGGCAGTATCTTTCTGCCCTACTTCGTCCCACACAATGGTATTGGCGAGTGTATTTATAATTCTTAAATTATAAATTGTTTTTCGAGTGACGGTTAATGAAATCGTAAAATTATTTTTTGTGGGATTAGGAAACAAATTCAATTTAGGTTCCTGTGATTGAAATAGTTTTTCTTCTTTTATTCCAGCCCACCCCGCCTGCAATTTATAAACTTTGTCACACGTTAAATAAGCAATATTAGAATTTATTCTTTGAAACCTATCGTGTTGCGAGCCGCTGACCGAATCAACGGCTATCCAAGAATTACCGCCATCAATGGTTTGCCAAAGAACTCTTCCACCCGTCCAACCTCTTAAAGTATCTAAAAATCCAACCACCTGAAAATAATCTAAAAAGTTGGCTGAGTAATAGGAAACGTTTTTACTTGTCCACGAATTTCCGCCATCTTTACTTTTTAAAAAAACATTCCAGCCGGGAGCAGATTTTTCAATAGAGGCATACCAATGTGTGTTATCGAGATTTTGAATCTTCCAAAGCGTATTACCGGCCAAATTATTGGTGAATACCTTTGTCCACGTTGCACCACCGTTAGTGGTTTTTAAAATCACCGCCCCTTCCGAAGGGATATTACTCTGCCCTGTTACATAACCATTATTAGCATCTTTAAACTGAACATCCACCAATCGGCTGGCGTATGCCGACATATCCATTTGTGTCCACGTAACTCCACCGTTAGTTGTTTTCATTACATAAGCAGGACTCGACCAAACGCCCACCGCATAGGTAATATTAGTATCTACGCAGCAAATACCGCAAATGCCGCGATTGGTTCCTGTAATTACACTTGAAATGTCTGTCCATGTTGCGCCGCCATCTGTAGTTTTAAAAAACACATTAGAGCCACCACCTTCCAATGCCCCGGCGAATCCTTTTCGCGAATTCGAAAATTCGATACTACGCATGTAAGAACCGGGTGTGCTTTTTTGAACCGTCCAATTAGTACCGCCATTTTTTGTATTGTAAATAAATCCTGTTGAACTTACAGCCCAACCAGTATCCTGATTAAGAAAACTAATATCATCGAAACGTAAAGCCGTGGGGGTATTAGTAGCGAGCCAAGGACTTTGCGCATTAACACAAAGCGCAGAAATAAATAATAATAATAAAAGTTTTTTCATTGAAGGTGATACCCAAAGATACAAAATTTAGCCACTAATTACACGAATTTACACTAATGGTTTATACACACAGATTAGTGCTAATTAGTGCAATTCGTGGCTTATGTCATTCCCGCACTTAAAATGTTTTTTGGGACACGCATTCCATCCGTGTAATCCGCAAGGACGACAATCTAAATTTTTAACTTCAATTATTTTTGAATTATCGGATAATGGTCCGAAGCCAAATGCGGGAATGGTAGAACAAAAATAGGCCGTAACAGGCGCGTTAATAGCCGAAGCTAAATGCAAGGGGGCACTATCGTTTACGTAATTCATTTCCGCATCCCGCATTAAAGCACAGGATTGTAAAAAAGAAAGTTGTCCTGCTAAAATTCTAATATTTTTATTGGAGGAATTCATTTTAATATCTTCGCACAGTTTTAGATCATTCGACGCTCCCAATAAATAAATAGTTTTGTCAGATAATTTATTAATGAGTTCTATCCATTTTTGTTTTGGTAATTGTTTGGTGTACCAAACCGAAGAAGGAGCTATCGAAACATAAATTTGTTTCTTAAAATCCTTTACACTTTCGGAATCGATGGGTGTTGGATATAATTTTGGTTTGGCAATAGTTTTGTCGGTAATATTTTCAATTAATTGATTGTAACGAAACGTTTCGTGTCGGCCATCACCAATAACATGATTAACTGATTTGGAAAATAAAAAAGAAAACGGGTTTTGTTTATATCCAACTTTATATTTGGCACCGGAGAAAGCAGTTAAAAATCCGGAGCTTGCAAAGCGGTGACAATTAATTACGGCGTCATATTTTTGAGAACGGATTTTATTTAATAGAGAAAAAAGATTTTTTAGTTTGTTTTGTTTTTTATCCCAAACTAAAACTTCCTTTAAATACGGATGATTTTCATAAAGAGATTCATTGCCTTTTCTCACCAAAATACTTATTTGAGAATTTGGGAAAGAAGAATGCAATTTTTCCAATAAAGAAGAAGCCAGAATGGCATCGCCGATGAAGGCAGTTTGAATTACTAAAATATTTTTGAAAGAAGGATTCAGGGTTTAGTGTTTAATAATTTCCGTTAAAATCAGGTTTGACTATATATAACTTTCCATTGGAATCATATATAAAAAAAAACGGTTGTCGTGCTTTTGCAGAAGCAGCATAGAGCGGCATAATAAAAGAGGGGAGCACTTTGCTGTATTGCTTCACACCGTAAATATTGTATTTACAAATTGAACCTGCAATTCCCAAATAAATATTACCGTAATCATCGCTTGAAAATACATACGCTGAATTGTCACTAAATGATGTGCTGTTAATTTTTACGCCGCCAAAATAATTCTCATAATAATAATTTGTTGTAATTCCATCATAAATCTTAATAAAATAATTAAGATTTTTTAGTTTGGGGTTATTTAACGGATAAACGCCCTTATTAACACATAAGTCTGAAGCCTGTGATATTTTATTAATAAAATTAAGCTGATTGTCGAAAATATAACTTTGACGATCAACACGAACCGAAACATGATTTGCTGAAATACTTAAAAAGGGATTAAAAAATCCCGTACCCATTGTTTTTATTTTACTTAATGACTTTATTAAAAGTTGATTCCCATTTGAATCTAATTTTACAATTGAAAAACTATTTGAATCTAAAGGCGTGGCGTAAGCCGGATAAGTTCCAGAAAGACTATCTACTTTAAAAGGACTGCAGCCCTTTTTTGTTGCTGTAAGCACATAGAGATTATTAATTGTATCTAAACATAATCCATTACCATTGTAAAAATTATCATTATAAAAATTACCATTTAAACTTACTTGCCATATAAAGTTTCCGGAAGCGTTATACTTATTTACACGCGAATAATTTCCTAAATTAATAATTGAATCTTTTTTATAGTTTGGGTTGAATGTGTAGGCGAATATTCCGCGATCACATTCTGTATTCGTTGGATTCAAAGCTTCACCATCACTAACCCATGCCTTAACGGCCGAGGTATATGTTGGGATTGAAGTGAAATTATCTGTGGCAGTTAAAACATAAAAATTATCTCCTTTAATTTCGGAAATAACAGAAATAACTTTTTCATTCGGGTAAGCGAAAACTTTTTTCCAGAGAAAATTCGCATCGCAATCTAATTTTATGATTTCCAGATTACTTCCTCCAATAGTGTAAACGTATAAATTATTTTTTCCGCTTATTGCAGAACCAATTTTTGCCGGACTACTGAAATTAGCACTGATTGTGTCGATAAATTTTGACCTGCCGCAATTAAAACCTGAATCTTCAGTGTTATTTCCTTGATTAGGAATTTGTGGGTCTTTTTTACAAGAATAAAAACAAATTGCTAAAAAAACTATTAAAAATAAATTTTGAGTAAAACGCATTATTAAAGTTATTAAAAAATCCTCAAATTATCAAATCACACCGCTACATCATTTTCGCGAAGTGCATCGTTTAAGGATGTTTTTAAATCGGTACTCGCTTTTCTTTTTCCGATGATTAATGCACATGGCACCTGAAAATCACCGGCCGTAAATTTTTTGGTGTATGAACCCGGAATCACCACACTTCTTTCCGGAACAAAACCCTTAGTCTCGATTGGTTTTTCGCCCGTAACATCAATTATTTTTGTTGACATTGTTAGCACAACGTTAGCTCCCAAAACTGCTTCCCTCCCTACTCTAACGCCTTCCACCACTATGCATCTCGACCCGATAAAACAATTATCCTCTATGATTACGGGCGCTGCTTGCACCGGTTCTAACACTCCTCCAACTCCAACTCCACCACTCAAGTGAACATTTTTTCCAATTTGCGCGCAACTTCCTACTGTTGCCCAAGTATCCACCATTGTACCGCCATCAACATACGCACCAATGTTTACATAACTCGGCATCATAATTACCCCTTTTGCCAAATACGAACCGTATCGCGCAATGGCGTGCGGCACCACTCTCACGCCAAGTTCGGCATAATTTTTTTTGAGTGCCATTTTATCGTGAAACTCTAAGGGTCCAATTTCAATAGTTTCCATTTTACGAATGGGAAAATATAAAATCACCGCTTTTTTAATCCACTCATTTACTTTCCAGTTACCATTCTCCAATGGCTCAGCCACACGAATCTTACCTTTATCGAGTAATTCAATTACCTCGTTAATTGTTTTTTGAGTTGCGGTTTCCTTAAGTAAATCGCGATTTTGCCAGGCGGTTTCAATTATTTTTTGCATATAAACACAATGATTTTCACTTGCATTTACCAAAAATACGTATATTTGACCTCTTAAAAAAATGGTCCCGTAGCTTAACTGGATACCTGCCTGCAGTCGCGCAAGCCGACGCCACGGCAGGCAGGGAGCACCTTTAATAAAAATGTTCTTTATATACGTTATAGTAAGTAAAATTAAAGGATTAAGGTTTTATGTTGGAATGGCAAGCGAAGTTCAAAAAAGAATCGCAGAACATAATTCAGGTAAAACCAAATCCACAAAAGGATATATACCCTGGGAGCTTTTCTTCTTTGAAAAACATAAAACAAGAAAAGACGCGAGAGAACGAGAAAAATATTTAAAATCGGGTTCCGGAAAGGAATCTATAAAACAAAAATGGTCCCGTAGCTTAACTGGATAGAGCACCTGACTACGGATCAGGAGGTTGGGGGTTCGACTCTCTCCGGGACCACAAACCCTTCGCAAAACGAAGGGTTTTTTATTAATCACAAAAAATGTCTCTGCAAAATAAAATAGAAATACAAGGTCATCGCGGCGCACGCGGACTTTTTCCCGAAAATACTATTACAGCATTTATTGAAGCTGTTAAGATGGGAGTGGATGCTTTGGAGATGGATGTAATTATTTCCAAAGATTCGCAGGTAGTTGTTTCGCATGAAGGTTGGATGAACGAAGATTTTTGTTTGCAACCGAATGGAAATCCGGTAGAAAAAAATTCGAGGGAAAAATATAATTTGTTTAAAATGAATTATGCCGAAATCGTAAAATTTGACTGTGGTAGGAATGGAAACCCACATTTTCCTTCCCAAAAAAAGATTTCTGAACATAAACCGTTGCTTTCAGAAGTTTTTACAAAAGTGGAGGCTTACGTTAAAGAAAATAATTTACCCTCCGTAAAATATAATATTGAAATTAAAAGCGATGTTGCCGAATACGGAATATTTATTCCCAACCCGAAAACATTTGTTGAACTTTTGTATAATGAAATTAAAAAAAATAATTTTTTAGAAAGAATAATTATTCAATCATTCGATGTTCGCGTATTACAGGAACTCCGGAAAAAAGACTCGGAAATAATAATTTCATTACTTGTAGAAAACAGGGAAGAATTAATGACTAATCTTAATCGCCTGGGATTTATTCCGCAAATTTATGCGCCTGATTTTGTTATGGTAAATGAAAAATTAGTAAGAGAATTAAAAAATATGAACATTAAATTAATTCCGTGGACGGTAAATGAAACTTCTGATATGGAAAAATTAATTTCATTGGGAGTGGATGGAATTATTACCGATTATCCTGATAAAGCCATTGAACTTTTAAAAAGTATTTCGTAAACCCGCATTTAAATCTTAAATTGTATTCTAATTAAAACTATTGAATTCGTTTTCTGCCATAAATCGCAATTTAATTATTCAACAACTGAATAATGCTTCTGACAAAGAACCATTTGATTTATTAGTAATTGGCGGAGGAATTACAGGCGCAGGAATTGCCTTAGATGCCACCGCGCGCGGATTAAAAGTTGTTTTGGTGGAGATGCAGGATTTTTCCGCCGGAACTTCGAGTCGCTCCACAAAACTAATTCACGGCGGCTTAAGATATTTAAAACAATTAGAATTTAAATTAGTAGCTGAAGTTGGGAAGGAGCGAAAAATAATTCACCAAAATGCACCTCACTTAGCGAAACCCGAACTAATGCTTTTACCTATTGTAAAAGGCGGTTCACTAAACAAATTCTCTGCCAAAATTGCCATGCGGATTTATGAATGGCTGGCAAACGTTAAGAAAGAAGAAAAACATCAAATTTTATCAGCTCAGGAAGTCGGTGTTGCCGAACCGTTATTGACAAAAGAGAACTTGTTGGGAGGAATTCTTTTTTACGAATATAAAACCAACGATTCGAGATTGACTATTGAAATAATTAAAGAAGCTGTTGGGAGAGGAGCTACTGCACTCAATTATATGAAGGTGGTTTCGTTTATTTACAAAAATGAAATTATTTCGGGAGCTAAAGTAAAAAACGAAATTAACGGCGAACTTTTTGAAATAAAGGCAAAATACATTGTTAATGCCGGCGGACCGTGGGTAGACGAGCTAGATGATCTTGATAAAAAAGCGATTGAACACAAATTACATATTACAAAAGGGGTTCATTTAGTGGTGAATCAAAATAAGTTAGCCGTAAAACAATCTGTTTATTTTGACACTCTTGATAAACGAATGATTTTTGTAATTCCTCATAATAGAAAAACATACATTGGAACCACCGACACGTTTTATAACGGTGAGCTAACAAACCCAAAAATTACTGAAGAGGATACAAATTATCTTTTGAAATGCGTAAACGCCTATTTTCCCCTCAGCAAATTAACGAATGAAGATATTGAGTCGGGCTGGGCAGGTTTGCGGCCATTGGTTAATAAACCGGGAAAAGGCCCGTCGGAAATTTCGCGTAAAGACGAATTATTTATTTCAAGTTCGGGGTTAATCATAATTGCCGGGGGAAAACTCACAGGGTATCGCAAAATGGCAGAACGGGTGGTTGATTTAGTAGCAAAAAGTATTTTAAAGAATGAAGGAAAAATAGTTAACGGATGCTCTACGGATTCAATTAAACTTTCGGGAGGCAAAATAAGCGGTTCGTTAAAATTTTCTGAATTTTTAAAAACCAAAATACAGGAAGGGATTAATTTAGGACTGTCAACTAATGAAACCGAAATATTAATTTACAGATACGGATCAGAAATTAACGAAATTTATTCTTTGGTTGAAAAACAAACTAAAATCGAGAAAAATAATCTTCCCGCAATAATAAGCGCGCAATTAATTTACGCCATTGAAAAAGAAATGTGCCTTACTCCGACTGATTTTTTTATTAGAAGAACAGGGATGCTTTATTTTGATATTGAAGCCGTAAAAAAAACTAAGTCGGCGGTTTTACTTTTCATGCAAAATGTTTTTAAGTGGGATACTGAGCTACAGGAAAAATTTAGTTCTGAATTGGAAAGTGCCATTGAAAATACAAAAATGTAAATAACACAAAATATAAAACGTATAGCAGATTACCGAATACTGATTACTGCTAATCTTATCATTTGTTCCATTCCTCCACCATCCAATAAGGATTTATTTTAAATTTTTTCCAGTCTTCTAATAAACTACGGTACAATTCATCTATGCCCTTTTTTGTTTCTTCGTTGTACGAATCATAATCTTGCCGGCATTCTTTATTCTTTACAAATTTTTCGATGTACTCCAATAAATTAAAACACATGGTAAATTGTCCACAGGCTATAATAGTATCGAGTTTATTTTTATCTCCCTTTAATTCTTCAGTAGTAAACCAAAGCGTTGTTGCCATACTGCATGAATTTGAAGCTGCTGAAATTATTTTTTCTCCGGGCTCTAATAATTCGTTACTTAAATAAGGATATTTTTTCTTTCGTTTTACTATTTCTTCTTCCGTAAGTTCAAAAACTGCATTCATTATAAGTCTGGGTCTCCATTGTGCATCGCCGTAAACTCTTTCATAACTGAACCATCGCATTTGTTTTATAAAAACATCCGACACTAATTTCATGGCCGACTTTCTTCTGTTCACAAACAAATTATACATGGTACCAAATTTTAATTTATCGAAATGAAGTAATCTTTTTACTACAAAATCGGGCACTCCCAATTTTCGGGTTAAACCGGTAACTCCCCTTGAAAAAATAAGAAGTACCAAGGCCACCAAAAGTTCTAAGGTCCCAAAAATAGATAAAGCTATGACCAATGTTTTATGAGAAACAAAAAATGCATCTACAATAGCTGCTGTTCCTGCAAGTGCACTTAAAATTCCAAAAACACGCAAACTATCAAAATTCCATTTTCCTACAAAAGGTATTTTATCGGTAGTATTTCTGATGTATCCTTTTTCTTTTGGCGGCGAGGCGTCAGAAATAATATAAAGGTCTACTGACTTTAAATCATCCGAACGAAATTGTTTCAATTCGTCGGGATATTGTTTCATTCTTTCTTCGGCTTGTACAACGGCCTCCACACCCTGATTATCATCAATTGAACCATCCATTAATCCAATCGGGTAATCAATTTTATCGCCGTCGTATACCGAATGCGGCAATAATGTTTTGTCTTTTAATTTTACTGCCTCATCGTGCACAAAATCATCCGGAAAATTAATGGGTTCAAATCCGAATGGAAAACACGACGAAGCCGCAATGATATCCGAAAAACGAATTTCTTTAGCCACGTCAATAGGAATATGTATTTTATTATTACCAATGAATTCATGATGAAGGCTGGTTCTAGACCTTTCCGATTTCTGAAAACGAAATGGTAGTGCAAAATTAAATTCGGTGGCGTTAAAACTTATTTCCTTTAAATGAATTTGCGGAAGCTCCTTCCATAGCAAACCAAAAGTCTCGGTTTCAAATTCTTTATGATACACCGAAGCAAAAGCGTTAATTAAACTTCTTTGCCTTCCTTTGTCCCAGTTTTTATCGTCGGATAAATATTGAAGTGATTGAGAAACCAAATCACAATCGCTCATAAATGTATACATGCTTTTGTAGCAATCTTTAATAGTGCCGCCGTTTTTTATTGTTGTAACATATTTTACTCCGGTAAAAGTTCCGGCAGAAGCCGTAGATAAAATACGGATACGCTCAAGCAAACTTTTATCAAAATATTTTCCGGTGGATAAATAAGTTATCATTCCCAAATGAAAAGCAGTAGCTCTAAACCCCCCACCGGATAAAGAGAGAGCAATGTTTGTAAATGGTTCCTTTGGGAGTTTATTTCTTATTTTTTCTTCCGGCATTTAAGATTTGATCTAAATAATTTTACGTTTTTTAGACCAAAAAGTTACGACAAAAAATGAAATATTTGGAAGATATTATTGTTTCAATTCACTTAAGATCACGGAAACGTATTTCCCATGTATTTCCTGCTATTTACCAATGAAATTGCACAAGCATACCTGAGATTTATAGCTTTTATGAATTCATTAGCAAGCAAAGCCTGACCAAATGGATTTGGATGAAGTCCGTCCAGAGAAAAAATACCTTTTTTTTTATAGTTGAGATGATGCGATTTTTCATTGTAAAAGCGCTCGGTTTTCGAGGTTTTCATTAAACTATTTACATCCACAAATGCCAAACCAAATTTAAGGGAGGCTGCTTTTATAATTAGGTTATAGGCCGTTATTGCGTTTTGAACTTTCAATACTTCCACAGCCGTTAAATAATATTTTTTGGGAATGGGTAATTTTCCTGATAAATAATCCTCCTTCTCCCCATCCAATAAAATATCCGATAATATTAATTCACCTTCTTCCATAGGCTTTATCGAATTTAAAGTCTGCTTTAGCAAACCGTTATACGGCAAAGTAGTGAAATAAGGAATGGAAGTAATGTCGGGTACGTTTCCAATTACTCCTTTTGCATTTTCTTTTACTAACTCGTGCAAAATAAAATCCAAAGTATTCTCAAAACCAACACCGGAAGGTCCCATTAACGGAGTAATCTCATCCGTTACACATCCGCTTAAAGCGTATGCCAATGCATCGTTATTACCTATATATAATGAAAAAAAAGTAGGATGTAAGGCCAATGCATCCCCTAAAACGGAAGCCTTATCAGAATTAGAAGCCATTCGTGTAAAAAACGGATTGTAGTTGCCTACCCCATTATTTTTATTCCCATAGCCATTTTTTACCAATGAAATAATTTTTGCACCCGGTACTCCCATATTATTAAATGGACCGTAAGAATTATAATTGTTAGAAGAAAAAACTTCGGCATCGCCCGGCGAAGCTGAATAAGAAAGTTCTAAATAGTGCTTCCTCCCGCTATTTTTAAATTGATGCAATACCAAACGCGATTTACCTTCCGCGTTTGTACCAACAGAATCTTTACTGACCAATGGTTGTTTAAAATTCCCCCCACCGATTAATTTAAACTGCCGGGCCATAATATTTACGAATGAATTTTGTTGCCCGCTACAATATAAAGCCCCATCGGCATAACCTGAAGTAATAGAATCGCCTAATGCAACAAAGCAACTGACATCGATATTTTTATTAAGCGGGGAAGACATGTTATTTTGTGCTTAGTAATCAAATGTAGAATTTTTTTTGCGATTAGAATGAACTTTCTTGCACGAACTCCGGAAACGAATCTATTTGCTCTCTTAATTTTTCAGGTTCAGAATTCAAACGTAACTTTTTCAGAAATTTTTTATAATTATTCTCAAACCGAATAATTATCATCCAAATAAAAACAAATAAGGTATGTGTCAGTTCCGGAATGGCAAAACTCCCTAAATACATTAATATACCAACCGGGCCAATCAAAGACAACAAAGAAATAACGATGGAGGTAATTCCAATTCTGAAATCCGTTTTAATTAGCAGGAACCCGAATAAAAACATGCAAATTGTAAAACCGATAAAATAAATGTAAGCGGTATAAAAATGAATGGCATGTTTCATGTTAATAGTGGCCGTTAGTAACAAACAAAGGATGGAGACAGCAAATAAGAACAACAACCAATTAGCATGCGAATACTTTTTTATATTTAGATAGGCTTCGATAAAAAGTGTAATTCCTATTAGGAAAACTGAAGCGTTCCATAAAATTCCAATGTTATTATAAATACCAAAATGCGATAGCGAAGTATTAATTAATTTAAGATCGGTAGCGGTGTATGAACAAAAAAACAAAGTAGCCACAAATAAGAATCCCGTAACAATATAATGTACACGCTTTAGTTTTTCGATTTTATTTTTTAAACTTAACATAACGCTTTCCTTTTCTATACTATTATAACGGGGAAAGATTTAAAAAAATACCGGGGAAAATTGAGGAATTTAAAATTCTTTAACAGAAGGGAAATGAAGCGGGAATTTGTAAGGGAATATTTTAATAACGGGGAAGTAATTGTTTTATTGTGTTGTGGGGAAGTTGATAGTCAATAGTTAAAGTAGAAATGCTATAAACCATAAACTATAAACTATTATTCACTATTTCCTTTAGCTTTTGACTGTATTCATTTTTTATTTGATTAATAATTTCCTCGCAAGTCAAAACATTGGTAATTAATTCGGCCGATTTGCCGGCGCACCATAATTTACTATAGTTATTCGGTAAAACCGATTCTTCCAGTTTTTTCATGCCTCTCGCCTGCACTAACATTTTAAACCATTTTTTACTGCGTGGATTATTGCTCATAAATTTTTCGAACCACGATTGAGTATATCCCATTTTTTGCGCTTCAGGGGTGGCTATAACGGTACAGGGCGAGCCTGAAAGTTTAGTCGTCATCACAATATCATCCATTCCTGCATCAATAATGGCTAGTTTATAGGCTTCATTTACTTTACATTCTTTACTGACAATAAATCGCGTTCCTATGGATGCGCCATCTGCTCCCAATACTTTAACAGATAACAGTCCCGTACCACTTACAATGCCACCGGCAGCAACAACCGGTAAATTCGGAAATTGTTCTTTCAATGCCGGAATTAATACTTGCAATGGATTTGGCCCTGCGTGACCACCTGCACCCTGACCAACCGCAATAAAACCATCGCAATTTTGATCGGCGCATTTTTGGGCATGAGCCATATTGGTAACATCACAAAATACTTTGGCACCATAACTATGAGCAGCTTCAATCACTTCTTTTGGATTGCCCAATGAAGTAATGTAAAAAGGAACTTTTTTTTCGGCGCAAATTTTAAGGTGCTTTATATAATAAGGATTGGTTTTTTGAACAATGAGGTTCGCGCCATAATTTCCGTTTGGGAATTGAGAATGATAATTATTCAGTTCGTCTAATAAATTACTCAATTCGCCATCGTTTCTGAAATTAAGGGATGGAAAAACCGCCATGATTCCGTTTCTCATCCCGGCCATTAGCATCTCTTTATTGCTTACCAAAAACATGGGCGCCATAATGAGCGGAAACTCAATGTGAAGCATTTCCGTTAAAATTTGCTTTGTTTTCATTAATATTTGCTCTTAATACAAATATACATTAAATTTATGCATGCATAGTAATTTTGGAAAAATAATTGTAATATTATAAAACCATTTGAAACAACCTGCGTATAAATTTATATAAGAATTAGTAATGGAAAACTACCGCTTATTTGACCTGCTTCACAACCTGAAGAATTTGCCCCAAAAGGAAGATGCTTTGGCGGCCAAGGAAAATGGTGTTTGGAAAAAACACAGTACACAAAATTATATCGACACGGTTAATTTTTTAAGTTACGCCTTTATTAATATGGGAGTTCAGCCGGGCGATAAAATCGGGTTGATATCTAATAATCGTCCCGAATGGAATTTTGTGGATTATGCCTGTCTGCAAACAGGAGCAATTAACACACCGTTATACCCTACCATTAGCGAAAATGATCTTAAGCATGTTATTGCTGAAGCAGATATAAAATATTTTTTTGTTTCAAATGAAGCCCTTTATGAAAAAGTAAAATCCTGTTCTTCAAAATCAACCATCCGTAAAATATTTACATTTGAGCAAAAGGCAGAAATCGATTCAATTAGAGATTTAATAACTAACGGAAAAAATGCCCCACAGGAAAAAATTCTTGAAAAAATTAAATCCGAAATTAAACCCGATGATTTAGCAACTCTTATTTATACTTCGGGTACTACAGGTAATCCAAAAGGCGTTATGTTATCACACCGTAATTTTATTAGCAATGTAATCGCCACAAAAAATTTATGTCCGTTCGAAAATAATTGGCGCGCGCTGAGTTTCCTTCCTTTAAATCACGTTTACGAAAGAATGATTTCTTATTTATATACCAGCCATGGATTATCTGTTTATTACGCCGAAAGTATGGATACCATTGGAGCCAATTTAAAAGAAGTAAAACCACATATATTCGTTACTGTGCCTCGCTTACTTGAAAAGGTATATGAAAAAATTGTTACCACCGGAACTCAATTAAAGGGAATAAAAAAAGTTCTGTTTTTTTGGGCATTGAAACTTGGTTTGAGATACGAGCAGCACGGATCTAATGGCCGGTGGTACGAATTTCAATTGAAAATTGCCAATAAAATAATTTTTAATAAGTGGCGCGAAGCCCTTGGCGGGAATGTGGTAGCAATTGTTTCGGGTGGCTCAGCCCTTCAATCGCGGCTGGCACGCGTATTTCTTTCGGCTAAAATAAAAGTTTTGGAAGGCTACGGTCTCACAGAAACGTCACCCGTAATTTCTGTAAATAATTACGACGATGATAAAATAAAAATCGGAACAGTTGGACTTCCCTTATTTAATGTAGAAGTAAAAATTGCAGAAGATGGAGAAGTTTATGCGCGCGGCCCCAATGTAATGTTAGGATATTATAAACAACCCGAATTAACCAAAGAAGTGATAGATAAAGAGGGCTGGTTTCATACAGGAGATATCGGAATTTTTGAAGATGGGAAATTTTTAAAAATTACCGATCGTAAAAAAGAAATGTTTAAAACTTCGGGCGGGAAATACATAGCACCACAAGTTATCGAAAGCAAATTAAAAGAAAGTCGTTTTATAGAACAAGCCATGGTGATAGGGGAAAACGAAAAATTTCCGTCAGCCTTTATCGTTCCTTCTTTTGTAAATTTAAAACAGTGGTGCGAAAAAAGAAACATTGTTTATAATTCAAATGAAGAAATGGTTAAAAACAAGGAAGTAATTGAGCGAATTAATGAAGAAGTTGAAATCGCTAATGCCGAATTGGCTCAATACGAAAAAATTAAAAAAATAGAATTACTAAATACAGAGTGGACTGTTGAACGAGGTGAAATGACACCAAAACTTTCTTTAAAACGAAAAATAATTTTAAGTGAAAACAAAATCGCTTACCATAAAATTTATCAACACAATGAAATAATTTAATTTTTATGCCCGGCAAAAAACATACCGAAACAATAGATTCTAAATTAAAAACCGCCTGGCAAGTGGTGAGCCGCATGTATAACGCCCAGGCTGTTTTGCACGACGGCACAATAGCAATGGCTCATTTTTTACTGAATATTGATAGTCAGGATGGTTCTTATGCCTCCGACATTGCCCCGCAGTTAGGAATGGAA